>NZ_JACVUO010000013.1:0-183659 GCF_016625145.1 Pantoea sp. S61
CTAAAATCAGCATGTGTTGTATGAAATATAGTCAATTCCAAATAACATAGACGCAAAGCTGCTGGGCATTAAAATGGGCGCGCCGTGGTTTCAGATAAAAAATGAAGGTTATTCTGAGAAAATACATGTATTTAGCTCAAATTACGCCTTATACCACTCGATGTCGCAGAGGGTCATGACGGCGCTGGAAGAAATGACGCCGAAGGTGGAGCAATACTCGATAGACGAGATGTTTCTCGACATAACCGGCATTGATGGCTGCGAAGACTTTGAGCACTTCGGGCGGCGCCTGCGCGCGCACGTGATGGCCACAACCGGACTGACAGTCGGCGTGGGCATGGGCCCGACCAAAACGCTGGCCAAAAGCGCGCAGTGGGCGAGCAAGGAGTGGAAGCAGTTTAAAGGCGTGCTGGCGCTGACCACGGGCAACCCGAAGCGGACCGCCACGCTCCTGCAGAATCAGCCGGTGGAAGAAATCTGGGGCGTCGGCAGGCGCATCGCGAAGAAGCTGAACATCATGGGCATTGAAAATGCCCTGCAGCTGTCGCGCGCGCACCCTGCCCTCATCAGGAAAAACTTCAGCGTGGTGCTGGAGCGCACGGTGCGGGAGCTGAACGGCGAATCCTGCATTCCGCTGGAAGAGTTCGCGCCCGCAAAACAGCAAATCGTCTGCTCGCGATCGTTTGGCGAGCGCATCACGTCAAAAGTAGCCATGCAGCAGGCGCTCTGCCAGTACGCGACGCGCGCGTCCGAAAAGCTGCGCGGGGAACGCCAGTTTTGCCGCCGCGTCGGCATCTTTATCCGCACGTCACCTCATGCCCCCGGCGAGGTGTTTTATGGCAACAGCGCCGGCGAGAACCTGAAAGTGCCCACTCAGGACACCCGTGACGTCATTGAGGTGGCCATGCGCAGCCTGGACCGCATCTGGCTGGAAGGGAGGCGCTACATGAAAGCCGGCATTATGCTCGATGACTTCACCCCGAACGGCGTCAGCCAGCTGAGCCTGTTCGATGAGGACGGACCACGTCCGAACAGTGCGCAGCTGATGAAGGTGCTGGACGGCATTAACCAGTCCGGACTCGGTAACCTGTGGTTTGCGGGTCAGGGCGTCAGTACTGAATGGAAGATGAAGCGGGAGATGCTAAGTCCGGCGTGGACTACTCGCTGGAGTGACATTCCAGTAGCGCGAGTCACTTAGTCGCCAGCATGCTCCGAATTGATCTATTACCCCTCGAATCTCTAATCAAGCAGACACGATGAATGCACAAGAAGGATCTAAAGTAATTACAATGAATACACGTTAGATATTTAAAGTAATCACAATAGATACTTACATTTACAGGTTAATGTGGTAGCCGAATCAGTTATCAAGCGCCCCGTCATTCTCGAGCTTTTCACGCAGAGCTTCCAGAATGTATGCACTAAAATCCAACGATGTTTTGTTCGAGGCTTTGAGTTGCGCGTGGGCTTCAAAGTAGGTTTCAGGCACAGCTCTAAGATTTTTGCTACGGGCTTTGCTTTTTGCGAATGTCTTAGTTTCATCGCTGGTTTTATCTGCTGGGGCGGTTGAGGTTTTTAGTTTTGCAGAACTCATTAGCCCAGCGAGTTTTTCGTGTTGATTCGTGAAATCAAGCTTCTTGGTCATGTATACACCCTATACTCTCAATAGATATTTAATGGATATGCAATGAATTCACATTGAGTATACAACAGACTCATTTCGAGTATCTATTGTGTAAGTTTTTTATCTGCTTTTGACAATCTCAAGCATTTCTTCAACCATCGAAATCACCTCTTTACCGCCTGCAGTGACGCGCCCATGAACTGACTCAGTTATGCCAAAACCGGTTTCAATTGTTTCTTCAAAATCTTGAGTTCGATATGAAAGGCGACTCTTCATTAATTTAATATGTTTAAATGAGGGAAGCAGCGCCTCAAGTTTTGGATAATGTTTTTTATTCGGATTCGTTTTACACAGGAACAAATGGGCTTCTACATGCTGACCAATGATTTCACTTATTTCTCCCAATACTCTGTCAAAACTCATCAAGCCTATCCTCTCAGTAAGAGAATCCTTTGCAGGAACAATAATAAGATCTGCATAAGCAACCGCTGTACGGGTCATATCAGAGTCAAATCCCCCACAGTCAATAAACAAGATATCTTCTTTATCTTTGAACAAGCTTATTTCATGCACTAATTCTTGTTGTGTCTCAGGTATTGATATTGGAATTTGTCTATCGTTTGGACGGAGGCCGTGAATGATTGAAAGCCCCTTATGAGTATCTAGATCGAGGGCTTTCTTAGGTTTCAGTTCGCCTGATACATGTACCGCCGACGTTGTCTTGCCTGCCCCGCCTTTATTATGTGCCATAACAATAACTGTCATAATTGCCACCTTGTATATGCTTATCAGGCGCACATTGAATCCACAAACTGCGCACTTCGGGTTCACATTGAGTATGCAATGCATATCTATAAACAGAAGGATTTATATCACTGGAAGAAAATTTATGCAACCACTTTGCGTACGCAACAGCAACACGATAGATACACTTAAGATTCCTTTAATGCACCCATAGAGGATTCAACGTATACACAATGTGTATTTAAAAGAATAGTCAGTTATCGTTGCGGCAGGGCAGGGCAGGGCAGGGTAGGGTTATAGTAAATGAAATTTATTAAAGATAAAATCTGGTTGTACAGGAGGTTCAAATAATTTTTAATTTTATGAGAAGAAAGTTATTTAAAAGGGCTAGTGAACAATTAGGAATTCTTAATAGCAAGTTGATAATGCCGACCGACACATCTTCCTTTAATAGATTCAGAGGAAAGTTGTTATGTAAGTCATATATCAAAATCGACGTAGGATATTGTATGATGTACTTATATAAAATATGTCATTCAGAAAATTACTGAACAGGAATGAAATATTACAGCATAATGAAAATTAAATTCATTATGCTGCATGGTTGGTGAGGTGATAATCAGCGGTCCCAATTGGGTCAGCACAATAGCCTGTTAAGGCTTCAAGTACATCTAAGGCTGCCTCTTTGGCATTTCCTGTTAGACCACTTTTGTAAACTTCGTTCATCAAGGTATAAGCTAAAACGCCGCCCTGACGCCCATGAGCACTCACCATGTCATCACACAGTGAAAAAATTTCATAGGGGTCACTACTCTCCAAGAGTATGGTATTGAATCGTGCTTTGTAGTCAGTCTTTGTCATCGTCATCATCCACCTCCCACAACGGTGCGGTGTCTGCCAGATATCTGTTAAAGTCAGTTATGAGCATGTCATACTTCGGTACTATCATAGCATGCGCATGCGTGTCTTCAATGTACATTAAGTGAGCATGATTTTCAAAGTACAAACGATTGATAGTGAATCGCACGAGCCCTCTCATAGGATCGAGCATAAATTCGGGTATGTTCGCGATAGGCGGGATTGTTAGAGATAGGCCTTGGAATTTGCCGTTGTTCTTCACACTCACAATGCCATTATCGTCAATATAGACATCAACTCTAGGATTTCGTTCATCTCTTTTGCTTACATGCTTAAAGCGAACACCTAGACAGTCTCGATCTATGGAAGATCCCGGTAGAGCTGGGCTTCCCCCTGAATCGGCTTTCATCATCCTGTAAAGTATCAATTTATTGATATTACTCATTTATGAAAATCCTTTCTCCTAAATCCGGTATTCTGCATTGAAAAAGGATTTTCATCAATAGTTCAAAACTGTCTTAAATTGAAAGGCTTAATGTCTCATTCGGTGATTTGAATAAGATAATAATCTACATGATTTCTATCACCCAGCTGTAATGCTACCTAAGCCAGCGAGAGGTGCTGCGCTGTCTGGAATAACGGGCTCATTCTAAATCTCAATCATAGTTCAAACAAAGTAACACAAAATAATCAACATTCTTATAATTATTATAAGCAATCATTACAATAGAAACTATATGGCTATTTAAAGTAGCCAACATTTATGTGGCCAATTTAGATTGCAGATGTCATTATTGACCAGCTAAAACCAGCAGGCTATTTTGAGTATACTTAATTTAGCCATCAAATTCACATTAACGCTTAGGCAGGACATACCATGGCATACACTGTTCAGGATGTTTTAGAATCAGCAAAAAAAGAGAACATCGTGATTACTCACGAGCAAGCAGAAAGAATGTTGAATGGAGATAAAGTCTGCGGAATTTTTTATTGCATTGGATGGGATAATACTAAAGGCCAAATCTACATTGTGCCGAAGCCACCCAAATTTGTCCTCAAGCCTAAAGATGAGATGGTTAAATCTTTGGAAAAAATGGAGGAACAGAGAAAAAATAAAGTGGAAAAAGAAAAAGACTTCAAAGGCGTATTAAGTTTATATGGTGATGATTATATTGAAAAATTATTAGATATCGATGCGGGAACTATAGAAGTTCTATACACATTTTTATGGACTTTAGGCGAGAGATCCCTTGACGTTGAGGAGTTCAAAGAAGCCGCAAAGGCCGAGCTTAAGGCTAGAAAAGAACCAACCAATATATCCACTCCACCTAAATCTGGTATTTAAGAAGATGAATGTTGCCAGGGTTTATCTTCGGGTCAGTACCAATGAACAGGAACTCACGCGGCAGAACAGTATTATTGAAGATGCGCGTAGTAAGGGCTTCTATATCGCGGGTGTATATAAAGAAAAGGCATCTGGTGCCAGGTTGGACCGGCCAGAACTCCAACGCATGATTGCCGATCTTCAACCCGGGGAGGTGATTGTTGCCGAGAAAATTGACCGCATCAGCCGTCTTCCCCTGAGTGAGGCTGAGCAGCTTATCGGTTCGATAAAGGCCAAAGGGGCGAAGCTGGCCATCCCCGGCATAGTGGATCTGTCTGAGCTGGCCGCAGGCCAGGACGGCGTGTCCAGAATCGTACTGGAGTCCGTTCAGGACATGCTGCTTAAGGTAGCCCTGCAGGCGGCGCGTGACGACTACGAAACCCGAAGGGAAAGGCAGCGACAGGGCGTTGAGTTGGCAAAGGCCTCGGGTAAATACAAAGGGAGAAAGCCAGATAACAAAACTCACGAGCGTATTATTGCGCTTCGTGAATCCGGCATGACAATAGGTCGGACGGCCACCCTGGCAGGCTGTAGCATCAGCCAGGTAAAACGAATCTGGTCGCTTTATAAAACTGAAAAACCTGTTCAGTAAATAAACATCTATCAGGTTTTTTGATCAGGATAGTCAGTCGTTGGCAGGCAGAGCGTATTGCAGCTGCACTAGATGCGAACGAAATTGAAGAAATGTGAACAACCATAGAGGCGCGCCGATTGCTTAGTCCATGGCTGTATAGACCCTAGATAGATTTTTTAGTAACTGTCATAACTGGATAAGGATATAAAAAATGAAACTGTATCACTTTACAGGAGTTGCAATGCTACACAGCATTTTGACGTCGGAAGGAATAAATAAAGGCTATTTCCAACTAAGTGATGGAAAAATGCTTTATGGCCATAGCTGGTACACTTCCTACCCATTGCCCTATGGTCACGGCTTAGTAGATGGCACAGAAGTACTTACCAAAACGGATAAAGATTTTCTATTAAAAGCAGGAGGTCAGGATGCTAGTAGCCCGATCAGAGGAACTCATAACAAAAGACTTATCCGACTGACAGTAGACTCAGCCTGGCTTAAGCAGCAAGACACGTTTTACCCTTTTAAAAAACTTTTACGCGAATATCAGCAACCGACACTATGGGGTACGGTACTTGGCATCCAGGGCTGGGTTAAAACAGAAAGTCTTTCTGACAGTGAACTCAAGAGATGGACAAAGAGCCCCAAATTGAAACATGACACTTGGTATATTCATACAGAAACGCTCCCCATAGAGCGTATTCTTTCCGTTGAGTTCATGGAAAAACCTGATGTATACGTTCCCTATGACTTCGAGTTGCACGGACGTTCAGAGCTTGAAAAATCAGGTCTGTACTCTATTACTGTCGAGCAGTTTATAGAATTGAACGGAATGTTGCAGGAAGAAGATTTTACAGGCGGGGAAATTCTGATTATATGCCCTGAACCTGACGCTGAACCTGCCATTGTTTTCAGAAAACGGAACAGTGCGCATGTTTTCGCTATTGGTGACGGGAGACTCATGGGGAGCCAGGGTGCTACATTCATTCCGGAGTCCCTGAAAATAATATCGGAATGGGTTAAGCAAAGCTCTGGGCAATTAATGACATTATGGAACAGGAGTCGGGAAAATTTACTAAGATACGATGCCTGATGTCCCTCTCTGGCCTGTTATCTTCTGGGAGTACAAATTTTAGCATATCCTGAAGGATGGATATTCCCAGTTAATGCCAGCATATTGGCACTGTAATACAGTGCCAGACAACTATCCGGCCGCTACAATCAGTCACCAAATTTCTGAGTATCAGAATGCGGAATATTTTCTTTTATCCTGATAAATCACTTACGTGGTTATTCTCACTATTGACGCTCCCTTTATACTGAGTCACACATTCACTTTAGCGCCGGTATATCTCTAAACCGGGTCGTATATCGGGGCGACAGCATTTCCCGCTTCATCTGCCAGCTGCTGTCCTGAGCCCCCTGACCCGCAAACCACACCTTTCCCCGGCCCGAACGGTTGATGCCGTCCAGCGCCGCCATCAGCGCGTCAGCGTTGGCACGCGGCAGCTGTTCGCTGAACATATCGAACTGCGCCACGCCTGACTGATAAAAGTCACTCAGCATGACGCCAGCCTTCGCGTACCTGTATCCGTCACGCCAGATGGTGCTCAGTCCCCGCAGGGCTGAGTCAATAATGTCCCGCGTATCGTTCGTCGGGTAGTCGCAGATGCACGATGCCGTGTTCGAGTACTGCGGTTCATCCCCGTGACGGCCGGTGGCTATCGATACGCTGATGTGCCGGCAGCGCGAGTCCTGCTCCCTGAGCTTCTCCGCCGCGCGCGTGGCGTAAAGCACCACCGCCTGCTGCATATCCTCCAGATGCGTGACGCGCTGCCCGAAGGAGCGCGAGTTCACTATCTGCTGCTTCGGCGGCGGTGCGTCCTCAAGCGCCAGGCAGGACTCTCCGTTCAGCTCGCGCACGGTGCGCTCGGTGATGACGTCAAAGTTCTTTCGTATCATGCTGACGTTGCTGTCGGCCAGCTGCAGAGCCGTGGTGATGCCCAGCTGGTTCATGCGCACGCTGATGCGCCGCCCGATGCCCCAGACGTCGCTGACGTCAGTCAGCTGCAGCAGCTTCCGCTGCCGGCTCCGTTCGGACAAATCCACCACGCCGTTTGTCTTCGTCCACTTCTTGGCCGCGTGGTTGGCGAGCTTGGCCAGCGTCTTGGTCGGCCCGAAGCCCACGCCGATAATCAGCCCCGTTTCCTGCCAGATGCGCGCACGCATCTGCTGGCCGAACGACTCCAGCGGGATCAGGCTGCCAATCCCGGTCACGTCCAGAAAGCTCTCATCGATGGAATAGACTTCCTGCCCCGCCGCCATTTCTCCCAGTATGGCCATCATGCGCGCCGACATGTCACCGTACAGCTCGTAGTTGGAGCTGAACACGTGCACGCCGTTCTCGCGGAAGAAACGCTCGTTCTGAAACAGCGGGGCGGCCATTTTAATGCCCATCCGCTTCGCCTCTGCCGAGCGGGCAATCACGCACCCGTCGTTGTTAGAGACGACGACGATGGGCCTGCCGCGCAGGTCGGGACGGAACACGGTTTCGCAGGAGGCATAAAAGTTGTTGGCATCCGCAAGGGCAAACATGGTCACTCTCCGGCGGGTCCGCTGAATCCCAGCCCGGCCACGTCGGTGAGGGCATAGGCCACCACGCCCCAGACCGGCAGCGGCTGGCTCACGTCGATCAGCGTGACGGTTTCATCCGCATCCGGCGCCTGCAGGGCGGGAACGGGGTTGAGCAGCAGACGCCGCAGCGTCAGCTCGCCTTCCACCTCGGCAACAATGAGCTGGCCATGCGTCGCGGTCAGCGCGCGATCAATGGCCAGCACTGAACCTTTCACGATGCCGGCGTCAGGAAAATCGCTGTCGCTGCGCATCAGGTAGGTGGAGTACGGAGAGAGGCTGACGAGGTCTCCCAGGTTCAGGCGCGTCTCTCTGTAATTCTGGGCCGGGCTCTGGAAGGCCATTCATTTACTCCGTTGTGACCGGCACGCCAGCCGTACCGGTTTGTAAAGTCTGCTTATGGACTCAGTGCCGGCGGGGCGGCGCTGAGGCACGTTCTCTGCAGTAGCTTATCCTGCCACGGATCCACATCCGCCAGGGATAAGCGGCGGGCACGGTCAGCAGCTTTTGCCACTGCGAGGCAGCGAGCCCCCATTCTTCAGCCATCTCTGCCCTGACGGCGGGCTGACTCAGCTTCTGATAGAAATTCATTCACTGCTCCTGATAAGGTAGCCAGCCTCAGCGTACTCATGAAAATGTTATGAACAGAAAACAGTTTATCTTATCGAAGGGCGCGACCTGCGCAAACTGGACGTGGAGCTGGTCGTTCATCGATCACAACGATATGAAGGTCATCTTCGGTGCATGGGACACGGAAGCGGGAGAAGAACGAGAAGTTATATTACGTACCTCCTGGAAGTTCGTTTCGCGTGATGGGAAACAACGCCGCCAGCCAGGGTACGTTCAGGCGCTGGAGCATCTGGAATATGTGAAGCAGGGTTATGAGCTGTACACGTTCGTTATGGGCCACAGCCTGTCTGAATATTCAGAGGACATATCAAGGATAAAGAAATTCAGCCATCATCTGCAGCTGCGCTACCTCGTTCAGGAGGAGGGCGTCTGGTACGCCTGCAGGGAGGCACAGTACCTGCCCGAGGAGTTATCGGCGTCAGCCTCGTACAGTGAAGGTGCAAAAACGCAGATCCTCGTGAATGCCTATGAGCGCGACCCTGCCGCCAGAAAAGCCTGCCTGCAACACCATGGCTACCGGTGTCAGGGATGCGGCTTCAGCTTTGAGGAGTTTTACGGGGAAGCCGGACGGAACTTCATCCACGTCCATCACCGTATTCCGCTGCATACGGTGGGGGAAAATTACCGGCCCGATCCGGTGAATGATATGGTCCCGCTCTGCCCGAACTGTCACGCCATGGTTCACCGGTCAACGCCACCGATGGAAACAGACGCGCTGAAAGAAATCATTGCCAGCGCCGGACTTAAGAGAAAGGCTGGTCAGTAAGGTTTTTTCTGCACAGAGGTCAGCAGTACGTGCAGATCATGATCAGGCTTCACTGAATTTCTCTGCCACCAGATGATGCAGCATAGCATCGTCGCTTTCCGCCTTTACGCGGCGCCAGCCTGAGCGGTTCAGCAGCGTATCCAGCGCGTTCAGCTCGCCGGTAATGCGGGCGGGAAGGGCGATGCGCTGCTGACCGTGCTCGTCGAAGCCTGAATCAAGCCCGTTACGGTTAAGATAGATACCTGACACGGCCGGACTGAGACGGAGCTGGCGGCGCCCGCTCCATTCGCTGTCTGCCAGCACCATGTAAATCCAGCCGGTCAGCTTAACTGCCTGCAGCGCGTGCTGTAGCCGGAACAGGTCATTCTGCGCCTTCAGGTTACCGTTACCGGCCCGCCAGAGATAATCGAGCTTACCGGGCAGATCCGCGCGCAGCCCTTTTTCACGGCCCTCCCGCAGCAACCAGGTGATATCGCTGGCCAGCTCCTTTGCGAAGCGCCGCTGCTTTTCTGCCGTGGCAAGCCAGCGGGTCAGGAAGAGATTTTCCTGCGCGGGAGAATTAACCTGCCCGTCAAGGCGGGCCGTGTACAGGGCAATAAGCCCGCACCAGGCTAAATGACTGACGTTAAGGTTACCTTTATCCATAAAATTTCCGTTAATGCAGTGTTCCCGGGAAGCGGAAGCATATCAGACACACAGTTTAAGTGACTGGAAGGCTTCACGTAAATGAAGGGGGCCGCCAGACGGCAGGCTGGCTGAAGAACTATTGCGGGGATAGATTCAGATATACCAATCAGCCGGCAAACTCACTATTCGTCATCCCCGGTGTCTTCATCCGGTTCTTCAGTCAGCTCCTCAATGGCAAAAGCAGGGGCGGAGGGCACTGTCCCGCCTGCCCGATGCAGGTTCCGTGCAGGCGCATCAGCTCCAATGTCAGCTGAGTCCGGTTAATCTCTTCTCCGTCTATGGCCATCAGCAGGCAGCACATTCCGGTCAGACTGCAGGCTTCATCGAAAAGATTGTCATTAAGATCAGTCTCGATTTTCATCTACTTCCTCCCATGCTACAGGGTACTGAAGTCAGGGAAAAAAATGTGGCCGGACTCTACCCCCTGACGGGCTGAAGGATGCGGGCACAAAGCCGTCCGGCGACCTCATCGAGCTCTCTGTCAAAACTGGCGTGTTCAGCAGCGCTGAGAGAGCCCTGTTCATGCGCGTAGCGCCCGGTATCCGCACGGATGCGGTCAGCATGATGCCAGATCATTTCCGTCTGCGATTCTGACAGTTTTCCTGCCTTGCAGGCAGTACCGGCATCGGCCTGAATCACGTTTACGCGCAGAGAAATATGCGACAACAGCGAGTCACTGTCGCTGCTGCCATTATCAGCCATGATACCATGCTGCACACTGATGTCGCAGGATGGCCAGGACGGAGAGGGTGGAACAGCTGCTGCTGTGTAACTCAACGCTATCAATATAACGCCTGATGCCTGGTATTTCATATGCGCTCTTATATGCTGAAATTGTGCAGACAGTGTAGTGGGGATCTAGCGGTACACCAGAAGTGGCGACGCTCTGCTCATGATGAGCCTATTCTCAGGGGCAAACTGATCTGGATAAAAAAATGGCTCCCGGAGGGAGCCATAAGCACAATCAGTTGCAGTATCGGTTATATGCACCTGGTGAGACACATACTGATTATCGGCATGTAACGCATGGACATAAGCGCAGCCGGGATGTAATCCTCATCTGCCCTGATATGAAACTCACTTCCATAGTTTGCTGACCCGCTCAGACGTAGTCTTCATGATTGAGCATAACCTTTAAGGGCAGAAAAACAATCCAATAAAGGACTGCATAATTTTCACCTGCCACGTCTGAAATATAAGAAAAACAGAGGTGTGATAATTACAAAAATAGCGATTATGAATAACCAGTCATACCTTTGCAGTAAAAAACCGAATGGTGCAATCATGACAAACATCACTATCTTATTTACAGTTGCAATAGTAGATAATGTGACAGATCGTAGACTGGTTTCTGTGTGAGATACTAACCGTGCATAAGAAATAATTTGAACAAAATTAATATAAAAAAATATAATACAGAGAAATATTGCTGATATATATATGTTGTTGTAATAAAAAGAACACAATAACGAAGTTACAACAGCGAGAAAGGAAATTAAATGAAATTTAGCATTAGAAGATGATGGTAGCGTCTCTGTTACAAATCCTGTTGCAGACTGTGCAAGCATAATAAAAAAGAAAACCACGCCCAGAATTATAGCTTGCCCATTTTCTGGAAGATCCTCTCCCGCTATAACCTGCCAGTATTGAATGAGAGACTGAAGGAAGAAGGAAGATGTTATGACTGTCAGTAAAATTAACCAACCTTCACGGCCTACAAATATCTTACCAATACCGTTAAACAGCATGGCAAAGGAAAAAAACTCTGATTTTCCCTTACTCTTAAAATCACGGTCGGAAGGTAAGAAGACTGACATTAAAAAAACAGCAAACATCAAGAGTGATGATATAAAAATAGACAAATTCCCTATATAGAAGTAAGCAGTCGCTCCTATAAGTGACGTCACCCCCATAAACATAAACTGATATTTATAATATAAAGAAAATATCTTTTGAGATGAGATGTTACTATTCTCATTTTTACTGTGATCATAAAGATAGCTATCGAATGTACCACTCATCATTCCCAAAGATAAGGCATTGAAGAGTTCGGCCAGCATGAAAAACCAAAAATTATCAGCCACTCCCATCGTAAGCAACCATGCAGAGGAAAAAAGGATACTGACACTGATAGAAAACTTTCTGCTATAACGGTCAGAAAAATAGGAAAGAGGTATATCCAAAAAGACGATAATAATTCCCTGGAAGGTCTTTAGCAGACCCACCTGACCTACGGAAAGACCATTCTGGAGCATGTATATAACAGAAAATGCTCCAATCAACATCCTTACACCGGAGTACATTATGCCAGTGTATCTGACAGCTGCACTGCTTTTGAGCACAATTCCCCTCCCTACATAATGAGAAAAGCTAACGCAACCATTTGGTAGCGTTAGCGGTCATTTAAGGTACAATATTTTCACCATTAACACGTGGAAGCAACTGGAAATCCTGTATATCGTTTTCTCTGGTTACCCACATCAAAAACCGTTCAATCCCCATGCCAAAGCCTGCAGTTCTTACCGGGTATTCCTCTTTCATTCTGATATACCACTCATAATCATCAGGTGCGACCTGATGCTCCTCGAGTGCTTTTCTCACTCCGGCACCATCGCTATGACGCTCGCCTGCTCCTACAACCTCGCCAATACCAAATAATAAATCGGCATTCAGTGCAGAATGCGGTTTTTTGGGATCCCTGCATTGATAGAATGGAACGCTAAGAATGTCATAGTTAGTTACCCATACAAACCCCCCAAAATGCTGTATAAGACGTCGTTCACCTGCATGAGTTAAGTTTCTGAATTCACCTACGTCTTCAATGTAGCTGGAGTAATTCTCCGGGGATAGCTCTTTAAGTATATCATCAGCTTCATCTAATGTTATTTTTATGAAAGGTGTGTTTTTCTCCGCAAGAGAAATTAAATGCGATATATCACCTACCTTTTCATTTAACACGTCACCATGGCGACGCAAAATATGCCTGGCGAGATGAACAAGATAATCTTCAACAAGTGTTATCACATCGTTTATCGTTCCCGGTATTTCAGCTTCACTATGATAAAATTGAGAGAGATGACGCTTATCGTTATCTTCCCCCCGGAAAGATGGCATAATGTACCATGCACCATTACCGAACAATCTTGTACCGTATTCAAGCATAAACTGCATTGAGTCAGCGAGATAAACATCCTGCTCGAACATTTTTACCTTAACCGGAAGTGAGTCACTGCCTTTCCCCATCGGACTGGAGATCGATCCGGTCGTAATGGGCAGGTGAAGAGTTTTTAAATTTCGTAGGTTGTAAAAGTCAAAAGTAGCAAAAGAAAGTGTGTTCTGTAGTTCAGCCAATAATTGATACCATGGTTTACCCAGTACTTTCAGATAATGATTGCGTGTATCTTTCCAAGTTTGTTCTGTTCTGAAACGGCTTGTTTCTTTTACCCTTGGATCCTTTAGTAATCCATACTGGACAACATCCGTTAGCTCTCCATCTTTGTTTTTTGTATAACCCCGGGCAACACCTTCAAGTTTAAAACCGAGTCTGGTGAGTAGTTTTTCAGATGCATGATTGTCTGGCTGATGATTTGCAGAGATCCTCTTGAGGTTAAGCACATTAAATGCATGACTAATGACAAGCCCGGCAGCGCGCGTTCCTACCCCAGTACCCCACACCTTTTGTGATAATGCGATTCCAAGTTCAGCGCTTTCTCTGAAATTATCTACATGACTTAGTGTCACTGAGCCCACGACATCTCCTGAACTGCGCAGCTCTAATGCCCAGAGGTAGAATTCTTTACTACGGTAATTATCAACCCAACCACTGACAATGCCATTAGTATCATTAATGTCTTTATGGGCGCTCCAGGTCAGATACTTGGTTACTTCAGGATCTGAAGCCCAATTTTCATAGACCTTACCCGCATCAGCTTTTGTAAACGGTCTAAGAATAATATCTTTAGAATCAATTAATAATGTTCCTTGATGATTAATGCTCATATAATGACTCCTTCCGTAATCAACTAATGAGACACCGTTATACCAATGTTGCAAATTTATTAAAATAACGATAATAGTTAAGAATATGAAATATTTTCAAATGCTGTAAGCTTGCTGAATTTTTACTTCAGGTAGCTACAAAGGGTAGCGAGCAGTGCGCAGCTAGCTTTCTGAATGACGCGTATGCGTCATTGAGGCGCCAGAAACCGTTCAGGACGGCTCCATGGCCATCGGGCGCCGTGAGCCCGGCAGAGCCGGTTACAGAGCGTTATGTTCATGCAAGCCCAACCCCTCCCTTGTATCTAACATGATGCGGTGATTAGCTACCATCACACGAAACAGAGTGAGCCAGTCCCCTCCCTGAGGACGATTTCTGATCCTGTCTGGCAGCTTATGGCCCTCTGTTTCACCTTTCACGCCAGCACATTTTGTTGAACGGTTACCGGGAGCACGACTCCGTATGTACAAAGCGAACAGGCGTGACTGTCACTGTGAGAGGAGAATGATGATGTTTCCTGTAGGCATAGACGTCAGTAAAGACACCCTTGATCTCTGCATGCTTTATGACGGCATAAAGGGACGAATTCGAACAAAAAAATAAGAAATGACCGCACCGCCGCGGCTAATATTTTTCGCTGGCTGCGTCTGCAGCACTGCGGCCCCGGTGACGTTCATCTGATTATGGAAGCGACGGGCGTTTACCACGAACGCCTTGCATTTTCTCTGCATGAGGCAGGAGGATGCGTTTCACTGGCTAACCCTCACCGCAGCCGGGATTTTGCGCGGGGCATGGGCATTCTGACTAAAACAGACAAAGTGGATGCTTACATGCTGGCCTGCTATGCATTACTGAAAAAGCCCCAGCGCTGGTTGCCACCTTCAGATGAAGTCCGGTATCTCAGCGCGCTTATCCGCCGTCGTGATGCGTTGCTGAGCGACGCCGTACGTGAAGAAAATCGGCTGGAAAAATACCAGAATACGCATACGCCACCTGACATTGTCAGCTCGTGCCTGCGGATGGTCAGAATCCTCAGGGAAGAGGTGAAAGCCACTGAGCAGCTGATTAAAACGCACATTAAAGCGCACGAATCGCTGCAACAAGACTATGACCTTCTGACTTCTATACCGGCAGTGGGTCCTCAGCTGGGCATGAACATGCTGATCGTATTGCGGAGCCATGATTTCGAGTCAGCAAACCAGGTTGCCGCCTTTATGGGCGTGGCACCCATTGAAAAACGATCGGGGACGTCCGTGCGTGGTAAAGCCAGGATGTCTAAAATCGGACCACCTCAACTGCGGGCAAAATTGTATATGGCGGCACTCTGTGCCAGACGCTGTAATAAGAGGATGCGCAGCTTCTATGAAGAGCTTTTACTGCGGGGTAAGCCCAGAATGGTGGCAATCGGGGCAGTGATGCGAAAGCTGGTTCACTGGTGCTATGGCGTACTTAACTCCGGAAAAATTTTCGGTTCTGATGCTGAATTCACTGCCGGTATCGGCTCATCGTGAGGTATTCATGCTGATAGCGCAGATAACAGATATCCACGCCGCTCCCGATAATGATCACCTGGAGCAGGTGCTGTCGTGGCTTGAACAGGTGGGGCCGGACATAATGGTTCTGAGTGGTGACCTGACGGAGGGGTGCTGGGATGAGGGATACGTCCGGATAGCTGCGCAACTGGAAGAACAGGCTTACCCCACCCTGATACTACCTGGTAATTCAGACGATAGAGGCTGTATGCGAAAGACGTGGGGTAACGAACGCTGGTTACCTGACTCACAGGGAGAGTTGCTGCACTTCAGTCACAACGCAGGCGGAATTTGCCTGGCGGGCGTGGACTCAACCGTCAGAGAACAGAATTATGGGTCACTTTCGGGACGCATGGGATGGCTGGAAAATCAACTTGCCGAGACTGATGATGCTCCGGTTCTGCTGTTTCTTCACCATCACATTTTTCCTTCCGGGATACCTACTCTGGATGAAACGATATGCAGGGGACTCAGTGAGTTTGAAGAGCTGATAAGCAGATACCCGGACAGGCTGCTGGCTGTTTCTTCAGGACACGTTCACCGCCCTGTTGGTGGCACCTTTGCGGGGATCCCGGCAAACATCTGTGGTTCGGTCTGCCCTGCCAATCCATTATGGTTTGGGTCGGTAAGTGTTCCTCCCGTGCGTGAAAGCCCCATGCTGATGATTCACCGTTATGAGCGTGGGAAACTTAGCAGCCATCATGTCTGTGTCTGAGAATTTATAGTTATCCGTAAACTGGGATCTGCGGCATTAGCCATAACTACCATCTCAAAGCTGTACGGGTTGATGTTGATGCCCGCTATGAGCGAGGAGCAGACGGTCATTTATTCACTCAAGTTTTGCTTAAAGGGCCAATGAGATTTTAAATTTACATGACCCAGTCACTCGTTACTCGTGGTTATGGTCTCTTAGAAAAACAGTCAGTACGTCCTTGGGTGTGGTTACACCACTTTCTGAAAGTAACCAACCTACAGCGCCGCGATGATATGTCCCGTGAAACAAAATATGATTGAGCATATCGATTGCCTTCATCTCACCAGATCCGCCATCGACAAATTGGAATTTAATTGTTTCAGCCAGGTCAACGGGGGACATAGAATTGATATGTTGAATATACCAGTCCGTACATTTAGTCATCGTTATCAGAAGCTCATCAGCAGAGGGGGTCTCTGGCGTGTTTAGTGCAGTGTAGGAATGCTTCTCGCCGGTAATATTAGCTCTGAAGATCATATCAACCACATGTATGTGGTTCATTAATCTGAGCGTCAGATGGCGTTTTTCTGCATAAGAAGACGCGTCAATTTGTTTAATCGCTTGTAGAGTTTCAATATCTATCCAGCGCTTGTATTTAAACAGCGTAACTATCGTATCAGTATCCATACATCACTCCTTTTATTAATTTTAAAATCATATCAGTAACTTGTGGGGCTCTCTACTAACTTCCCCTGTTTGCACGAAACTGCCCTAAGTCAGTCCCAGCGGTCCGCTTTGAGCGAAAAACAGACATTTACTGATGATAACGACTGAAGTTTCATCACATCAAACATAGCATTCAGAGCCCGAACCGCGTCAGGCAGAATCCACTGTACGAAATCAGCCCACTTCAGATATGTTACTCATGACTGCCACCATGTTCACGGAGTACACCATGCCGGAGTTCTGCTTTTTTAAGAAAGGTCAGCACATCGCCGCCCTGGAAAGATCTGACGCGGAAAAAGCCGCACAACTGGCCGGTGAAGGCTGGGAAAAGCAGTTTGAAGAGGTTCGCGCCGCCGATGCCGAAAGTGCGCTCGCCAGGCTGGCGGACATGCGGAAAGAGGAAGTGACGACGGAGCGCGCTTTCATAACGGGGTCCGTATTCAGCAGCCTTCTCACAGCCATTCTCAAATAACGGACGACTGGCAGCGTTCAATAACCCAGCCAGTCATTCGCTTTTACCATAACATCCCTGTTATGAATCGGTCTCAGAGTTCCTCCTCATAAGGAACTCGTCATGAAATACCCCGTCAACGCATAGTGCAGCGGTGTCTGTCGCCCACTCGCTGAATCCGAAGGAACGATAAAGCGCATACGCAGACCGGTTAGTGGTAACCACTGAGAGTTTCACTGTTTTAGCTGAGCTGGCGGCTTCCAGCGCCGCCTCCATGAGACCAGATGACAGGCCACTCCCTCTCATCCCGGAGCGAACATACATTCCCCAGATATTTGCAACGTGGCTCAGTTTAGGTAGCGAGCTGCGGCTAACGCCAATCATGCCCTGCAGAATATTATGGTGATCGTATCCACCAAAAACATGGCTGGCTCTCAGCTGTTCGGCAAAGAACTGCAGTGGCTTATGATTGCATTCCTCGTAAGAGGCACCAAAGGCGTCAGGATGAAGCCGCAAAGCCTCCAGCCTCAATTCTCTGAAGTCGCCAAGATCGCTTTCGGTGATGCGCCGTACCGTAAATTTTTCCACTGCTGGCTCCCTGCTGTCATTGATTTAAATTGTCATAGCCCACTAAATTTAACATAAGAGTTCGGCCACGCACCGGACGTGCGCAGCCTCAGAGCTGTCAGGGCTGCGCGTTCTGGTAGAGATCCCAGCGGTTACCGTAGATGTCCTCAAACACCACCACCATCCCGTATTCCTCCTCCCGCGGCTCCTGGCAGAAGTGGACGCCTTTTTCCTTCATGGCGTTATAGTCACGCCAGAAGTCGTCGGTCTGCAGGAACAGGAATACCCGACCGCCGCACTGGTTACCGATGAAGCCCTCCTGCCGCTCGTTTGAAGCGCGGGCCAGGAGAAGATTACAGTCGCTTTCCGGGTTCGGCGTCACCACAACCCAGCGTTTGCCCGGCTGCGGCGTGTCCTCAACCAGGGTAAAGCCCAGTTTGTCGGTGTAGTACTCAATGGCGCGGTCGTAGTCATCGACCACAATCGCCACGTATCCCATGCATCGCTTTTGCGTTCTCATTTCTGCTCCGTCAGGTTTCAGGCACAATTGCCTGGACACTCTCTTTTAACATAAAAGTGCTTTCGCGCCCCTCTAAAACGCCCTCAGCGCCATTCTGCGGCCAGAGGGCCGTTTCCGACACCTTTCCCCGTTCGTAACCCTGAAAAACGCCCCTGATGATTTCTGCGCGACTGCATGGCTATGCAGTGAGTGCTCGTCTCGAAAGATCAATGCATGCAGATTTTGGAAACGTCTGCTTCTGGCACGGAGCGGACATTTACAACAGCCAAGATCCGCTGTAGCGAATAGCAGACTTTATTGAATCTATTCGACAGATTTCATAACCCCTTATAGACGCATCAGTAATGTACCAGCCCGCCGTCTACAGCATACTGGCTGCCAGTAACATAGGATGCGTCATCGGACAGGAGGAAGAGTGCAACCGCAGCGGCTTCTTCTGCTGTGCCTGCGCGACCTAAAGGAACCTGGCTTAACACGAAATCTTCAAACTGCTGACGCGACTCCTCGGGCATAAAGTGCCTGAAATTAGTTTCAATTGGGCCTGGCACCAAAGTGTTGGCGCGAATGCCACGTTCCGCCAGCGCAGATGCCCAGCTTTTGACCATAGCGATAACGGCGCCTTTCGTCGCTGCATACAGGCTTGTCATAGCAGCACCTTCGTATGTAGAAGAGGACGAAGTAACCAGAACGGATGCACCTGAATTAAGTGATTTTGATAGGGCGGCAAGTTGTAGCATCGGGCCGCGCACATTTGCGTTCATCATGCGATTAAAAGAATCCGCCGTTACAGATTCCGGAGAGCTGACCTCCGCGAAGCCAGCGTTGAGCCATAATCCATCAAGTGAACCCCAATCGCTAAGAGCTTCCTTTAGCGCATTGATGTCAACTTCGCTCGCAGAGTCACTTTTCAAAATAAGCGATGTTTTAGGCAGTAGAGTACGGGCGCGTTCGAGTCTTTCTTCACTCAGTCCTGTAATAGCTACATCACCACCTTCAGTGATAATGCGCTGCGCGCCTGCCAGCCCCATACCACTTGTACCACCAGTGATCAGTATACGTTTACCCTGAAACCTGCCCATGCTTAGTCCTTTTGTTGGCTGAGGAATGAGCATTTACCTTACGTAAACAAAACACTGCTCGTCATCTATTTCTTTACGCAACTAAGGCATTGCTGATTGCACTAGAGCTTCTGGTACGGAATGGACCAACTGGCGAGATGTCAGGTCGGCTTTGAGCGAAAAGCGGACGCTCCGGCTTCGAGAATATGAAGGCGGAGCGCAGCGACAACCTTTTTTCATTCCTGCAGTGATGCCGCCGTGACCGGCGACATCAGAGGATCTGCAGCTGCATACCGGGCAGCGCTATGCCCCTCCCTTCTCCAGCAAGACAGCATCGATGGCCATCTCCAGATGCAAGCAGTTAAATCCCTCGTTTTCATCATGATGGTCTTCGGCATACTCCATGGCCGCCGCAATCTCATCCGGCGTCATATCCGGGTTAATGCTGAGAAAGTCCTCTGCCAGCCAGAAGGTGCCGCAGCACAGCTTGTCATCGCCGACTGCGGCCAGCCGCGCCCTTAATTCCCGTACGGTCATTGCTCTCATTACCTGAAAGGCGGGTTATCCCGCCGCCTGCGGTTTTCTGATGATTAGGCCGGGTCTTTTTCGACCCGTGCGGCAGGGATGGTGTCGGCGCAGTGGCGCAGAAAATATCAGCTGAGACTCGTATCCGCATCGAGCGAGGCATAGGCCAGCACCTCATCGGGCGTTAGCTCCGGTGCCACGCCTTCGAAATCATCGGCTATCCACAGGTGCACCAATCAGGTTGTGCCGGGTTCAAAGCGCAGCAGCTGTTGGGCCAGCTGGCCAGTGGTGAGAGGTTGATTCATGGTCACTCCGGTCTACAGGTTGCACGGCGCAGCCCGACAGGCGGAGGAAGGTTGCATGCATTTTTTGTATGTTTTGATACGAATATGACTGCGCTCATGAAAATCGGCCGGCAGCCGAATATATGATGTACACAACAGACAACTGCGAGTCACTACTCATGGCCAGAGCCCTGCCCCCGACCTATCTTCCCGTTTCCCCTTCCTGCCTGGCAGAAAAGCTCCGCGAAATTGCGGACATGCTGGAAGTCCACAGCCCGTTTATCCGCGCGGCAGAACGGCACTGCGCCACGGGAAGCCGCGGCGAGCCTTTAACGATTATCCGCATCGAGATTCAGGAGCAACCTGAGTAAGTCAGATATTTACGGTTAAAGTAAGGCGGATGACTGGCTCAGGCAACTCTATGCGCAGGGCCATATCAGTGCGGCCCCGTCCCGGGGCTTAAATTATTTTATGCACCGGGCACTTAAATATAAACGCTTACGACTCGCCTCTGCCGGTTAACTGAATGTCAGGGTACATCGGATATACAGGACGCCAGCTCCGGGAAGCGCCGCTTCGAACAAACAGATTTATATTTAAGCACAGCGCCAGTGTGAAAGTGGCAGCATATTTTCGCTTCGGCAATCAGTCAGTCATTGGAGACAGAAAACATAAATGAGAGAGTTAATGAACATATTCTCTGCAGGAAGCTCGTTATGGAGAAAAACCATTGCGTAGATCCTCTGGCTTTACTGCACCTGAACAGGATTAAGCAGTCTGCCTACGGGTGCGCCCTTTCGGAATCGGATGCGCAGCGCATGCACCGTGCTCCTGACAGTACGAGTTACCTGCTCTGAGCCGGGTGCAGGTCAGAGTGAGAGATATTTTCTCAGGATGGAAGACGCAACATCAATATATCTGAAAAATATCAATCACTTATAATAAAATGAGAAGATTCAATTTATTTATCCTTATTAATCGATAGCCGATAACTATGCACTTCATTTAAATCCTTCCCGGCCATTTGCTATAATAAAGGCGTGGTTAAAATTATTCTCACTCATTTTTAAGCGAGGTGTAAACGTGTTGTACAGCGAAGACATGACCGGTCACGCAGTTATTGGTGAAGCAGCAGTCAATCTTGCCGTGCGTGAAAAGGAAATATCCGTTGATGCTCTGCTAACGGAGCTGAACATTATGCTTAAAGCAGAGAAAATCAGCAGTCGCAGCCGGCGCATCAGCGATGCCATCAGCTGGCTGCGCGACTTCCGGATCGTCGGTGCTCGCGGGGGCGCCGGTAAGAAATGGATGCTGTCTGATGCAGGCAGCCACAGTGCCGCCGGCGAGGCCACCATTCGGCTGCAGGCTGATGATGAAGATGAAATGAGATAACCACAACTCTAGGGAGCGGGCGCTTAGCGTCCGCCTTCACCTGACTTCGTAAGATGACTGCTTGCGCGCGCCATCATTAACGAAGCGCACCCCAGCTCCTTTTAACCTATAATTTCTCTGTCATCGGGTACGTTCTGCAGATGCAGCGCTGCCGGCCACACAATAACAATCCGCAACACCACTTTTACCGCCGTCATCCGCTCAGGATGCTCCGGCAGGAGCCTTCACAGCATGAAAAATACCAACTCAGTGACCACAATCCGCGCCCGCCTGCAGAACAGCGGCGACGCGCTGGCGGCAGAAAGTGTAGAGCTTGAAGAGGCAATACAGGCGATTCTGGCCTCAGGCGGACAGCTGACCAACAAAACGCTCATCATCCACGTCATTCGCGACCTTGAGCAGGAGCGTGACGCGCAGAGACAGGCGGTGCTGCGCAGCGTGCTGGAGCTTATCGTCAGTCACACGCCGGACGACGCCGGCGGGCAGACCTTTTAACGCCTGCGCGACAGGGCTAATTCAGTTAAGTTTGGCGGCAAAAATCCGGATGGCCCGGCTGCAGGCCTCGCGCATGGCCATATCGGTACCAGTCTCCTTCAGGCGCCAGAGCGTACCGATAAGTTCGTGCGGGCTGACTGTCCCGCCCCTGTGCAGTATCTGCCTGATGGCCAGCCCGATGACTTCGTGCATAACATCCTGTGTTTCATTATCGTTTTTCAGATGCGCTCCGCTTATTGGGGATATACACAGTATATCGTGATAAGCGGCGCGCAGATATGAGCACGAAAAAAAACCGCCCGGAGGCGGTTAAATCAGCGGGGTGGCGCCCCGGTCAGGCGGAATGTCTCTGTCGCCGCCCGGCACCTCGTCTTCATGACCGGGCGCCGGCTCGTGGTCCGGCAGCGGGGTCGCATCGTCAGGCATCGGCTGGTCAGACATGCTATTTTCCACCCTTCTGCTTCATGGTATCGCTGTCCCTGGTGTCTTTTTTGTTGCCCGCGGGCAGCTTGCTGTGGTCGGCGTCTTTGCCATCCTTCACATTTTTATCGTTACGGTCAGCCATGTTTACCTCCGTCACCCGGTATCGGGTAACGTTAAGTTTAACCGCGTGACGGTACCGGAAGGTGAATAAATATCCGGTCTGTGACTTAAGCGTAAAAACCGCTCATTACGCGGGCGGTGAAAGCCAGGCGTCCCGCGCCTCTGTCATGCTGTCGTCCACGCACAGCCTGCAGATGCAGGCCCGTATCTTCAGCTGCTGTGACGCAATCTGATACGCGTGCCGGTAGCTCACGGCCGAGCCCAGAAACTGACGCTCCGGATGGTCCTCCAGGCACACGCAGCCCTTCACGTGCAGCTGGTCCTGCTTTTCCATCCTGAGCAGATAGTAAAACTGACACATACGCGTTCTCCTTCCATGCTTAAAGAATCACTGTATGCCCGGATATATAACGAAGGAATTAATTTCTGATGCGATTTAAGCGCGGGATAAGCGGAGAGCGTCGTCCCTGACAGGTTCTCCGGCCGGTACACGCCTGAGCGCGACCGCTGAGGTCATCTTCATCGTCGTCTTCCGGCCAGAGCCGGACTACGTCCTTTGGCGTCAGTTCTTCTCGTCGTTCAGGCCCGCAAGGGTCTGCAGGTACGGCACGTGCCGGACGGCCTGCTCCGGCTCGTGGAAGCTCTTCAGCCAGCTTCTGGCTTCGGATATTTCAGTGAGCCGGTTATCGCTGCCGCCGGCCTCCGCCATGTGTCCGAGCTCTGCAATAAGCGAATGCACGCTTATTTCCTTTTCGCCCAGCGCCAGGCTCAGTGCCGCCTCGCCAATAATGACGTGCCCTTTCCCGTCGTGTTGAATAGACAAATTTACTACCTCCGTTTTACGTTGATGACAGCCTCACGTCACACTGTAGACACAGTTAAAGAAAGTGCCCGGAGGATGTTCTGAAAACCCCTGTTCCGTAATAATTTATTTCATCAAATGTGATTACAGGGTTCCGCGCGCGGCGAAGATTCTAGTTACAGGCAAGCCCTGATATTCATTCCGCATCTCACTGTGCCCGTTACCGGTCCGGTTTGAGAAAGTGCGGCCGGCTGCTATGGTGCCCGTGACAATCTGCGGCAATACGGAGCCTGTAATGCTTACAACCATAATTTACCGGAGCCACCTCGCCGATGACGTGCCCGTCAGCATCCTGCCGGGCATGGTGGAGAAGGCAACGCTGCTCAACGCCCGCCATCAGGTAACGGGCATCCTGCTGTTTAACGGCACGCACTTCTTCCAGATCCTGGAGGGCCCGGAGCAGGGCGTGCTGGACATCTATGGTCGTATCTGCGCTGACCGGCGCCATCACAACGTGGTTGAGCTGATGCGCGACTACTCGCCGTCGCGACGCTTCGGCAACCACGGTATGGAGCTGTTCGACCTGCGCCATCACCCCCGCGGCAGCGTGCTGCAGGCGGTGCTTGACCGCGGCACCTCTAAGTACCGCCTGACCTATGACGATCGCGGCCTGCAGTTTCTGCGAACCTTCGTGGAGGCCCGGGAGAAAGAAAACTACTTTGAGGTTCTGCCCGCCGACTACTGGGACTTTGTGCCGGATGAGAAAGGGTCACCCGCGCCCGCGGCGGGCGTGACCTTCCGCCCGGTGGTCGACCCGCTCGGCCGTGAGGTCACGGCCCTTGAGGCCATACCCGATGATGCGCCGGAGGGGCTCTCCGCCGATGCGATGTATGTACATAATCTCGCTGCGGTCACCGGGGCGCTGCACAGAGCCGGCAGGTCATGCCCTGACGACATAATGCTCTACCTCAGCATTCTGCCCGGGACGCTGGTATCCGTTCCGGATGCCGTTAGCCGGATTGTCCGCGCCATCGACAGCGCTGAACTGGTGCCGCAGCAAATCATACTGGGCGTCAGCGAGACGGAGGTGATTTCTCAGCTGGAAGCATTTTCCGCAGCGGTGCGGCAGCTGAAGCAGGCCGGCATCAGCCTCTCTATTGATAACTTCGGTGACGGCTCCGCCGGGCTGTCTCTGCTGGCGCACGTCCAGCCGGACCGCGTACGCATCGGCGCCGCGATCGTGCGCAATATTCACCGCAGCGGACCCCGCCAGGCGGTGGTGCACGCGGTGCTGCGCTGCTGTTCTGCCCTGGAGATTAACGTCATCGCGGCGGGCATCGAGCAGCCGGAAGAGTGGATGTGGCTGGAGGCGGCAGGCGTAACTGACTTTCAGGGCTCGCTGTTCACCGCAGAGGGCGCGGCCGTGGCCTGGCCGGAGACACGCGAGGCCGTCTGACGCACCGGAACAGAAAAAAAAGGGCCCCCGGGCCCCTTATGATTAACAGGACGCGGCCCGGTGTGATGCGAGCCGCGCGCCGACAACTCCCGCCGCCACGCCTGGATTTTCCTGACGCAGGGTTCTTCCCCGGTTGGCCTTTTCAAGCCAGGTGCGGAAATGCGTCATCATGGCCGCCGCATGCTGCGCGTCCGGCGTGCGGTAAATCAGCAGCCGGCCCTTGGTCTGGTTTGAGAAGTCGAGGGCATAAATCTCGATGACGGCCTCGCGCTGCTCGCTTTCAATTGCTGTGAAATGCATGTCAGGCCAGCGGTTCACCTTCAGCATAAACTCACTTAAAATCATTTTTTTCCTCTTATTGTTTTAAAATCGGTACTCTTTTCACTGGTCCGCCCAGTGTAGAATGGGTTGCGGACTCTGCAAGCCGTCAGCGAGTTATTAAGCGTAAAGGTTTCGTAATCTCCCTGTTTTCAGCACCGGAGATAACTGCAGCATGCGCCAGCAGGAGATATCCGGCAATCTGCCGGTGGGCTATCAGTGCAACAGGCAATAACACACAGGAGAGGCAACCATGCTCAGCGAAAACAGGCTCCGTCACATCGCCGGCGATCCGGACAGCCATGACGCGGAGGCCGTCGCGATGGCGCAGGAGATCCTGCAGCTGCGCCGCACGCTGGGCGCGCCCTGGGCCGTGGTACAGCCGCTGGGCGAGCTGTATGTGGAGGACGGGAACGCGGCCATGATCTGGCCGGCGAGTCTGGCGGAGCGCGGCGACGTCTGCCTGTACCGCCTGGAGAAGCCTTCTCCGGTGGCGGAAACCGCCCCGCCTGCAGCAAAGCAGCGCAGCCGAAGAAAGAAATTACCGGCGCCGGAGTAAGGTATTTTCAGGACAGAATACCTCAGCCGGACATCGATGACGCTGCAGCGCAAAAGTTTTCTACAGGTTCTTCTCCCCCGTTAATGTCCGGACCCGCTGCGCTATGGTAAGCTCTGCGCCCGAAACCTGCTGCCGGAAAACCCCATGAAAAATGACTTTGAAGAAAAAATGGCCGACATCATGATTGGCGAGGCCGTCACCGCGCTGCTGGAAGAGGACATCGCCATCAGCTGGGCCGTCCTGACGGACCGCCTGCGGGCGGCTATTGAGCATGAAACGGATGAAGACCGCGTTCGCGCAGGGCTGCGCGCCATTGAAGAGGTGCGGCGGGAAATGCAGATTCGCGCCGCTGAAAAGACCGGGGTGCACGGCACTGACGGTATGTCAGCGCAGAAGCTTCACTGAAGTCAACCGGGGCGCTGCTGTATCCCCGGGGTCGCCTTTCTGATATACTGTATACTTATCCACCTTACGGACGGAGGTCATATGAACGATGACACCACCGCCGAAGATATCTACGCCGTTATCGGAACGGTCGTGGCGCGCCTTCTTAAGCCGGACCAGTACCTCACCCTTCACGAAATCACCAGCGCCCTGCACAGCATGGGCGAAGCGGCAGGCGCTACCGGGATGCGCGAAAGCTGCGAACGCGCCGTCAGGCTGCTGGCTCAGCAGATGCACTGACCTTCAGATTCCTCCCGTTCTGACGATCACTCCTCGCGCAATGACGGTGACGTGCCACACTGAGAAGTGTAAACCTTTTTAACCGGGAGATGCCTGTGAAAGTCTGGATTGCCGTAACCCTCGCCGCCGCCGTCAGCTGCTCCGTGTGGGCTTCACAGGGAGGGTTTGACTCACCGGCTGCGCTGTCTGCCGCGCACGTCACACAGCAGAAGTAGCCTCAGACGCCTTCGTCGTCGGGCGTTTTGCCCACCACGATTTCCAGCGCGCTGCGCAGCACGTCAAGCTCGACAACGTCTGAGGTACTCTCCAGCTCGGCGATCAGATAAAGAATGATCGCCTTGCTGGTGACCTTTTTGCCGTGAATAACGATGTCGCGGATGACGGCGTCCAGCACGGCGGTCTCGGCGGCCAGCGCGTCGCCGCCGCTGCGGAAGTGCTGGATGATGTCGGCTTCGGCGGTGGTGTGATGTTCGTTAAGCTGCATGATGTTATCCGTCAGGCCCTGCGGGCAAAAGTGGCCAGGCTCAGTGCCTGAAATAAAAAACGGCCACCTCCCGGGTAGCCGCGTCCTGCGGGCGTCCTGCCACTCTCCGCACTGGTCGGAGATTCGGTCTTCAGTTTACTTATTGTTACCGCCATCAGGGCCGGTCAGGGCACCGAATGCCAGCACGTCTGCGTCGCGGCTCTCACGTGACTGTACAAACTCGCTCTGCACCTCGCCCAGCGCCAGGGCAATGGCTGCACGCCTTTCCGGGTTCGTCTCGCCGCCGTTCATAGCGCGAAGCTGCCGTGCCACGCCGTCTGCGCTGATGTGGTCTTCGCTGCTCAGCAGCGCGACCACCGCCTCGCCCAGCACAACGTCGGCCAGACGAGTTAAATCTTTATTATTCATACCCGCATCTTCCGGTTCGTGCCTTCCGGGCAGGATGGCAGGACGGCCATTCCGGGCGGTCCTGAATGCATGCTGCGGGTCCCGCCTCATAACACCGGTGTAACTCAGCGTTCAAACAGCATGCCGATTAGCGTCTGGTAATGACGCTCTTCTTCCTGATTCGCTGCCACTTCAAGGCGGCGCAGCAGTTTGGTACAGATGGCCTTACGATTAAGGTTCTTGCCTGCGCGCAGGATTTCTACGACAATCTGCCCCAGCGTTTCCTGCTGGGTTGGCGCCGACGCCTTGCTGAAGTAATGCGCAATGTCGCTGGCGGAGTCCGGGAATTTCGTAACGTTCTGACGCATGGTGAACCTCTCAATGGTTAAAATGTAGTCGGCTCTGTCTGACCGTAAAGTTATACAACTAAATCAAACTTGTACAGCAATTGTGTTGTTGTACAGCTTATCTTTTTGTGCAAAAAGTGCTAGATGTTACTAAACAGTAACTTAGGTGAGTATCAGCGCGCGAATGATGAGCGAGTTAACGAAAGGGTTGTACAACAGTCAGAACAGCATGCTCAGCTCAGGGGCCGGGGTACAGGGAAGAAGCCTGCCCGGTATCATCCGAACAGGCGGGAATGCCTTCAGTGCGCTGAGCCGCGGCCTGAGGCGGTAATCCATCTCAGCTCGTCCCGGTTGCCCGGTAATGACTCAAACCTGCGGAGCCAGCGTTTCGCCCCTCTTATCTGCACGCAGCGCGCTGGATTTTCCTCTACGTCGGCCATCTCAGCCAGCTCGCGGATAAGCGAGCCAACGGTAATGTCCGCATTATTCATCGCCAGATGAACTGCCGCTTCGCCAATAATCATTTGGTTCTGGTCATGGTCATTATCAGGCATGCTTTGCTCTCCCTCCGCTTTATTACGATATTTCAGTGTAGTCACTTAACGGACTGAAAACCGGTTCCATTTAAATACTTTCCGCGCATTATCCCGTCAGTCAGAATTACGCTCAGCCGCACAGCAATAAAAAACACCCTGAATTCAGATGCCTGACAGATTATGAGAGGTAAATATCGGAAAATACTGAATAAAACTTATGTGTAGTCTGAAATCGTTTTCATCCTGAGATGCAGCCTGAGCATGTGAATGTTTCGGGATTTAATCTCAGAAGAGGATTTAACATGGCCTGAAAAATATGGATGATAAGCCTGCAGGTTACTGGCCATGAATATGCGCCACATATTAGAAAAATCAGGGGGTAGGTTCCGTTGATTATTCTGCTTCAACCTCAGAGATAATTTGGAAATGCATATTTCCAAATTAAGCGCGCCGGGATAAAATTTTCTTCCGGCGCGCGTCCGTGTTGTTTTATTTAAACTTCGGGTTTTGGGCCCCGCCGGCTGATAAGCCCGCCTTTACGGCCGGCCTCGCGGGCGCGATCGGGACAGTTTTTGAAGTTGCCGCCGCTGGCGGCGCCGCCTTTGCTGCCCGCCTCAGAGGCGCGTGCCGGGTCGGCCGCGAAGTTTCCGGCTCCACCGCGTCTTACTGTTGTCATGATGTGTTCCTCAGATAAAAGTTGTCATGTATATCAGACGGTTATAGTGTGGCACATCCGCACAAAACTGCCCGCGCTCAGCACAATATTTTTTAAGGATATGACGGCGGACACGAATTGCAGAGTGGCTGAATCTAAAATGCGGGCCCGCTGGATCCCCGCGCTTGCGACTTCAGCGATATGCGCCAGGCTATGTGCGGGGAACGGCGCGTGACATCCCTCCGGTGGAGAGTTGTTCTGCAGGCGCGCCGTTCCGCATTCGTATTACTTCTGCACAGCGTTCAGGGGGTGCGTGCTGATGACAACCCGTCGCCGCAGGTGGCTTTCTGGCTCCGCGCCCCAGCAGAAGGCGGCCCAGTGGCCGCAGAACGCCAGCCAGCTGCGCACCGGGTGGAGGCAGCCAGACTCGCCTGTGCCGTCCCACACGTACACGTAGTGCTCCGGGTCGCGCAGTGCCCAGGCCACCATTCCCTCCCACATCACTTTTGCCGCATTGGTCTGCGCGCTGTCGGTAATGATGATCGACCAGCGATGCAGAAAATGGCAGAAGAAACGGCGCGCCAGGCCGTGCACCGCCCCCTCATGCTGAGGCTGGCGGGTGCGCCATACCATAACCTGTATGCAGGCGCGCTCCGGCGAGGTGAAGTCTTCGGTTTCTTCCAGCCTCACCGCATACACGGTCTCCGGCTCGGGCTCCTGCGTGACCAGCCTGAACTGTCGCTCGGCTCTGTTCTGCCAGAGTGTGTAGCCGAACGGCGTCACAAGCCCGGGCAGCGTAAAAGACTCCACGTCGCGGGCAAGAAAGGCGCGGGTGTCGGCCCGGTTGGTGTCTTCCGGATTCAGCACCTGGCTGAAGCTGGTGTCGGGCAGGGTAATGGGCATGCTGTCGTCCGCCGTTACTTTTCTGTTCACTTAGCCTCCCTAATAACCGGAGCGTTAATTTATATCGCTGAATTGTCTGCAATAATGGGTGGTGCTTTTTAAAAGATAGAGCACCGCAGGATTACTGCTGTACACGCGCCTGTGCATCGGTTACTTTGCGCCCGACCTCATTCACTACGCACGGGTATTTGATGCGACAGGACGGACTACCTCCGGAAAAAGAAGCCGGATTGACCGGCTATTTCAGCCAGGTCACTCACCCCTGCCAGATTGAGCTGCTGGGCCGCATCACCGTTGAAATCCTGCGTCAGGAGCGGCGGCTCACGCGCACCGCCTTGTGCCTGAAACTGATAGGGCGCCTCGACGGTGCCGACGATGAGGCCGAGAGAGAACACCTGAAGGTTCTTCTCAGAATGCTGTTTAATCGCTGAGCCTGAGGGGTAACACCGGGAGTTCACCTATCACGAAACGTTCGTCCAGGGAAGAGAGCGGCAAACGGAATGCCGTGCAGTCATGGCGCATAACAACGGTTCGCAGATGCCGGTTACAGATAAACCAGACCTCGTCTCGGTCATTGGAAAGAATGAAGTATGCGTCAGACGTTTCCGACGGATTAAAGCACCCCAGCGCCCTGTAGGCCGTCGTGAGGCTGAATCCGCTCAGCAGTGGCAGCGGCCGCGGGCCGCCTGGCAGTTCTTCCACCCTGAGATACAGCCCCTGTTCCATCCAGAGCATGGCCACCTCCGTAGCGCTTCTTCATTCTTCAGTAAAAGTTACGGTGCCGGGTGCCTCCCGGTGATTCAGAAAGGCTACCACCTGAATCGCGCTTTTGTTCCTGCTGTACCTGTGTAGCCTGGCCCCGTCGCATAGAGGGATTCACCGTGTTCAGAGCATAGCAGCCAGTCAGCTTTGTTTTCTGACATCACAAAAAATAGTGAAGCAGGACGTTATCTACTGCTGCACCCATTGAATCAAAAAACATGAATTTATTTTTCATAAAACTACCGGATACATTTGGGAGAATGTGATTCTGGTTAATAATGCTCGCCAATTGACTGACAAAGAGAAGGAATTAACTGAAATGATTATGCTGAGAAAAAGCCCGATGGCGGCCAGGTTGTTCTGATTAGTCAGGTCAATGGGGGGAAGCGGAAAACCAGCCCATTTTGGACCAGTAAGCACTTGTTCTGAAGCCAGATAATATCACCTCGACACTACCAGTGTTCCGCACTGGCCCCTGCTTCCGGACAGCTGCGAAGCGAAAAAATCAGGACAAATCGCCAGGTCTGGAAAAAAATCCCAGGACGGTACCCGTGAAAAAGATTCAGTTTCCATTACACCCAAATCCGGAGGAGTTCCGGACCGGAAATAACTATAGACAGAATAGAAGGCGTTTCAAAATTTTTCGATAAATCATGTTTTTGGCAAATGCGCATGGGATATTTTCTTTCAACATGCAGCAGGCTTACCCGGCCTTATGTATCTATGCAATACATTCTTTTTTAAAACTTCGAACCCTGTAAGCAATATCCTGAACGAATAGCACCGAGAGCCAACCACAATAAGCAGTCCCGCCCGGCAGACTTTGTGCGCAGACTACATGACTCACCGTCGCAATGAGCTGTTTTATTCACATCCATACAATCAGGCAGTACGTTACTCGTGGTCGGACCTTAGCTGTGAATACCTGACCCTGCCAGAATTTTTTTCACCGGGCTGTCATGATCCCCTCAGGCGACTACACTCAGATGCGCCTCACCGCCCTTACTCACCTGCAGGCACTTACCGGAGGCATCACCCTGTCCCGCCGCCGGTATGGAAGGTATATCCTGTGCATTGCATTAAGGTGTGAATGTGAATTCTCAGCCTGAAACCCTTCTGTCGCAGAAAAGACTGGCAGCGATAAGCTCCGGATTGTCAGTCTCAGTCCACGCCGGATTAATTAAATGTGTACTTCACGCTACCGCTATGCCGGACGTGCTGACGCTCTGGAAAAATTATGCAAAGAGTTACCGCCCTGACGTTACTGAGATATAAGCACTGGATGGATGCCGGGATGCTGAGCGCCATTGCCGAAACGGACGCGCGCCGTTTCCGCGCTGAACACCGTGAGATGCTCAGGCTCATGTACCACATGCACGCCACTGACATGCTCATTCGTGCCAACCTGAAGGGGGAAGCGCCATATTGGCCGAATATCAGACCGCGCAGGCCGCCTGAGCAAGCAGTCCTGGTGCCGTGCATGCTGGCCTGCTCCGGCTGGTTCATTGAATATGCGGCTGGCATGACGGCGGAAGCCTGGGATCGCCCCATCATTTATCAGCGCAGAGACGAAAAGGTGGCACAGACAAGCCCCCTCAGCCTTATCGAGCAGGTGTTACTGCATGGTACGCGACACCGCGGCGCGGTGAGCTGGCTTATCAAAGCGTGTGGCATTCAGCCCCCTCAGGACGTGGTGTCACATTTTCTGCGTAAACAGATGACGTCTTTCGGCACAAGGGGCTGAAGGAATGGCGATAATCCCAAAGTTTTGCCGCAAATCCGGCCGTTTCGACAAAATCGGGCGAAATAAGGCATGAGTCCTGCTAATCAATTCATCATGAAATTTCAGCAGAAAAGTTAACAGACTTACACCCAGGGGTTTCTGGATGAGAACATTCCGAAGGGAAGCAGCCTAATCTTAAATAACAATCTATGTAAATTATAGGGTTACGGATTAGGCAATGCGATGTTAGATTGGAGCGCGACATTAGCAGTGCTTAACCCCACCTCTGCGAGAGAGCGTTGTTCCGGCGTGAACAAAACAGGCCCACTGATACTCATTAAGTGGGCTTTTTTTTTGATAAAAATTTTTGCTCATTACGGTCAGCCATTTCAATTTTAATCCCCTCAGTTTCAGTGCCATTCTTCGTCTGCGTCACACAGCAAATAAGCCGTTTTGTCCTTAATCCGGGGTTTTGATGAGTTACATTTTTCACCGCCGCGAGCCGGAAGATAAAAAGATCATTGTGATAAATGAACAATGGCAGATTACATACTGGATGCTCACTTTATAGACTACGCAGGATAAGCTGGTGAAAGCTCTTAAAACGGTGGGCACAGATCCGGAAACCGTTAAGCGCTATCTCCTACATTGAGCTTTCTGGCTTACCCACCTCCCGGTGGGTTTTTTATTTATATCGGGCCGCCGTGAACTGTGGGGGATTATGAACAGGAAAAAGTGGATAAAGAAATCCTGGGCGGATGGCCCGGGAGCAACAGGAGTAAGCACTTCCGGTCTGAGGCCGGCGATGTTGGATCCTGAGAGCACGTCAGCTATTGCAATGCGTCACACTGGTGTTAGCACGAGGAGTAACACACGCGATAAGCTTAACGCCCAACGCACTTTTATTTACCAGCAAGCGTCTGATCTAATGGCGCAGCGGTTTATCCGGCAAATGGCTTAACGCCGGATATGCTCATGCAACGTGCTGATAAAGCCATGTATCAGCAGAAGATGAAGGGAAAAAACGGGTTTCGTTTATCTGAAGAAAGGAATGGTATGGATAAAAAGCAGGATGACATATTCATCTGATCATTATGTACAGGGCGGCCGAAATATGACAGGTAACTTAATTGTTCAACGGGCTGCTGTATGCCAGGAGCGGAAGTTGATATTTTGGAATCATTAATACTGCTAATAGCTTTCTGTTGTGTTAAAAAATTGCTTTAGCTCAGCAGTGCCTGAAGTCTTTGGAGCAGAGATGAGAACGCAAAAGCGATGCATGGGTTATGTAGCTATCGTGGTCGACGACTATGACCGTGCAATTGAGTACTACACTGACAAGCTGGGCTTTACGCTGGTAGAAGACACGCCGCAGCCGGGTAAACGATGGGTCGTTGTGACGCCCAATCCGTAAAGCGACTGTTATCTTCTCCTGGCCCGAGCTTCAAACGAGCGTCAGGAAGGCTTTATCGGCAACCAGTGCGGCGAGCGGGTATTTTTTTCCTGCAGACTGACGACTTCTGGCGTGACTATAACGCCATGAAGGAAAAGGGTGTTCACTTCAGCCAGGAGCCGCGGGAGGAAGAGTACGGAATGGTCGTTGTGTTTGAGGACATCTACGGCAATCGCTGGGACCTTTACCAGAACAAGCAAAATTAAAGCTCTTTTACGGTTGGGGCATCACGACTTTATCGGCCCCACTAAAATGTCCGCAGATCGCTCATAGCCGCCATTGAAAATGATTAATAAACTAACTGACCTACACGAGAGATATGATTTTTCTGGCTTTCTCGAAATGATCCAATTTCATCTCCATGATCCACCATTGGGCGACTTCCATGAGTAATTCCGGGTCATCATTCTTGTTGGCAAAGAAAGCATAAAATGACACGCCGACATCATCCCCCTTCGCCGCAATCTTTGCTTCACATACTTGCACAATCTTTGCTCGGATACTGGATCTCATGACGTTTCCCTGACGGTTTCTGAGGGAACATGCTATCACACTCAGATGAATGAGGAGGATTTCGGGTAAGGGCCATGATTAAGACATCCCATTCAGGTTGGCTTCCTGTTTTAGTCGCTCATGGTTATGATTTAGCAGGATTTTAATCTATCTTATTTGTCTCATTTTCTGGGATAAAAGGAATTTCATAAAAACACCACACCTGCTGATGTCACTCACCTTACCGGTCATGCTTGCGGGTTGCGCGACGCCACCTGCGTCACTCCCGACCGGCGTTGAATACATTAAACCCGTCCCCGGTGAGACCAGTACCGCTTACATGGGTGATGCTGTTATTAAATCGACGACGGGGCTAGTCGGGGATGCACTGGAATTAGGAAGCGCGAAAGGCACCTTCTCAACTGTCGCCTCGGGAACGTATTGCCATGCGTATGGTGATGTTTACCGGAACTACGATAATCCGCTGGCGGTAGGTCTGATTAACATCTATGGCCATGTCGTTAACTACCAGGATTACGTCACCTACGATGCCGCAAAAAATACAGTCAGCCCGCCAAATCACACGACTTATACATCCTCTGAGATATCGATAAAACGCGTGCCGGATGGAGTCTGTAAATTAAGTAACGCACCAGTGAAAAGCATTGAGTACAACGGCAATGCCGGGGGTGTGATGAAATTTACCTATCGTGAGATTTCCGTCACTCGAGGAGAAACAACCTCTGACTTTACCATTGATGCGAAAGGGAGTGACATCGTCACCTATAAAGGCGCGCGATTCAAAGTTATCAGCGCGGACAACACGGCAATAAAATATACCGTGTTGTATGGGTTTACCCGAAAAGATAAGTTATGAATCTAACCCACTGAGGCGTCAAGAACAAAAGAATTGTCATCCTTTCGGTATAGGAACTCTGGGGAAGTTTATGCGTCAGTCCGGGAACAGGCTTTTCAGGGTGCGTAATTTCCCGAGATTTTCCCTCAATGCTAAAACATAGGGATTGGGCGAAGAACAATGCGGCATTCGCTGGCCAGAAAAGTCACGACATTCGCCGCCTCTTGAAGTTTTGCTAAGCGGATTGGTAGCGAGCTTGTAACTTATCCAGGAACCCAAACAGGACCTGATTCATTTCGCTGTAATCGTGTGCGCGAAGTTCTTCTGGCGTGTTAACGAAGCGATATTCTGCGGCGCGGCTCAGGTCCTTTTCGGAATGCGCGATCAGCAGGTCAACAACATCCAGCGTCAGTTCCATATGGCATTGGAAACCAAATACGCGATCTGAGTACGCAATGATCTGGCGCGGGCATCCCTCACTGTAAGCGATGATTTTTGCATCCGGGGTCAGGCCCGGCATGTCATTGTGCCAATGCCCCACTTCTAACGTTTTGGCAAAATGAGAGAACATCTCATCCTTGCTGCCTTCTTCCGTCAGTGTGATCGGGAATTTACCAATCTCTTTTTCCGGGCTGTGAGCGAACGGCGCGCCGAGTGCTTCACCGATGAGCTGTGAGCCGAGGCAAATACCGATGACAGCTTTGTCGGTTTTCACCGCAGAAGCAATCAGCGCCTGCTCAGCTTTCGCATCGAAGTGCGGACATTCTTCACGTGTGGTGGCAGGATCCTGCGGGCCGCCCATGACGATCAGGATATCGATACCTTCCGCGTCAGCGGGTAACGTATCGCCTGCGTAGACGCGTGAATATGTGACATCATGACCCTGATTTCTGGCCCATGTTTCATAAGCACCCGGTGCTTCAAAATCTTCATGTACGATGAAATGTACGTGCATTACAGAGAACTCCATAAGTGATATTCAAGCCCTATTGATGGCTTGAATCTGACGTTGCTGTGCCAGAATACCGGCCAGAGATTTAGCAATTGATTCAGTTTCCGGTTCATCAAGGTCAGAAACGGTGATCCTTACCCCAGAGCAGGCATTATCCAGGATGAAACCTTCTCCAGGCCGAATCAACCAGCCCCTATGCGCCATTTGCATAACCGTTGTCGCGCTGCTTTGTGCCAGCGGAACCCATACGTTCAAGCCATCGTGATGGCCTGAAACCGTGACACCATGTTGTTGCAAGGCACTGACAAGCCGCTGCCGTTGGCCGAGATAACGCTCACGTGCGGCCAGCATTGAGGGTTTAAAGCCAGGCGAACTCATGTAACCCGCTGCCATATCTTGCAGAATATGGCTTACCCAGTTGGTTCCGGCATTCAGGCGCTGGCGCAGACGCTGTGAGGTTTCCGCATCGCTTGCCACAAAGGCCATACGTAAATCAGGTCCAAGAAACTTGGACATCGAACGGATGAGCACCCAGTTACGGGTATTTGCCGGCACAACGTGGTGATATTCCTGTGATGAGAGCAGCGAAAAATGATCATCCACGATCACCAGCACCTGGGGATAACTTGTCAGCAAGGTACGTATACCTTCAGCCCTGCCCGCACTGAGACCAAATCCGGTTGGATTGTGGGCGCGAGGCGTGATGATCACTGCCTGTACGCCAGCAGAAAGTTGACGTGACAGCGCCTCTATCTGCATTCCTTCCACATCGATTGCCACAGGTGCAGCCTTAAGGCGGCTGTACCGTAGCGTACTGATGCTGCTGAGAAAACAGGGATCTTCTACAGCCACGCGATCGCCTGCAATCAGGTAGCTGGCAAGCACCCTTTCGACGGCATCAACAGCGCCGTTAGTCAGGTTTAAATCAAAAGGGGTATTCAGATCGGGCTGCAGCCATTCAATGCCTATTGTTTCAAGCTTCGGGCGAATCAAGGTTTCACCATACAGACCCGGGGTATTGGCAATATACGTAGCCAGTTGGCTGACCGGGGGAAGGACCGAAGCCGAGGGGTTGCCGCTGGCAAGGTCGCGCAGGACCAGGTCGGGTGCGCTACCTTCGATATCAATGGCCGCGATGGGTTCGCGTACAATCGTGCCGTTTCTGCCTCTCGATATGACAAAACCCGCATCCGTCAGGCGCTTATAAGCTAAAGCAACCGTATTACGGTTGATACCCAGCTCACTTGCCAGCTCACGTAGAGTAGGCAGAACAGTACCCGGAGCCAGTTCTCCTGCCTGGATCATTGCGCGGATCTGGTCGAAAATATCACCCGCTGTTTTTCCATTTATCTTCATTGATCTGGTTCAAATAATAGTTTAGCCTAGGACAATGTTAATGGAGTGCCGAGCCCTTGTCTATACGCTATGAAAAACATCGAAAACAGCACCGAACCCTCTGCAATAGCTGATACGCAGCCCCGCCACGAGATGCACAATCGCTGGCCCCGTGCGGAAAGCGTGCAGGATTTCATCGACAACCTGGCTGCCGCTCAGTCCCGTATTGATGCCGCCTGCCTGCGAGTTGATGATCACTTCTGGCCCACAGGAGGATAAGGCAATGCTTCCCAATCATCCTGCAAAATAGCGCTCAGGCCGAAGCGCTTATCAGCAAGCTTCAGAGCGTCCTTTGTGCCGAAGACGGATGGACTTCTGTCAGGTGAGTATCTGACCAAGATATTCTTGGGACCCGTGGTCCTCTTCGTTATGGAGAGATACGCCGCCACCTTACAGGCGTCACGCAAAGAATGCTGACACGCACGCTTCGCCATTTGGAACGCGACGGACTTATTTCCCGCCAGGATTATCATGAAAAATTGCCTCGAGTGGTTTATACGATGACCTCTACGGGAGAGGAAATGCTTTTACAGATGTTACCTTTATGGTCCTGGATCATCACATCAGCGGATAATTTCCGCCGAGCAAGAGAACGTTACGATGGTGAATAAAAACAATTTGTGAATCTCGGGAAATATGGCCGCCGTCAGGATCGTGATGACTACGACGGTCACGCCAAACGCTACAGTGCGGATATAACCGGGGACGCAGCTCCATTTATCGCACGGGTTTTAAACGTGAAACATTTTCGGTAGCCAGAACGGCGACCGGTGCAATTAAAACGACCAGCGTACGCCCGAGTTGTAACGCCAGCCTTTCGCGCCGTTGCCGTCGATCTCTTTGCGGTAATCCGCTTCGGCGTACAGCGCCACATCCTTGTTCACCGTCGCGGTGACGCCCATGCCGACATCCCACATTTTGCCGAACTTGCCGCTGTCGAAGGTTTCACCGCTGCCAGTATCCGCCGCGCCGATCTTCGTTTTCGCGGTGCCGCCCCAACCCTGCGTGTAATTCACGCGCAGATACGGCGTGTACTGATTCGCGCTGCCGTCCTGCCAGGTTTTATCCACGCGCGCGCCGACGCGGCCAATTGTCTGGCTGTAATCGTCGTAGGAAATGCGGGTGTTATCGCGATCGGTGAAGCTGTCCATCTTCATTTGCAGCCAGGTGATCTGCGCCTGCGGTTCGATGCGCACGCCGCCGCCTACTTCCAGCGGATAACCCGTCTCAACCGATGCCGTCCAGCCGTTGCCTTTTGGTTTGGCGACATCTTTCTGCCGTGCAATGTCAGTCGCGCCGCGATGCCAGCCCCAGCTCAGCGAGCCGTCCACGTAAAAACCGCTGTCGCGCAGCCAGGTGCCGTAGAGCGACAGCGTGTCGCTGTCGAAGCTGGTCGAGCTGTAGCCATCTGCTGCGTGCGGGCGAATGCGCGTGTTGCCGCGCGTGTAGGCCACGCCGCCGCGCAGGCTGCTGTCCTCGCCATCCAGGCGAATCACATTGCCGCCGAGCTGCACCGCACTGTAGTCGAGACCGAAGTCGTAGCCGTAATGGCTGACGCTTTGATTGGTCTTGTATTTCAGGTTGGAGCCGATGTAGCGAATAAACATCTCGCCGCCAACCGCATCCGGATTTGCCTGCTGCTGGCGCAGTTCACCGAGGCGTTTATGCAAATCGTCGGTGATTGCCAGCGAGTAATAAGCGAGGCCAACCGGCGCAGAGATGTAGGACGGCACCTGCGGCGTGACCGCCAGACGCGCGCCACTTTGTGCGCCGCCTGCTGACGGCTGGCACAGGCTGCCGTCTTCGCACACGAAGGCGTTCGCCAGTCGATAATCCCACGCGCTGCGGGCTGCGTCATTGCTGCCCGGTGCGAAGCTGTATAAACCGTATTGCCACGGCCCGGATGCGACATAGCCGCTTTTCAGCGCAAAGCTGTTGGCATTCGCGCTGCCGGACACCTGCGCCAGCGACACGCCTTCGTTCGCAGCGATCACGCCATCGCCGTTGCTGTCAAACAGCGGCGCGCCCGCGAGTTTTACTTCAACCTGTGTCACGCCCGATGCCGCGCCATTCACCCGCACCACATCGCTGTTGGTCGCTGTGGCGTTCAACTTGACGCTGCCGCCCGCCGACGCCAGTTCGCCGTCAATCGTTAGCGTATTCGCCGCCGTATTGCCGCCGTTGGTGAGATCGAGGGTGCCCGCGTTATTCACCACCAGCGAATCGCTGGTGCTGCCCTGCAACCGCGGATTGACGTTATCACCCGCGAACAGCGTTGAACCGCTATCGATGTTAATCGTGCTGTGCGCCAGTTTGATGTTGTCGGTTAACGTCCATTGGGTGTTGTGGAAGTTCAGCGTGCTCCAGCCTGAACCCAAATTGGTGCCTTTTGCCGCATCATCGCTGGCGAACGAGCCGCCGCGCGCCTTGAGTTGGCTGAGATTGAGCGTGCTGCCCGCGCCATTTTCCGTGGTGATATGGCGCGTATCAGCCAGACTCACCTTCTGCACCGTGGCCTGATTACCCGCACCGCTGCCCATCGTCAAACTGCCGTTGATGGATCCGCCGGTGACAATCAGTTCATCGCGTCCGTTGCCGGTGTTCACGTCGCCGACCACCGCACCATCCAACAGCGCAATGACGTCATCGGTCGCGCCGCTCGCCACAACAACCTGATCAGGGAACGGCGCATTAATGGTGCCCTCATTGATAAACACCGTTTGCCCGCCGCGCAGGTCGATCAGCGGCGCAACGCGACTTTGCGAGCTGATAGTGCCCTGGTTAATCACCTGGCTGGCGGTTTTGGTGACAATCGCCGAGCCGCCGTTCGCCGCCTGAATATCAATCAAGCCCTGAGAAATCACGTTGCCGCGGGTGTTGGCGATCACGCCATTGCCGGTTCCGGTTACCACAATCGAAAAATTCGGCCCGATCACCAAATCGTTATTGGTGGTTGAACCATTGGCGTTTTCAAAGCGATAACCGGTGCCCGAACCGCTAACGTTGATTTGCGCACTGCCAGTGGGATTGAATGAGGTCGCCGAGCGAATGCCGTTACCGTTTGCTACCTCTAAACGCACGTTATCCAGATTGATGTTCGGTGTTTCGGCGCGGTTGTTGATCGCGCTGCCGCTGCCGTACGCGCCGATAGTGATGTTGTCGGCTTCGAACCCATCCGCGCCAACATCCAGCAACAAGCCGTCGGCGCTGCCGTTGGCCTGCATCACGCTGTAGCCCTGGCCGTCGCCATAGATTTTCATCCATGCGCCGCTGCCGACGCGCATCGCCGCAATGCCATCATCGACGCGCAATGCGCTATCGACCGGCACGTATTGACCGTAACCGCTGCTGACATCGATGCCGATACCTGACGCGATGTGCATGCTGCCGCGATTAATGAAGTTGCCGCCGTCATGCACGCGCGCGCCGGTGCTGTTCGATCCGCTGAGCTCGACCACGCCTTGATACTGGTTAAACAGGCGCGCACCGCCGCTGACGTCAAACGCCGTCGCATTCGCGCCGTTGCCGTTTATGGTGGAGGCTGCGTAGATTTCCGTTTCATCTCCGCTGGCAATCGCGGCAGTGGTATTTTCGCCGCTGAGCGTAATGCCGCTGCTGATGACGCCCTCGGCGCGGTTGCTGGCGGTCATCACGGTGGCACCTCTGCCGCTCGCGACATAATTGTCGGTGCTGGACACCTGCGTGCCTTCACCACTCAGCACAATGCCTCGGCTATTTTCACCGCTGAGCGTCACGTTGCCGGGATTCTGTGTATACAGCCACGCGCTATTGCTGATGTCATACAGCGTCGAATTCGCGGTGCGCACATCCACATTGTTGCCGTTGCTGATCAGTTGCGTGCCCTCATCGGCGGCACGATAGCCAGTTTGATTCGCGTCGTTGAAGGTGATGCGGCTGTCCGCGCCAAAGGTGATTCGACCGCCTAAGAATGCGTTGGCGCCCATCGCCTCTTCGCCATACAGATTAATGGTGCCGTTTTGGTAGATGCGCGCCAATGAGTTGCTGGCGATCAAGCCGATGGTGGTGTTCAACTCGAAACTGTCGCGGTTGTAGATGTTGATGGTGCCGCTGTTGAAGATTTCGGTTAACGCGGTGTTATCACCCAAATCCGGCATACCATACGCATACAACGCGTTGCTGCGCAGGGTCACGTTGATGGTGCCGCTGTTGGTCACCTTCGCACCGCTTTGCGCGTAAATGCCGCCGCTGTCCTCGCCGGTAAAAGTGATGTGCCCGGTATTGGTAAGCTGAGCCTGATTGCTGGCGATTAAACCGACCTGGAAGCGGCCGCTTCCGTTTATCTCAGCATGGTTGGTGAGAAGCGTATCGGTATTGAATCCGTGTTCGAAATCAATGGCCACGCCTTGCAACGTGTAGGCTAAGCCATCAACTTCTGCCGCCAACACGCTAGAACCATCAAGGTTAAAGCGTGTCGCAGCATCAATCGTCCCTTGCGCACCATGCGCAATTTTTATCCCGGTGCCCCCGATACCCCCACCGCCCCCGTTGCCAATATTTAGCGTTGCGCCGTTAGTATTAACCTGGGTTCCCACGCCGCCGCCATATACGCCGGTAGTATTCAATTCGTTCACGGAAAGGGTTAGACCACGGCCGTCAAAGTCCGCGCCATCCTCGACGCGAAAAATCGTGCCATCGACCACCGCTGTCGAGAAGCTGCCATTTTTCGGCAGGTTGATTTTGGCGTTTTCACCTTTAGTGTAGAAACTGATTTGCCGTTGCAGGCCAAATATGACGCGCGGCCCGGCAACCGGAACAGCGCTGGCGCTGACGTTCACCGTGGCGTTACCTTCGGCGCGAATACCAATCGCATCGTTGCCGCCAAGCTGAATCGGTCCGCTCACGTTGGCGACGGCATTGCCGCCCTCTTCGCCGATGACCCAAACGGCAGTGTTGTGATCGGTTGTGCCATATTGGCCAGCATCGCTGAGGATGTTGATAGCAGCGCGAGAATAAGCTTTAGCGCTTTCGCCCGCGTGGGCGATGACTTTGAGGCCGGTGCTGTTGTAACCGTTGAGATTGATGGTGCCTGCTTTGCCGTTGCCGACTTTGCCACCGCTGCCGGAATCAATCACCAACATGCCGACATTCTCGCGCGGCTGCCCTTCTGCCATCCCATTCACATCGATCACGCCATTGTTACGCGCGGTGGCATTGGGACCGTATTCAACCAGCATACCGACAGCATTCTGCACCAGCGATCCGATCACGATGCGTCCGTTGTTGACCGTGCGGGAACCGAGGAAGCTGCGAATGGCGCTTGCGCCGCCGCTGAGGTTCACCGCGACATCGCTGGTTGGGTCATTGTTGTGATTTTGCGGCGTGCGCCCGATGTAGATGGTGCCACCTTTGGCGTTGGTGAAACCGCCTGCGCCGCTTGCGATCACGCCGGTCATCGAACCGCTGCCGATGATTTCGGTGACGCCGAGATTGATGTTGCCGCGATTGATCGCGCGCGCATCGTAGAGCGAAATCGCCGCGCTATCGCTGTTTCCAGGCTGGAAGTTGATCACGCCGTTATTGCTGAAGCGGCTGCCATTGGTGGCAAGCACGCCAATGCCTGCGCCTATGGTGTTGCTATCAACGCCTTTGCCGTCGGCGTTGTTGAGGAATCCTGCGTTGATTACGCCGTTATTGCGACCACGCGCGTTGTTCAGCAGTTCTAAGCCGGAGCCGTTGCTGGAAAGTTTGCCGTTGATAATGGCTTTCGCGCCATTGCTGGCGCGCATCACCGCGCTGTGGCTATCCAACACTTCGAGGGTTTTGCCGCGATTGATTTTGACGCTGGCATCTTTGCCATCCGCGCTTAGCACCACTTGATCACCCAGCGCTTGCGCCACTTCATCGTCGTCATTGTTGGTGCTCATGCGATACACCACGCGTCCGTCATGCTGGGTGAAGGCTTTGTGGAATTCGTCGTTGTAGCGGTCGGTGCTGAGGTTGGATAAGGTGACCTGCTCAATTAGCCAATTATTGTAGTTACGCAGATCGTTGATATTGTTGATGTTGAAGTGGGTGGTGCCGCCATCCAGGGTTGAAACGCTGATGGCTCCGGCATAATTCACCACGTTGCCCGCGTCGTATGCCAGGCGATCGCCGCCATAAGGTGGCGTGGCTGCGGTGAAGGCGATGCGGTTATCGGAATCCCAGTTGAGGTGACCTTTTTTGGTGGCGGTAAACAGTTGGCTTTGTTTCGCCGCCATCGACCAGCTATTAGTGGAGGAATTAGCCGCCGCGCCATGTTCGCCAATATCGATATTTAGCGTGCCGTTGCTGACGGAACCGATGCGCGCATTAATATATTGTTTGTCGTTTACATCATAATAATCTGGCACTACGGTATCGAGGCCGACAGTCGGTAAATCCACTAAATCGGCGGTGTTATAAACATCGAAATTTGTATATGTCCAATCGTCATAATTCGGTATTTGAATGGTGAGATTTTGCTGGCCAATTTGCAGTCTCTGCTCGCCAATCAGGTTGTCATTGATTATTCGACCAATACTTTGTAATTCGCCAAGCGTCGCCGAAGTTGCCCCGCTCTCACCGGGTGCGAATTGCGGTAAACCGCGCAGCGTTTGCGTCGATCCATTGCATAGACAATAAACCCCAACCTTATTGTCATTAATTTCAGGCGTATAAGGCCTTAACTCCGCCGCCCACGACAGTGAGATAGGAAACATCAAACCTTGCGCCGCCACAAGGCTTAGTAACACCGGATTCAATTTGAACACAACGCATCCCTCAACAGAGAAAGACAACGCGCGCAACGGCGATCCGCTGCGCCGGAAGTTAAGTCGCTGATATAATTTGTTTCAGAAATTTAATGTTTGGCATCTGGTGTAATGAGTATCTACGTATTGCGCGGGAAACGTCTAGTTTGAGTTAAGGAATTGTGAGGCGGGAGATGGGATTTAGGAATTTGGCTAGAGAACTGTACATTATTACCTGGCACTAAATTTGTTAAATGGCCACTTTAAGTAAAGTGGCCTTTGCATTTACTATTGCGGTTTACTGCTTGCAAACTTAATAAACAACTCGTTAAATTCATCACTTCCAATTGGCACTTCTGCATTATGAGAGAAGTTCTAACAAAATACTTTCCATCAAATGGAGTTGGTGACTGCCCTCGCTTAGCAATTAAAATCAATATCTCCTTATCTTTATAGGTGAAGTTAACGCTGCAATGACCCGATGTCCGTTTGAAACGAACATTCGTGTAATGGCGGCTCCGAGGCCTGAGGTCGCACCTGTAACTAAAATTATCATGGCTGGACCTTTAAAATTCTGATTTCAGACACTGCCTTCCTCAACGTAGGAAGCCACACCATTACCGAAAGACCAGTCTGGCTTATCGTTATTTGAAATAAAGACCTGAACATCTTCCTTACGGATCCCGCAATCAGAAAATAGCCGATCTGCTATGCCGTTATACAGCGCCTGTCTCATCGGTGTATCACGCCAGCGGTTAGCTAAAATATGAATGAACACAATGTCATCAGTTCGCTCAATGTTTAAGAAATTCTTACCGTAGAAAAGCGAATCCTTGTCATACTGATCAATGACCTGAAAGCGATCTTCAATCGGCACGGTATAGGTCTCTACAAGCGCCTGGTGAACTCCATCTGCTATAGCGCGCAACTGCGCAGGGGTCTTACCTTTGATTAGAGAAATTCTGACGAATGGCATTAGCTTTATCCTCTGGTGGTTTAAGAGACGATGTTTAAATCAGGTAATTACAAGTGATGACCATCTGATCAGGATGGGTGCTGCCCCATGACGCCGATTATGTTAACGGCGTCATTACGGTGGCCTGATAAGCGGGTCGTTGCTTCAGACGGTCATACCAAGTGCGCAGATGTGGCATATCCGCACGTTCGATAGGCATTTCGAACCAGCCGTAAATGAAACACCCCATTGGGATATCGCTCATGTTAAAGGTGCTACCAGATAAATAGGGTTGTGCTGATAGCGTGTCCTCGACAATGGTCAGCAACTTTTCTACCGTTTTCACCCCATGGCGAATTTTCTCCCAGTCGCGTTGATCTTCAGGAGTTCGTACCACGGCGTTAATAAGGAAGCGAAAAGGCTCAGTTAACGCGGACGTTGTCCAGTCCATCCATTTGTCAGCGGAAGCACGTGTCTGGATATTGTCTGGATAAAGCCCGGAACCAGCACCGTATTGAGCGGTTAAGTAGCGAACGATTGCATTAGATTCCCATAGGATAAACGAGCCGTCCTCCAGTAACGGCACCAGGCCATTGGGATTCTTTTCCAGATAATGTGGTTGATCAGTAATGCCAAAAGGGCCACCTGCATTGATGGATTCGTAGGTAAGCGCCAGCTCTTCAGCCGTCCAGATGACTTTACGTACATTTGCAGAGTTTGTTCTGCCCCAGATTTTCAATTTCATGATTTACTTCTCCTAACCGGAAACTTCAGATCTAACGGGAAATCCGTCTCAGGGCCGGCCTTAGATGAATTATGCAGCAGCCCTATCCATCTAAAAAGCCGTAATATATGATGGCTTCCATCGCTTTTCCCGGGAGATAAAGATGCATCATGGGTTCGATTTAGAGCAGCTTAAAACGCTCGTTGCGTCAGCAGATGCAGGTAGTCTGACGGCGGCAGCAGCATTACGTTTTCGTTCGCAATCAGCGATAAGCGAGCAATTAAATAAGCTTGAAGAGGCCGCTGGGACACAGTTAATGATTCGCAGCAAACAAGGTGTTCAGCCCACCCACGCTGGTGAACGGCTTATAACCCATGCACGTGAAATCCTGGCGTTATCAGATGCGGCATGGAGAGACATGCACGGTGTGTCAGTAGAGGGAGAAGTCAGGATCGGTATTTCTGATTACTTTCAGACTCGGTACATGGTTAGGCTGTTAGCCAAAATTAAGCATCAGTATCCCAATCTGAAAATGTCGACACAGATTGCAAAGAGTGACGACATTGTAAATGCTTACAGTAAAGGCGATGTTGATATAGCAATCATTCTGCGTGCGACAGAGTCTGATCATCCATCGCTGCCTAATGCAGTAGCCCTCCGCAGCGAACCGATGCTATGGGTGGCAGCGCGTGATCAGCCCATTTTTCCTGACCACAACGCTATTAAAATTGCTTTACTGTCGGAAACTTGTTCACTACACAGACTGGCCCGTAATGAACTGACCCGTCATGGTATTAAGCATACCGTTGCTCACATAGCCTCGGGTGTAGCAGGCCTTCAGGCTGCTGTAGCGGCGGGCCTGGGCATAGGCTGTCTGAATGCTTCGGCAGTCATAGAAGAACAGATGGTTGAAGTGACCGGACTACCAGCACTTCCGGCAGCCACTATTTTTTTACTGCCGCCTGATCCGCAAAAAGGACAATTAACCGAGCGGTCAGAGGCAGTGGTACAGGCAGTCGTTGCGACGTTAGCCCCATAAACTTAATGCGATGAAAAAATCTCCAGCAGATTATTGCTGGATCAAATTACAGATAAATGGCCCATCCTAATCCTGTCTGTATTGTGTAAAGAGCCGTTGCGTTTCAAGGAAATAAAAAGAAATATGAACGGGATAACCCAAAAATCGCTGACTCAGTGTTTGCGCCGTCTAGAACGTAACGGCATTGTCAGCCGACGCGTTATCCCCACATCTCAGGTTGGCGTTGAGTACAGTATTACGCCTTTAGGTCGTACACTTGAAACGCCTTTTCAGGCTTTATTTGACTGGACAGTTAAATACTACACAGCCGTAGCACATGCTCAGTCCGAATTTGACTCGCGTAACCTTGAATGATCCTTTCAGACCAGAATTACGGGTATTAACAAGAGCGTGAGATTATTTCCTGCGATCCATACTTCGCAGGTCTGCTGACGGCGACCGGCCAAACTGGCGAGCATATTCACGACTGAACTGCGTGTGGCTCTGATATCCAACTGAAAAGGCAATCTCGGTAATACTTGCATCTGAAGTGGAGAGCCTGAGCCGGGCCTGCATCAGGCGCATTCTTTTCTGATACTGGACAGGACTGAGTGATGTCACTGCACGGAAGTGTCGGTGAAAAGCAGAGACACTCAGTGCGGCCATGTCTGCCAGTTCTTCAACACGTATGCTCTGCATGTAGTTTTGTTTTAGCCAGTTAATCACTTTGTGGATACGTGCCATATGCGTTTCAGGCGTTGCAATTTCGCGCAACATCCAGCCCAGCGGTCCCTGCAGCACCCGGAACAGGATTTCGCGCTCATAAGCCGGAGCCAGAGCCGCAACTTCATCCGGCTTATTAATCAGACTGAGCATTCTGACCCAGGCGTCCAGCAGTTCCGGGGTAACGGGTGCGACTGAAAAACCCGCGTTGTAAAGAGAACGCGAGCCAGAATCAGGCAAACCGGCCAGCAAATCCGCAAGAATCTCCGACTCAGGCGTCAGGCTCACAGCCAGATAAGGTGCAAGAGTGTGCTCATCGGCAAAGACCTGTCCCACTGCGGGCAGATCCACCGACATCACAAAGTAGGTTGCGGGATCGTATCGCAGCGTTCTGTCACCAACCGTCATGCTTTTAGACCCCGTCAGGATCAGGTTAATCATCGGCTCATAAACCGCAGACAGGCGATGTTCAGGGATTTCTCCCTGCACCATTGCAACCCTTGGAATGCCGGTTTCGGTACGCTGATTACCCGCACCGGAGGCGAGTTCTCGTAGCTTTTGTAATTGTTTTTCCATCCCCGATTGATATCACGTCGCTGTAAGCACAACAAGAGAAAGGCAGGATTAGGCAAATAGTGAAGAGGATCGCATCAGCCTTACGCCCTGCACAAGCGTAACCTCTGTTCCGTCAACACCCACTCGCAGAGGCTAATATGAAAAATGTTTTAATTACCGGCGGCAGCCGGGGCATCGGGGCCAGCACCGCCCTGAAATGTGCCCGGCTCGGGTATCGCGTCATACTGACCTGGAACAGCCAGTCTGACGCTGCCACCCGTGTGGTGGAACGTATTGAGGCGGAAGGTGGCGAAGCCATCGCGTTGCAGCTGAACGTTGGGAATACCGGTTCCTTCAAACATTTTCGTGCTGAACTTGAACAGGTGATGCATTCACGCTGGGAAGATAGCGGCCTGGATGGACTGGTGAATAACGCCGGATATGGGCTTTTTAATCCGATTGAAACCGTTACCGAGAACCAGTTCGACAGCCTGATGAATGTACATCTGAAGGGACCTTTCTTTCTGACGCAGACGCTACTGCCCCTGCTGCGCCACGATGCGTGCATCATCAACATGACGAGCGCCACCACGCGAGTGGCCACTTCAGGCGTTGCCCCTTACGCCGCCTTTAAAGGGGGACTTGAAGTGCTAACCCGCTATATGGCTAAGGAGTTTGGGGAACGCAGGATCCGGGTCAATGCCGTCTCGCCGGGTGCAATCCGGACTGAACTGGGAGGAGGACTGAACGAGGAGTTTGAAAATCTGCTGGCCTCACAAACGGCACTGGGACGAGTCGGTGAACCGGAAGAGGTTGCGCGCGTTATCGCCTCTTTACTTTCTCCCAATGGCGGCTGGATCAATGCTCAGACGATTGAAGTCGCGGGCGGATATAACATCTGATTAAAGGAGCACGCTATGCTTGACCATCTCTTTCTTTCCGTCAGTGACGTTGACCGTTCAGTCAGCTTCTATGCACGCGTATTACCCGCACTTGGTATCACTGTCCGTCACGATTATGACGGTAGCGAGGGACCTGCCGGACATCCTGACCTTAAAGGATTTGGTTCAAATGGAAAAATATTCTTCTGGCTGCGTCAGGGAACGGTGTGCCCGGATGCCATCCACGTAGGTTTCGCAGGCGATTCCGAATCTGCTGTCAATCAGGCTTACGCCGCAGCTCTGTCGGCAGGTGCCACCGTGATTCATCCTCCCGGCCCGCAGCTTCATTATGATCCTCGCTATTACGCGGCGCAGGTCAGGGACCCCGACGGCTACAGCCTGGAATTTGTTTATAAAAGCTGGCAGCACGGTAAGTAAGACTGTGATGACGAATTCCTGTCCGCTCAGATCCACAATGATTCCTTCAATTTCAGGTACAGAAACTTCATGAAAAGCATCATGATTTACGGCGCAACCGGTTACACTGGCGGTCTGATCACCGCTCATGCTCTGACTTGCGGCGGCCCGCTTATTTTAGCCGGACGAGACGAAAGAAAACTCGCCGCTATGGCCGCAGAGTTAGATATCCCTTATCGGGCCTTCTCTCTTGCCGATGCAGAAACAGTCAGTGCGGCGCTTAAGGATGTTGCCGTTGTGCTGAACTGTGCCGGCCCTTATATGTATACGGCCAGTGCTTTGATGAGGGCGGCGGTGGACAGTAAAACGCATTATCTGGATGTCGCTGCTGAACCCGACAGTTACAGACTTGCTGAGATCCTTGATGCTGATGCAGCGGCTGCAGGCGTGATGCTCCTACCGGGATGTGGTGGCAGTGTGGCTATGCTGGGTTGCCTGGCTGCCCATGCGGCAGAGCGGATATCTGCCCCGAAAAAAATCGCCCTTGCTTTGAATGTCGCCGGGCCGATGTCGCGAGGATCCGCCATTAGCGCGACTGAAAATCTCTCGCCGCAGTGTCTCAAACGCTCAAACGGCAGATTAATACCTCAGGAACCTACCCAAACAAGACATTTTGATTTTGGCGTTGGGCCCTTAAAGTGTTTTCCGGTAACACTACCAGACCTGACAACGGTATGGATGACCACAAACATTCCAGACATTGAGACTTTTGTGCATCTCAGCGGCACAGAATTTCCACAAGGGGACCTGTCACTTTTAGCGGATGGCCCAACAGCACAGGAACGCCTGGATAACCGATATCAGGCTGTCGCTGAGGTCGTCAATGCGAAGGGAGACGTTGTGCGGATGTTGCTCGAAACGGTGAATGGCTACAGTTTTACCGCCATGGCCGCAGCGGAGGCAGCACGTAGAGTGCTGGCGGGAGAAGGAAAACCAGGTTTTCAGACGCCCGCAGGTTTATTCGGGAAACATTTTGCGGAAACCATCGCCGATACACGGATCTCTGAAGAGTAAGTCCTCTTTCTGGATGACTTAAGGGGTCAATTAATGTTGGCCCATTTAAATGTTCTGCCTTCATATCCTCAAACATTTTGATGGACTTTCTTATCCCTAAGCTTCAACACTTCACATAGCCTTTTTGATTAACAACTTCATCCATAGGTTCCGCTGTGTCCGCAGGTCGCTCATAGCAGCCCTTCCCATCTCACCCCCACATCTCTTTCACATCACACATGCATCCCGCGCAATATCTGCGTCAAACACTCTATCGAACCGAAGCAACGGCCCATTCCGGCCGCCCCTACCGGAATCTCAGTCAGTTTGCGACTGTTTTTGGCTAGCATCGCCATTCAGAAACGACTCAACCACGGTAGAAAACCGTTCTGGTTGATCAAGCATGACAAAGTGAAAACTGTTATCGATCTGAGTGAAGTGGATATCGAGTGCAGCAGCATAGGCTTGCCGATACATCGCCTCCACGCTGGCTGCAGGTACGCCAAATAAAGTGTCATACGCGTATACGACCTCAATCGGCGCGCTGATACGGCTAAGTTCGGGACGCAAATCGGTGACCATCACTTCATACACTGCGTCGGCAATGGTTTTACGATCGGAATGAATTCCCGCTGCCACCAGCGCAGGCCTCACCGCTTCGGTCTTGGCTAAACGGGCGATGGAGACCTTCTGAAACTCGGCGAATTGCTCCGGCGATTGCCCCAAAATCGAATTTCGCATGGCAGTGGCCTGCGGGGCGACAGTTTCGCTGGTCGCTGCAGGATTGAACAATAGCGAATAAAATGGCAAAGCATCAACGACCATCACGCGCCCCACCAGGTCAGGATGACGGGCGGCCAGCATCAATGCCATTTCTCCCCCAAGAGAATGGCCGATAATCACCGGGGCTTTGATGTGCTGGGCGTGAATGTATTCAGCGATGGCGTCAACTGCCGGAGCGATGACCTTTCCGTCCGGGTTGGCAATGGCAGGCGTACTCGCAAACCCCGCAAGCTCTACAAGATGAATGCGATGGTTCTTGCGTAAATTTGCAGACAAATCAGCCCAAACGTCACGCGACGATGCCAGCCCCGGGATCAATATGACATCTGTTCCCGAGCCTTGCGTCTCCACCGAGATACGCTGCGAGTTCGGATGCTCTGGAGTCACAGGCAATGGCTGCGCTGCGGAAGCCGATATTAAGGACGACGCCATTAAAAGCGTTCCACCGATTACGGCGCGGATACTTGCGGTCTTCATTAAACCTCCCTGTTGACGTTAAACGGTGTGAGCAAATCTATAATCAGACTCACGCTAACCCATCGAGCTTCCTACCCTATCAGCTTTCACCCCTTGTTACCCCATTACCAACCCGCCATCGACATACAGCGTTTGCCCGGTGACAAACTCGCTCCATTCTGACGCTAAAAACATCACCGGACCGGCGACATCCACTGGCTCGGCAATCCGGCGCAGCGGCGTTTGTGCGGTGATAAACTCGCGCACGTCTTCCCGCGTGGCGCGGCTGGCATCCGTGGGATACACCAGACCCGGCGCAACGCAGTTAACGCGAATGCCCAGCGGCCCTAGCTCTGCCGCTAGTGAGCGACTGAAGCCAATCAACGCAGACTTCGCCGTGACGTAATCGTGGTAAGGAACAGACGGACGAGCCACTAAATCGCTGGAAAGATTGATAATGCTGCCGCGCGTGCGTGAGCGCATCAACGGCAATGCAGCCTGGCAGACATTGTAGGCCGCGCCAACCGCACCGTTAAATTGGCTTTGGTAGCCCTGCCACGACGTTTCCCAAAAGCGCTGTCGATTGTCGGTATCGAAAACATAGGGCGCGAAAGCATTGTTGACCACCGCGTCCAACCGACCGCTGGTGTTGGCGATCTGCTCCATCATCGCCGCTACCTGCTCTGCCGAGGTGACATCGGCACGAATCGCCAGGGCTGAACCGCCCAAAGCTTCACAGCGTTTTACCACTTCATTCGCTGCGGCTTCACTGCGCAGGTAGTTCACCACCACCAGCGCGCCCTCGGCGGCGAAAGCCTGCGCGATAGCCGCACCAATGCCCCGGCTCGCGCCCGTCACCAGAATCGTTTGATCAGCAAATTTCATCGTATTACCTCCTGTAAAAAACGTGGATTCAATCCGCATAGGGCGCGAAGCGCTCAGCGGCAGTTTCAGCAGATGCGTCTATTTCCGTAAAAGTGACCAGATCCAGCAGGCTAAAGCGGCCATCGTGATGCCATCCGGCGGCGGGCGATGTCATGTTGCCAAAGGCAGTAATACGGGTGATGCCTGCTTGCCCTAAGCGTGCGGCGAGATGAAACAGTTCATGTGGAGTGGCGGCAACCGCCGCCGTTTGCAGGTAGATTTTCTGCTGCGAAATCAGGGCAATGGCATCATCAATCTCATCAACAGCCACCACTTTAAGCGTGCGTCCGAGTGCTGAAGGAATCAGCGTTTCGGGTTCATCCACCATGACCACAGCCCAGCTATCCGTTGGCTCGCCAAACAGGATGCGATCGCCCTGCAACGCACGAATCTCTTCACGGCTACGCCAGGCTGCCACGCTGTTCACTTCGGCCGAAGAGAGCGCGCGACGCGGAAATTTGCGCGCCAGCGCCCGCAGTTCATGGGCGATATACTCCGCGAATTCCTGCGGCGAGATGCGTCCGCCACGTTCCACAAACAGCATTTGCGGTGAGTAACAGCCCGCCTGGTCATAACGCATCACGTCATAAGCCACGCGCTGCGCCAACTCGACGCCCTGACGCGTATCCAGCGCCGAACGCGCCACCAACCCCACGCTGATTTTATGACTGTGCGGCAGAAAACGCGTGGTGACCGGCAGTTGCTGCCTGATAGCGGCCAACGCGGCATTGCCTCCGTAAGCCATTACCACGTCAGGCTGCATAAACCAGTGCTTTTCTGCTTCGCCCTCTCCACCTTTCCACCACACCACCGCCAGACACTCGCCAAGCTGGGGATCGATTTCAGCCAGCAGCTGCGCGAACCAGCCCGCCATCAGGGGTTCGGCCCCCGGCAACTTACCCACGGTGCCCGCTTTCACCAGCAATCCGCAAATCAGGCTCCAGAGCGGCAAACCCGGTACATTTCCTGCCCAGATATGTAGCAGAAGATCAGGGCCAAACGCCCGCGCAAAACCGCCATTTGGCCTTGGCTGGAAGTCATCCAGCAGTTGTGGATCGTTAAAGTCTTCGGCCAAAAATCGCTTAAGCTGCGGCTGTCGAAATGTTTTGAGATAACCACTAAGCCCAAGGCGAATCATCTCGGCATCATAACCGGTGACTATCGGCAATAGCGTTTCGGCTTTGCGGCGCAGGTGATGGTCTCGATCCAGTAAACGCGCAATGGCTTCATCAACAATCATCACGATCTTCGCCACGCTCAGCGTCTTGAGATAAGCGCGAGCATGATCGCGCACATGTGCGCTCAGAAGCTTTATTTGTGCCGGATTCAGATCGGGAACGTCCACATCCAACCGCTGGCCGTGATGGGTAAAACTCAGCGTGTGCCACTGCACCTCTTCTGGCGACAAACATCCCGGTAGATAACCCGCAACCTCTCTCACATCGCACCCTGCGCAGCAGCCAGAAACTCTTCCATTGCCAGCGAACAGCCCTTTGCATCCGCTCCGGTCACCCGGCCCAGCAGATGGAAGCCGCCCGCGACCGCGCGGCCAGCATCTTCCGTCAGCAAAGCAGAAACCGAATTGAAATGAGCCAGATCATGGTGCACCAGCACGCCAATCTCACCTTCCGCCACCTCTTCGCCGCTGAGTGGATTGACCACGCGGGTGCGGATCCAGTGCGGGCCAGATTTCACCGAAGGACAAGCAACGTTGCCGTCATCATAAAACTGGCTGCTCAGTTCGGTCATGCCGTACATGTTAATGCAGTGCGTGCGCGGTACGCCCAGCGCCGCACTCAGTTCGGTGTAAAACTGCTCGGCCTCAATCTCGCGTGATTGGCCCTTAAACCCGCCGGTATCTAAAATGCGGCTGCCTGCGGGGAGCGCAAAACCTCGCCCTTGGCGCTGCATTTCGTCCAGCAGATGGACAAAGCTGTAGCTCGCGCCCAGCAGCGCATAGGGTTCATCTCGCGCTTCCGCCTGTTCCAGTGCAGCAAAAAGGCGATCCATCGCGATACCGCTGTCATCCAGCAGCACTTCACTCTCCGCTGTGCCGAATCTCTCCATCGCGAGCGTGAGATAGTGCGCCAGCGAAGAGTTGGGCAGCACCTGGTTATCGGGGAACAAAATGCCCATGCGGATGCGCTCATTGCCCGCCATAAAGCGCTGGCGAAAATTCTGCGTCATTGAGCACTTCCAGACATCGAGTGTCGGATGATAGCTGCGACCTTTCACCGTGCCCGTGGTACCGCTGGTCATAAACACGGCTTCGACGTCATCGCTGGCATGACAACTCAGCGTCAGATCCTTGAAGGCGGTGATGGGAATCGCCGGGATGGCACGCCAGTTTTTGACCGTAAACGGCGTGCGGCCACGCTGCATAGCGAAGCGGCGATAAGGGAGGTTGTGTTCAAATTGGTAAGCGAAGACGGCAAGCGCCATGCGGTTAAAGTCGTCGTCGGTTGTATCCTGACGCTGTAGAAAGGTGAGTAAAGCGTCGATCAAAGCAGCTTCAGTCATGGGCGAGTCCACCTGTTGCGATTGCGCGAAATCTCTCAGGCCGGGCCTGATGAGTAGGATCTGTCCGCTACAAAGCACAAAGATGGAATCAGGGCGCAGTGTCGCCCTGTGTTCCGCTCCCTACGCCGGTATTAGCCGGATCAGGTTCGTAGGGTCACTACGTTGCCAACGCGTAAAACGCTGGCGGGTAGAATCTCAGCCCGCTAACCGGGCACCCCCTGGAACAGGTCGCAGTCAATCAAAAGGCCACACAATAAAATATCAATCAACGCACTGATTTTATTGGGCTTACTTTAAATCTACTGCTGACGATTGTTAAAGGTTAAACCATTTACTGTTTTAACACACTGATCTTTTGAGTTGACCCTGCGCACTTCCATTGTTTCCCGCTTCATGGTGATGCGTTGATCAATGTGAACGGTCCTTCTGAGTGATAAGGCTGTGAGGTTTTATCATCAGCTCCCCATTGACCTCAGTCTCAATGATGGAAATATTGTCATGGAATTGCCACACTTCAGGCATTAACAAATTCTTAACCAGGTTATTTGCTGTACTTAGGCTTTATTGCACGATTTATTTGTCTGAGTGCGAATGCAATAAATCTCACAGGCATTAATTTTGCTATGAAATATTCAGATAATCTCCCAATCATTATCAGATAATGCCCCTATCCCAGCAGCAAGACACATCAATTCATTTCAACTAAACGCTTATAAATCCCCTTGATTTTTCGTTAGTTAGACCAGAGACTGTTCGTGAAACAGACCAGAATTTCACGCTAAGATTGGGGCGCTTTGGGGATAATTTTGTGTGCGTCTGGTTATAAGGTATATTCCCAGAGTACAAAAAATCAAAATGACGAATTATCCTGCGTGACCGTTCACCGTAGTCATGCCGTTATTACCGTAGATAAAGACCTGCTTGAAAAAGCCCAGTGCGAAATGTTTGGCAAAACAGCATCTCCCGCGGTTCTCTTCTGTTTCATCAGGAAAGCGCCGCGAAAAATGGCACACCTATTCTCGTTCCGTTTACGTTTAAGCGTCGCGGGCAATCTGCATTCCAGGCCGTGGTGAGATGTTCTGAATGACAAGATATTGAATACGACAAACTTTAATGAGTCGATTGACTCACACAGCAAACGGATTAAAACAATGTATAAGTCAATGAAGTACTACGTATGCGATCACGCCCGCAGGGGCTTGCTGTTGCATACCGCAGGATGTGAACAACTACCCGGTGTCGATTCAAGGGCATTTATTGGCAGTATGTATAACCACAGCCAGGCGTTAACTGTCGCTACGATGCAATATGCGAATGTTCATTACTGCCCGTGCTGCATCACTGTTAATAAGACCAGCGAGACGGCTAAGACGAACGCGACCATGCCAGCGCTGTGCAGAGCGACGAAGCCGAAGCGAAAGAAGCCGGTGAAGGTCGTTGAACCCGTGCGACACTTTCCTCTCTGAGTTGATGAGAGTGAATGTGCGACCACGTTTCAACCTCAGTTTTTACCCCGAACGTCTAAAACGCCGCCCGGACCGCTTAACCCGCGGGACGGGCGGCAATGCATTCAGGCTGTTCTGAATCGACGGGTCAGCGGTTTCTCAACTTCAACAATCAGGAACATCACGAATCCGATGATGAAGGTAATTACCCAATAGCGGAATGGCAGTCCCGTGGTGCCGAACAGCAGCTGCATAAAGGGCGCGTAGATGATCAGTAATTGCAGCACCAGCAATACCGCGCTGACGATCCAGATCCCTTTGTTCATCAGCAGCCCTTTACTCAGTGAGAAGCCATCTGACACACGGCAGTTGAGCATATAGAACCACTGCGCGGTAACCAGCGTCTGCAACAGCACGGTGCGGATAAACTCCGGGGAATAGCCACGCGGCTGCAGCCAGGCTTCCAGCACAAACGCACTTATCGCAATCATCGAACCGACAAACACCACACGCCAGATGGCGAATCCATCCATCACATGCAGTTTGGGATCGCGCGGTGGACGACGCATGATGTTCTTCTCACCCTCCTCAAACGCCAGACCAAACGACAGCGTGGCCGACGTCGCCATGTTCATCCACAGAATCAGTACCGGCGTCAGCGGAATGAGATTCCCAGCCAGCAGCGCGATAATGATCAGTAAGCCCTGCGCCAGGTTGGTGGGCATAATAAACAGGATGGTTTTTTTCAGATTGTCATAAACCCGGCGCCCTTCTCGCACCGCGCTGGCAATAGTGGCGAAGTTATCATCCGTTAGCACCATATCGGCGGCTTCTTTGGTGACTTCAGTGCCTTTAATCCCCATCGCAATACCGACATCGGCACGTTTCAGGGCCGGCGCATCGTTCACGCCATCCCCGGTCATGCCGACCACCTCTTGCTTACTTTGCAACGCCTGAACCAGACGGAATTTATCCTCCGGGCTGGTCCGCGCAAATATGTCGTAGGCTTGTGCGGCATCACTCAACTGGTGATCGTCCATCACTTCCAGTTCACGCCCGGTGATGGCTGAGCCCGCATTGCCAATCCCCAGCATCTGGCCAATGCTCATCGCGGTTTGCGGGTGGTCACCAGTGATCATTTTGACGCGTATGCCCGCTTGCAGGCAGTCACGAATCGCGGTGATGGCTTCAGGGCGCGGCGGGTCCATCATCCCGGCAATGCCCAGCAGAATCACGCCCTGTTGCAGATCCTGATGAGTGAGCTCAGTTTGTCCCGGTAACGCCGGTTTCCAGGCTGCCGCCACCATGCGCAAACCTTCGCGTGCATACTCCTCAATTTTGCCTTCCCACCAGCCGATATCCAGCGGTTGCAGGCCATGTTCGGTTTGCTGCTGCTGACAAAGCCGGAACAGCACATCCGGCGCGCCGGTGATCAGCACGCGCTCTTCGTCACCAATGCGGTACAACGTCGACATATATTTGTATTGCGAATCAAACGGAATTTTACTGCGTAACTCAGTCGTGACCACCGGCAACTGCCCTTTTGCGGCCAGCACCTTGAGTGCACCTTCTGTCGGCCCCCCGGTGATTTTCCAGAAACCGCTCTCATCCTTGATCAGCTGGCTGTCATTGCACAGATCGATGGTGCGCAGATACTGCTCCAGCAAGGAGCCACCCGTGACGGTAATCGGCACGGCGTCATCCGCTTTATGAATGGCGCCAACCGGTTCATAGCTGTCACCGTCTACCCGATAAATATGATCGGCCGTGATCACCGCTTTGACCGTCATCTCATTCATGGTCAGCGTGCCGGTCTTATCCGAGCAGATCACCGTCATCGCACCCAGCGTTTCTACCGTTGGCAGCTTACGAATGATCGCCTGCTGTTTCGCCATGGTCTGCACGCCAAGCGAGAGGATGATGGAGATAATGGCGGGTAAGCCTTCGGGCACCGACGCCACCGCAAGACTGATCAATGACAGCATCAGTTCAGAGACCGGCATATCGCGGAACAGCAGACTAAAGACAAACAGTGCCGCCATCATCGCGAGAATAATCAGGAAGATGGCTTTCCCTAACTTGTCCATTTGCACCAGCAGCGGCGTGCGGTGTTTTTCGATATCGGACATCATCTGATTGATGTGCCCCAACTCGGTCTCTCCACCGGTAGCCACAACCAATCCTTTACCGCCGCCGGAACTCACGGTGGTCCCAGAAAACAGCAAATTGGTGCGGTCGCCCAACGGGAGTTCTCCGGACAATGCCTCCGTGGTCTTCTCCACCACCGTGGACTCGCCGGTGAGAATCGCCTCCTCGACACGCAGATTGTGGGCTTCAATCACCCGCAGGTCGGCCGGAATACGGTCCCCGGCGCGGATCACCACCACATCACCTGGCACCAGCGCAGTGGTCGGCAGCGTTTCGTGGTTGCCCGCGCGGATCACCACCGTTTCACTGGAGAGCATATTGCGAATGCTTTGCAGGGATTTTTCCGCATTACTCTCCTGGATATGGCCAATCAACGCATTGACCACTGCCACACCGAGAATGACCAGCGTATCGACCCAGTGGCCCATCACCGCCGTCAGCAACGCCGCGGCGAGTAACACGTAGATCAGCACATCGTTAAAATGGGCGAGAAAACGGAGCCATGCCGGCTTGCCCGGCTTTTGCGGCAGGGCATTTTCACCGTAATGTTGTAAGCGTGCTGTTGCTTCACTACCCGAGATACCTTCGACTGAACTCTCTGTCTGGCGCAAGGTTTCATCGACAGAAAGCTGATAGTACGACCTTTCCGATTTAGCAGTATTCATCGCTTTCTCCTCAAATCCTGTTTCGGAAATCAAGGCGGTGACATCGCGTTATTAACAGATCCACTTCAAATACAAAGACAAACATCCACGCACTGCCTGAGGTGAGTCCGGTTTATAACTGAAAGACATGTCATTAATGGCTACTCAACGAAATTGAGCAGGGAAATAATCTATACAGCGAACTTTTGACAAGAGAAATGAACGTTATAAACGTAGCACAGGCTATTCAACTCACTCTGCTTTGATGAGGAAAGTTATCTGCAATGAAAAATCAACTTCCTGATGAATTTTAAATCAAAGATAAATAAGGCATTTTTAGTGCGGGTAAATTAAAAAAAACCTATGTTAATGAAATAAAGGGAAAAGCCACACTTTGTTTTTATCCTGTTAAGGTGGTTTATCATTCTATTCAAATGATAAAAGTCAGACTTAAATTCCATGAGTTGCACCAAAGATAATGCATTTATCAAACTTTACATTTTTGGATATCCACAGCTATGCTCATGCATAACAAATAAACCTTAACCATCACTCCCATCCCGCGCAGTGAGATGACTCTTTTATACCCACTGTTAATGGAGGTAACGATGCCGGACTATAGTCTGCTCCGCCTGAGTCTTTATGTGATTCTCGCCATTGTAACCTGTTCAGTCGTAGGGTTATTTACTTACGCCGTTGTTTCGATGCTCGGCGAGTAAAGACCACGCTAATAATAACGTAAATAATTAATTTAACATTGCTGATTGAGGACAAACTCGTGACGCGTTATTTTCCGCTGATCGCCATAGTTATATTTATAACAACCGGTTGCGATCAAAAAAAAACGGACGTTGTTCCTCAGCCACGCATGGTAAAAGTGGTCGAGGTCGTGGCTTCCGGTGAAGCCCAGCAGCGCATCTTCCCCGCACGTATTGAATCCGGTGATTCCACAGATCTGTCCTTTAAACGTGCGGGACAGATCGATTCACTGGAGATTCGTCAGGGCAACAATGTTAAACAGGGGCAAGTGATCGCCCGACTGATATCGCATGAAGCACAACAACGCGTCAATGAACGTCAGACCGCAGCCACCCTCGCTCAGCGACAGTTCGCGCGTTTCCAGACGCTCTCCGGCCGTCAGGCCATCTCGCAGGCTGAAATGGACGTGCAGCGCGCGAACCGCGATGCCGCCAACGCGGCCTTGCAAATTGCCCGTGAAGAGTTAAGCCAAATGACGCTCACCGCACCGTTCAGCGGCACCGCTGCGGTCGTCAACGTCAGGAATCATCAGGTGGTGGCTGCGGGACAGCCTATCGCCACGTTAACGCGTAACGATCTGCTCGATGTGGTGTTTAACGTGCCTGAAAACCTGTTTACCGCGCTGGATATCCGCAACATGACGTATCGCCCGGTGGTACGCATTAACACGCTGCCGGATCGGGAATTTCAGGCCGAATACAAAGAGCACACCGGTAGCAGTAGCAGTAACACGCTGACCTGGCAGGTGATCTTAACCATGCCCCGCTCTGCCGATTTCCCGGCCGTGGGGGGTGTCAGTGGTACTGTCACCATCAATCTGGCCAATCTTCCCGCCAATGTTAATCACGCTGCGCTGGTCGTTCCGGTCGAAGCGGTGTTCAACCCCGATAGCCACCAGCGCAATGAGCCGCATGTCTGGGTGGTGCAAGGCAGCGGCGATCAGCTCAAGCTGGAGGACCGAAAAGTCACCGTTGGCGATGTCACAAACCAGGGCGTGGTGATTACCGATGGGCTGAAAGCCGGTGATCGCGTGGTCGCAGCAGGCGTGAATGAGCTGCATGCGCAACAGCCCGTACGCATCTGGACGCGTGAGCGAGGGCTGTAATGGACATCTCCAAACAGTTTATTGATAACCCGATTCGCGTCTGGCTGGCGATTTTGCTGTTAGGGCTGGGCGGTATTTTTGCCCTGCTGAACATTGGTCGGCTGGAAGATCCCACTTTCACCATTAAAACCGCCGTGGTGGTCACACAATACCCTGGCGCGTCCGCGCAGCAGGTGGAAGAAGAGGTGACGCTGCCACTGGAAAACGCTTTGCAGCAGTTGCCCTATCTGGACAGCGTCAGTTCCATCTCCTCTAACGGCCTGTCACAAATCACGGTGAATATTGCGTCACGCTATCACTCCAACGAACTGCCACAAATCTGGGATGAACTGCGGCGACGCGTCGGAGATGCATCACGCTTCTTCCCGCCCGGCGTGGCAACGCCTTTCGTTAATGACGATTTTGGCGATGTATTCGGCTTTTTCTTCGCCATTTCCGGTGACAACTTCAGCAATCCTGATCTGGTTCGCTACGCCGAGCAGTTGCGGCGAGAACTGGTGCTGGTGCCTGGCGTCGGCAAGGTAGCGATTGGCGGAGCCATTCCGCAGCAAGTGAATATCGATGTTTCGCTGACGAAAATGGCGGCGCGCGGCATCACGCCAGCCCAACTCTCCGCCGCACTGAGTCGCCTCAACGTGGTCTCCAGCGCGGGGGAGATCAAATCCGGCTCCGAATCGATTCGTCTGCATCCTACCGGGGAATTTGAGAATATCGATGAGCTGAGCGATCTGCTTATCAGCCCGATAGGTGACACCGCGACCACTCGATTACGTGATATCGCCACGCTGTCGCGAGGGTTGAGTGAATCCCCTTCCAGCATCTATCACGCCAACGGCCGCCCGGCGGTCACCATGGGGGTCTCCTTTATCCCTGGCGTCAACGTGATTGATGTGGGGCGTGCACTGGAAGCCAAACTGCAGCAGATGTCGGCTGAAAAACCGGCCGGTATTCAAATCAATACCTTTTACGATCAGGCCGCCGAAGTGGCGCACTCGGTGAACGGGTTTATCACCAATTTCCTGATGGCACTGGCGATTGTGGTGGGCGTGCTGCTGATCTTTATGGGCGTACGCAGCGGCATCATTATTGCCCTCTCGCTGGCGCTGAACGTGCTGGGCACCTTGTTGATCATGTATTTGTGGGGCATTGAGCTGCAGCGTATTTCGCTGGGTGCGCTGATTATTGCCCTCAGCATGCTGGTGGATAACGCGATTGTGATCGTCGAAGGGGTATTGATTGCGCGTCAGCAAGGCTCATCGCGTACTTCGGCGATCAACTTTGTTATCCGGCGTTCGGCCTTCCCGCTGTTAGGGGCCACGATAATTGCGATATTAGCCTTTGCGCCGATTGGGTTGTCGCAGGATTCCACCGGTGAGTACTGCAAATCGCTGTTCCAGGTGTTGCTGATTTCGCTGATGCTGAGCTGGTTCTCGGCATTGACCATCACGCCGGTGTTGATCAAGTGGTGGCTGTTTAAAACAGGTAACGCGGAAACGCCCGCCGCTGAAGCCTCGCCCTACGATGGCGGATTTTATCGACTCTACCAACGCACGCTCAATGCGCTATTGCAGCAGAAAACCGTGACGCTGGCGGTAATGGCCGCCCTGTTAGCACTGGCGATCTGGGGCTTTGGTGGCGTAAGGCAAAACTTCTTCCCCTCGTCCAATACGCCGATCTTCTTTGTCGATCTGTGGCTGCCTTACGGCACGGACATCAAAGCCACCGAGCAAATGGCCAGCGATATAGAAAAATCGATCACCGGGCAGCAAGGCGTGGTGTCAACGGTGACGACCGTTGGCCAGGGCAGCATGCGCTTTATCCTCACTTACAACGGACAACGCCAGTACAGCAACTACGCGCAAATCATGGTGCGCATGGACGATCAGCGTAACATCGCCGCGCTGTCACGCCGCGTAGATGATTATATCGCCCGCCAATATCCGCAGGTCAATGCCAGCACCAAACGCGTGATGTTTGGCCCTTCCGGCGGCAGCGCCATCGAGGTGCGTATCAAAGGCCCCGATCCCGACCGTATGCGACTCATTGCCAGCGAAGTGGGCGACATCCTCGCGCAAGACCCCGCCACCGACAGCGTGCGCAATGACTGGCAAAACCGCAGCAAGGTCATCCGTCCACAGTTTAATCCGGCGCTGGGTCGCGAATTGGGCGTGGATAAGCAGGAGATCGATAACGCGCTGCAAATGAATTTCACCGGTAGCCGCGTCGGCTTATATCGCGAAGGCGCAGATTTGCTGCCGGTGGTGGTGCGTCCGCCCGCCAGCGAACGCCAGGATGCCAACCATCTGAACAATGTGCTGGTGTGGAGCCAAAGCCAGCAGCATTACATTCCGCTGAGCAATGTGGTGAGTGGCTTTAATCTTGAATGGGAAGATCCATTAATTCTGCGGCGCGATCGCAGCCGCGTGCTGACGGTGATGACCGACCCCAGCCCGCTGAGCAGCGATACGTCCGGCGATATTCTGTCACGCGTGCGACCGCAGATTGATCAGATCCCCCTGCCGCACGGTTACAGCATTGAATGGGGCGGCGATGCCGAAAACTCCAGCGAAGCGCAGCAAGGGGTGTTCACCACGTTGCCGTTAGGCTATCTGGTGATGTTTGTGATTACCGTGCTGATGTTTAGCTCGGTAAAAAATGCCGTGGCGATCTGGCTCACGGTGCCATTGGCGCTGATCGGCGTGACGCCGGGCTTTTTGCTCACCGGTATTCCGTTTGGCTTTATGGCGCTGATTGGCTTGCTGAGCCTGAGCGGCATGCTGATCCGCAATGGCATTGTGCTGGTGGAAGAGATTGAGCAGCAAAAACAGGACAAAATGCAGCATGACGCGATTCTGTATGCCGCGACGTCGCGCTTACGCCCCATCCTGCTGACCGCTTTTACCACGGTTTTAGGCCTGGCACCGCTGCTGCGCGATGTGTTTTTCCAGAGCATGGCGGTGGTGATTATGTTTGGTCTGGGCTTCGCGACGATACTGACGCTGCTGGTTCTGCCGGTGATTTATGCCTGCTTCCACCGCGCAGAGAAAGCGACGTCAGCATGAACGCCACCGGGCTGAATGTCATCAAGACACTCGGCTGCATGGCGGCAGTGACCTTCTTTACGCTGTATAACACCTGGGATCGTTACGATTATGATTACCACTGGATTCTGGCGTTTCTGACCTTTATCTCCACCATCGCGACCCCGCTGTTTTTCGTGGTGGCGGGGATTATGGATAGCCATGCCGAGCAGGATCTGCGCTGGCAACTCAGCAAGATCCGCAATGTGGTAATCGTGTTTCTGTTCTGGATGACGATTTACTATCTCTGGGAGCCTTACCAGCGCGGCTATCTGATTCAGCCGTGGTTTGTGTTCTCGTTCATCGTGATTTACAGCTTTAATCCGCTGCTCACCTGGCTCAGCCTGCATCGTCTGACGTTCTGCGCGCTGGTCGGTGCCCTGTTGCTGTTTTCTTATGGCTACGATTTACTGTCGGTGCTGTACCCCGAAGTGCGGGTGTTCAGCCTCGCGCCGCAATACCGCATCTGGACCTGGCTGCTGTTTTACCTCACCGGCCAGCTAATGTGTGAGCCGGTGATTGCCGATTGGCTGAATCGGAGACGCGTCGCCTTCATCGCCACCTGCGCCCTGCCCTTTATTTATCTGTTCACCTGGCTCTACGAGCAGCACTTTTTCTTTGCGCTGTTTAAAGCCGATCGCAATGCCTTCCTCCTCACCGGTTCACAAATTTATCTGCTGGTGGTAGCGCTGGTATTAGCCGCCAGCGGCGTGCGCTTTCGTCGCCATGTCGCCCTCAAAGAGACGCTGCTGGCCACCGTCAGTAAAACCATGACCGGGGTATACATCATGCATTACTCGGTGTTTCACATCGTCACCACGCTCATACCGATTACCTCGCTGGCCACCAAGCTCACGCTGATTGTGTTGACCTTTGTGCTCTCAGTGTTGCTAGCCCGGTTGATTCTTGCCAACGGGCTGCTGAAAAAAGTCATTACTCTTTAAGGCACTGTTGCAGATCCGGCTGCTGACCGCAGGCTATCCGCCCCTGAATTTGCGCCATCATATAAGCGAAAAACGGATTCGAGGTATTGCGCATCAAGGTGTCGAGCCCCACGGTGAGGCTCGCGGTTTCTCCGCGCAGTGAAATGGTGCCAAGGCTAATGCCATAGCGGTTTTTTTCAAGAGGTTCGCGACCGTATAGTGAATCGGTCAGCGGGAAAGGCACGGCGATATGCGACAAAGAATACATATCCTGCGGCCACGCCAGCTGCAGCGGGTGCGTGACTTCCTGTGTCTGATCGGCAGGCGTCATACGCGCGACCACCTCATAAGTGGTGGGTGACGCATTGGTGATCACCGTTGTCGCGTAGTGGCGCGGCGCAGCAGGCAGCAACTCGCTGACCGCTGAATACAGCGCAGGCCGGAACAGCGCGCGTAAATTGGCCGCCTGGTTGATATCGAAAATCACTAACTGGCTGCCGTTGTCCGGCAAATAGCGATACAGCGCATTGACCACCGCGCGGGTGCTGACGGTGGAATCGAGGATCGACTGGAACGTCAGCACCGGTGGTAAGCCACGGATTTCTCCCTCGCGGGCGAGTTGCACCACCTGCTCCTGCAACGCCTGGGTTAACAGCCAGGACTGACGTGCCGCCCGCACCGGGAATGAATTGTATTTAAACGGATTGTATTCCGGCACGATATTCAGCCACGCCGCTTTAGCAAACACCGGGAATACCGCGGGCCAACCCGCTAATCCCGCAAAACGCGCATAGGCGGTGACGCCGATCATCGGCGACAACAACACCACCTGTTGTGGTTTGCGCAGCGCCTGATCCTGTTGGCTATCCAGCACATACTTCATCGCCAGCGCGCCACCATTGGAGTAACCCACCAGATGCAACGGGACCTGGGTTCCCGCTACCCGGGTGGCTTCACGCACGGCAAGACGCGTCGCGGCCAGCCACATTTTCCAGTCAACTTTGGTTAATGACCCTGGCGCGGTGCCGTGACCCGGCAATCTCGGCACCACGGCAACATAGCCTTGTTGCTGATAAGCCTGCGCCAGATAACGCATGCTGTAGGGCGAATCGGTTAATCCGTGCAGCAGCACGACCGCGCCTTTGATTTCGCCTGTTGGCTTGAGCACAAAAGAGCGGTTCCAGTCGGTGGCAAACCCTGCCGGATAGACCAGGCTTTGCGCGTAATAGCGGTTTAGCGAGGTTTTCTCTTCCTCGCTCAATGCGTCCGTGACGTTGTGTTTCATTTGCTGGAATATCACATTTTCCTGCGCCAGGTAGTCGGCGAAAGTGGCGTGATCCATCTGTTCCACCGTCATTTCGTCAGCCGCCCAGGTGTGCCAGCGATGGAGCGGCGGCCCCTGCTCAGATTGATACCCGCGAATCAGCAGAAACATGACGAGCAAAGAAACCACGCCCAGGGCGATTCTCTTCAGCCACTTAAGCGCGGAAGCACGCTGTACCGTTTTAGAAGCCATAGCGGAACCAGGCAAACAGCACGTTGCCGTTGTTATAAGTGCCCGGGATATAGGTGAACTGCACGTTGAGGCGTTTATAGCCCGCGGAGAACAGCGGCAGAACAATCGGCAACGGCACATAGTTGGCAAAGTCATCACGCGCGGTGATGCCTGCGGTTAACCCCAGCCCTAAACGCACATCGCGCGCCTCATCCAGATACCAGCCCTTTTCCCAGCCGTAACCGATAATCGGTTGCCACATGTTGTGCGAATCCTTAAAGGCCATCGCATACAGCGCGCTCCAGTCACCGTCTTCGTTGTACCGCGACACGCCAAAGCCGCCGCCCCACGGCGATTCGTTGTAGTTGTCTGTTTTGTCTTTGTCGTAGGCGAAACGAGCGTGCCAACTGATGAACGGCAAATAGAGATCGTAATACTGCGGCTGTTCCCAGGTTTGTGAGACATCCTGCTTGAGCCATTCCCAGCCATCACTGAGTGTGCCTGCCGCCAGGCTCGGGAAAGTCAAAACACTCAACGAGGCGTACAACGCCACCAGAAACGTACGCATGGGTCATCCTTCTGCAAAAGCACCAATGATAGTGAGCAAGGGAAACAGCCAGCATGATCTGTGTGCCCATACCGGGCAGCCAGTCAGGGAATATTATAGTTGTTGAGTGAAGGTTAAGTGGCTGAGCAAAGCATACTGTTGCGTGGCACATTCCATAATAACAAGGCCGATTTGACTGGCGATGAAGACTTGAGCAAACTATGTTCTTTTGTATTAACTGTTAATACACGGTGAGCTCAATGAGAAAAATTACGTCCGTAAGCGTGGGTGAACAACTCGATACTTTTATTACGCGCATGGTGGACTCTGGCCGCTATGGATCGGCCAGCGAAGTGATGCGTTCGGCTTTACGCTTGTTAGAACAGCAAGAATCACGGGATCAAGCCGTACGTCAGGCGGTTGTTGAAGGGCTTGAAAGCGGTGAAAGCCCGCGTTCACTGCGTGAAATTGCTGCTGAAAGGAAGAAGCTTAATCGTGTTTAAACTGTCCGAATTTGCCGACAGTGACTTTGCCAATATTTATGACTACACCCTGCTAAAATTTGGTGAAGCACAAGCCGATCGCTACACCGATGCACTAGATGAGTTCCTTGAAACATTGTCAAAAATGCCTGAGATGGGACAGGATTACCCGCGCGTGCAGGATGTAAAACGGATTGTTTTCCAGTCACATACCATTTTCTATACTGCCTATCCTTACGGGATATTTATTGCCCGTATTTTACATCAACAGATGGACACGGCTCGTCACCTATCCGACTTTTAATGCCATCCTCAGCACCCTACCTCGCCCCTAATCTTCCTCAATGTGGCTAATCGGACAGCCTCTTCGTGCCGACGAGATTGATGGCTATCGCGCCACGCAACCAAAGCGATCTTCCAGCAATGGATAGCGCTGTGCATCCGGTAACTCAAAATGCCACCACTCGGTTGGCATGCCGACAAAACCGCCTGCCAGCATAATCGCATTGAGCATCAAACGGTGGCGCTGTGCCTGTGGCGGTACATCGGGATGGAACGGATGCGACAGATCTTCCATCGCATCAAAGGCCGTGCCCATATCCAGCACCTTGCCCGTGCCATCCACTAACGTCAGATCAATCGCCACGCCCCGGCTGTGATTCGAACCCGTGGCGGGCGGCACCACATAGTCGGCATCCGGGCAGGCATCCCACAGATGCCATTGCGCCTGCTGCGGGCGATAAGCATCAAAAATCAGCAAGGTGAAGCCGGCCAGTCGGGCGACTTCGACACTTTTTTGCAGCGCGCGCACCGCTTCTGGATGCAGTAACGCCCGCGCTTCATGATAAATGGCGTAGCCGGTGATGTTATCGGTCGTGGCGTATTTCAGGTCAAAAGCCAACGTTGGAAAGCCAGCGGCTAAATCAGTGAGTAAAATGTCCTGCGTCATCCTTTATCCTGTTGATCAATGTTCCGGCAATGATAATAGCTGGCGCGGCAGCGTTGTCAGCCGCTCTGCGCCCTGCGGCGTGACGCGTACAGTTTCGCTGAACGCCAGACTTTGCGCAGAAGTATACATATGGAACACCATATCCTCCTCCAGTAACCACGCCGCTTTAGCATGGAAGCTACAGGAAAAATCACTCGGGCGCGGCGTGCGCGTGTACAGCCCCAGCGCATAGCCGGTGATGTTGGGATAATCCGCACGAAGTCCATTGCGCAATAACCCATCGCGCACAATCGCATCCACTTCCCGCGCGCTGATGCCCGGTGTCATGGCCTTGAACTGTTCATCCTGTATGGCGATAAGTTGCTGCGCCAGCTCAGCACGCTGGGCGGAGATCTCGCCCACAATAAACGGACGCATCAGACGCGCGCTGTAGTGTTTCACTTTAGGAATCAGCTCTACGTGCAGCACATCGCCAGGCTGTAAACGCTGTTCATGGCCGCTGGCATGGAGAAAACCGTTGTCGCCGCTGGCGATGACAATCGGCCCGGTTTCGCCGGTATCCGCACCCAGACGCAAAAACTCGCCAGCCGCCAGTGCAGCGACATCGCGCACACGCCAGCTGCCCTGCACGGTTTTGCCAATCGCGTCCAGCGTGCTATCGGCAATGGCGGAGGCCTGACGCAACGCCTCCAGCTCCGCCGGGAATTTTACGCTACGCAGCCGATCGCTCACGCCGGTTAAATCACACCATTGTACCTCCGGCAAATGGCGCGACAGTTGCTGCCAGCTGTGCACGGTCATGCCATAAGAGGTGTAATCCGCGCCAAGACGCGCACGCTGATAACCGCGCCGAACCAGGCTGTGCGCCACCGCCGCCCACGGATCTTGATCGTCGCGATAGCTTTCTACCGTCAGCGTAGGAGATTGCGCCCGACAGGGCGCTTCATCCAACTGACGCAGCACCATCCAGGGATCGCCATTAAGCGGTACCAGGCAAGCGCGATACAAGGTTTCCGACACGGTGTAGCCGGTCAACCAGGCCAGCAGTTCGCCATGATCGATGATCATCACATCCACATTGGCCTGCTGCAGGGTGGCACGCAGGCGGCTTAACGCGGCAGCATTCATTATGCGCCCTCAACCGGCTGGCAGATCTCCAGAATGGCGAGCAGATAGATGCGCACCATATCGAGGAATTCGGTTATCTCAACGCGCTCATCCGGCATGGTGTTGTATTTCCCGCCGGGGCCACACACGATACCTTCCATGCCTGCATGCTGATACAGATGTGCCGCATCGGTACCAAAGAAGGCCGGTGGCGTGATCACCCCGGTTGGCTGTTCGGTGCCACGCACCGTTTTCCAGCCGCGATTGACCGCTTTGACAATCGGTGACTCTGGCGAGACTTCGAAAGGCAACATGGTGGGCTTATCACGGATACCGTCATCAAACAGTTCGGCTTTCAGGCCGGGGAAGCGCTGGCACAGCGTATCCAGCAGCGCTTGCAGATCCTCTAACACGCCCTCGACAGTTTGGCCCGGGGCGAAGCGAGCCGATCCTTTCAGGCGTACAAAGTCAGCCACCTGTGGCGGACGCCACTCTTCCAGATCGCGTCCCAGCGCCCCGTGCACGGTGCCGATGTGCCCACGGTTAATTTTCAGATGTTCATCGCTTTTTGCGCCGCTAAACACCATGCCGTTAATCTGCGGAATCAGCTCGACGGCGGCGTTGATCGCATCGACCGCTTCTTCACGTTTCGACAGATGGCGGGTATCGCCCGTCAGTTCAATGGTGAACATCAGCGATCCCGCGTGCATGGTCAGCGCTTGCAGATCGGTCGGTTCCGCATTGATGAAGTAGTCCGCGCGCACGCCCTGTTCAATTGCCGCCAGCGTGCCGATACCGCCCTGCAATTCGCCCACCACGTAGGTCAGAATCACATCACCTTTCAGTTTCACACCGGCATCAATCAGCGTTTTCAGCGCACAGAAATAGGCTGCATCGCCCGCTTTCATGTTCGAGACGCCAATGCCGTAAATGAACTGGTCGTCAATTTTTCCTGCCCAGGGATCCACCGTCCAGCCTTCGGTCACCGGATTGGTGTCCAGATGGCCATTGAACAGCAGGCTGTTACCGCCGCCGCTGCCCGCCAGGCGGCCGATGGCATTGAGACGGTCGCCCGGAACTTTTTGCAGTTCGGTTTCGAGGCCCAGCTGCGTCATCTGTTCTGCCATATAACGGGCTAACTCACGTTCGCCGTCGGTGGCGCTGTAGCTTTTGTGCTGTACCATTTTTGCCAAAAATGAGAGGCAGAACTCGCGATCGATATGATGAATTAACTGTTCAGGATTCATGCGTTTCTCGTTAAGCAACGGATTGGGATAAGTCGGGAACGTGCACCGCTTCAAGCAGTGCACGGGTATAAGGATGCTGCGCCAGCGCGCTCATATTCTCGCCGGGCAGCACTTCCACCACATCGCCGCGAAACATCACCGCCACGCGATGGGCGATTTGGCGTATCAGGTTGAGATCGTGGGTAATAAACAGGTAAGCCGTGCCGTAACGGCGACGCAGTTCCAGCAAAAGTTCGATGATGGTGGCCTGCACGGACACATCCAGCGCAGCGGTGATTTCATCGCAAATCACTAAATCCGGTGGATTGGCAAAAGCGCGTGCGATAGCAACACGCTGTTTCTGACCGCCGGACAGCGCATGCGGATAGCGCGTGGCAAACTCTGCGGGCAACCGCACTTCTTCTAACAGGCGCGCCACGGCTTGCGCTTCCGTTTCTCCCGGAGGCAAACCGTATAAGCGCAGCGGGCGTGCAATGATTTCACCAATGGTCATGCGCGGATTCAGTGAGGCGTCGGGATGCTGAAAGATCATCTGCACGCGGCGGCGATACTCTTTGTCCATCTGCGCGCGTCCTTGCAGCGCATAGCCACAAAAATCGATCTCACCGCTGAACGGCACCAGCCCGGTAATGGCTTTACCCAGCGACGATTTCCCCGAACCTGACTCGCCAACCACGCCAAGGATTTCGCCCTGATGCACGGAGAGAGAGACCGCATTGGCCGCGCGTGTGGTATTCGCCTCGCGTTTCAGCAAGCGGTCGACAAAACCTTGCTGGCCGTAATCGATGGTGAGCGCGTCCAGCGTCAGCAGCGGCTGCGATCCGGCGGCATCCTGCACCAGCCGCTGTTGCGGATTCGGCACTGCTGCGATCAATTTGCGGGTATAGCTGTTCTGCGGTGCGCTAAACAAACTCTGCGTGTCGGCCTGCTCTACGATACGGCCCTTCTCCAGCACGCAAACGCGATCGGCGACTTTCGCCACCAGCGCCAGATCGTGGGAAATATACAGTGAGGCCACCCCCGTCTCTTCGCGCAGGCGTTCATAGAGATCGAGGATCTGCGCCGAGCTGATCACATCCAGCGCAGTGGTCGGTTCATCGAAGATCATGCAGTCCGGCTGGCAGGCGAACGCCGTGGCGATTAAGATGCGCTGCTTCTCACCACCGGAAACCTGATGCGGATAACGGCGCATCATGCGTGCCGGATGCTTAAGCTCGACGTCATGTAACAGCGACTCGCCCAATTCCTGCGCTTCACGTGCGGTTAAACCGCGATGGCGCCGCAGCACTTCCGTCACCTGCTCGCCCAACGTTAATGTTGGATTGAGTGAGGCGCTCGGGTCCTGAAAAATCATCCCCAGCTTCGCGCCACGCAGAGCCATCAGTTTAGGGGCCGGCAGACTGAGCAGGCTTTCTCCGTTGAGGCGGATGTCGCCCCACTTCTCGCGCGCATTGCCCGCCAGCCAGCGCATGATCGCCCAGCCGAGCGTGGTTTTACCCGAACCGGATTCCCCCACTAAACCCAGCACTTCGCCGGGCATCACGTTTAACGTAATATCGCGCAGCACCGGCAGTGACTCACCGTTTTGTAACGCGTAATCAAGACTGTAATTTTCCACCGACAGCACCGGCTCAGGCTTCATACTCATCAGTGGCTCCTTGGGTTAAGCACGTCTCGCAGCCCGTCACCCAGTAAGTTAAAACCAATCGCCACCAGCGCGATCGCCAGGCCCGGAATCATCATCATCCAGGGTGCGGTGAAGAAATAAGTGCGGGCTTCGGAGACCATCAGCCCCCACTCTGGCTCAGGAGGCTGTGCGCCTAAACCGAGGAAACTCAGGGTGGCGAACAGCATGATGGCGAAGGCCACACGGATGGTGGCTTCCACGATGATCGGTGCCAGGATATTCGGCAACATCTCGCGCAGGATGATGTAGTGCCCGGCTTCACCACGGGCAATCGCCGCGTTGATGTAATCCTGCTGCCGCGCCGCCAGCGCCACGCTGCGTGAAATACGCACCATGCCCGGCACAAACGCGATGGTTATCGCCAGCACCGCATTCATGCTGCTCTGACCCAGCGTGCTGACAATCAACAAGGCAAACAGCAGGCTGGGAATCGCCATCACCGCATCCATGGTGCGCATCATAAACTCATCGAACTTGCCGCCCAGATAGGCACTGGCGGTGCCCAGTACTGAGCCAATCACCATGGCTAACGCGGTTGCCAGCAGCGATAGCACGATGGTGGAGCGTGCGCCAACCATCACCCGGCTGAAGATGTCACGCCCCATTTGGTCGGTGCCAAACCAGTGTTCAGCACTTGGGGGTTTGTAACGGGTCAAAATCGAGATGGATTCAGGATCGAAGGGCGCGACATGCGCCCCGCCCACCACCATCAGCAGCGACAGCAGGATAATCAGCACACCCACCGCGCCCTGCGGTGAACGCAGCAAACGTTTTAAAATATCAGGCATAGGAAATTCGCTTATCCAGAACCACATAGGCCAAATCGGCGAGGAAATTCACCACCGAATAGGTCGCGGCGAGAATCATCACACCGGCCTGGATGGTGGGCAGATCGCGCGCCTGCACGGCAACAATCAGCTCACGGCCAATACCGGGAATGGCGAAAATCTCCTCGACCACCACAATGCCGCCAAGCAGATACCCAACATCCAGCGCCACAATGGTGATGGTCGGCAACAAGCCATTACGCAGCGCGTGACGCCAGAGAATACGGCGGCGCGACAGGCCTTTCAGCCAGGCGGCACGGATGTAGTCGGTGTGCAACACATCGACCATCTCCGAACGCACCATGCGTGAGACGTGCGCCACCAGAATCAGCGCCACGGTAATTGACGGCAGGATCAGGTGCTGTACGCCGCTGATGAAGTTTTCACTCAGCGGCACATAGCCGGTGGCGGGCAGAATCTGCCAGACGTCAGCAAACAGCAGCAGCACCAGCGTGGCGGTGACAAATTCCGGGAAAGAGATGCCGATGTAGGAGATGACGCTGACCAGCACATCGGCGGTTTTACCGCGACGCACTGCCGCCCAGATACCGAGTGGGATGGCAATCACCAGCATCAGCAACAGTGCACACGCCGCCAGCAACAGCGATCGTGACAGCGCAGTCAATAACGTCGGCCCCACTTCCAGCCCATTGCGCATCGACACACCAAAATTGCCCTGCAACGCCTGGCTCAGCCAATGCCAATACTGCAACCATGCTGGCGCATCCAATCCCAGCCGTTCGCGCACCGCAGCGAGTGCCTCTGGCGTGGCGTTTTGGCCCAGCAAGGTGACAGCGGCGTCCGCTGGCAACAGCTGCGTGATGCCAAAGACCAGCAATGACACCACCAGCAAGGTGTAGATCATCAGCAGCAGGCGTTTAAGCAGATAACTTGCTGTCACGGTCGCTCCTTACACTGCACGCTTAGGCGCTTTGTCAGTTAACCAGGTATGGTCGAGACGGAACACCGCACCACGCGGATGCAGATGATATCCGCCGACGTAATCACGACTGGCAGCCAGCAAATCGAAGAAGGTCGGAATCAGCGAAGGCACTTCGTCATGCATCAACTGTTGTGCTTTGCCGTACAGCGTGGTGCGCTGCGCATCATCGTTGGTTTCACGGGCGGCGTTGACCGCACTATCGAAATCGGCGTTGTTCCAGCGGGTTTCGTTCCATGACGCGGTCGAGGTGTAGAGCAGTGAGAACACCGCATCCGGCGTCGGTTGCATGTTGTAGAAACCGACGTAGAAATTGCCTTTTTTCCATACCTGATCGAGATAAGTGCTGTGTGCCATGGTCTGCACTTCAATACGGAAACCGCCCTGCTTGGCCATTTCACGCAGCGCGATACCCAATTGGGTGCGAGTCGCCGGTTTATCCGAGGCAATCAACGTTAAATCGAGGCCATTGGGATAACCCGCGTCCGCCAGCAAGGCTTTGGCTTTGCTGTAATCCACCGCTTTTTTCGCCAGGTTAGCGAAGTAAGGGTAAGAGGCGTTGATCGGCGTATCGTTGCCTGGCGAACCGAGGCCATCGGCAGCAAAGTCCACCGATGCCGGGCGATCAACGCACAGTGCCAGCGCCTGACGCACGCGCACATCGTTAAACGGCTTTTGATCGCAGCCCATGTTCACATTAAGGAACTGACCGGATGCCACCCGCAGTGGCAACACACCGGACGATTTGGAGAGACGCGCAAATTCGCTCGACTGCGCGCTCAGCATCAAATCGGTATCACCGGAGATCAGCGCCGAGCTTTCTGCGATGCCATCGGGATAGACCACCACTTCCACGCCATCCAGATAAGGACGCGCCGGGTCGTAATAATGCGGGTTGCGTTTCACCACGATTTTGCGTTCCGGATCGTAGGAAACCAGCTGGAACGGACCCGCGCCCAGCGAGGCCTTGGTGAGCTTGTCGTATTGACCCTGCGCAATGCTGGCAGGAATGATTTTGGCGTCTGGATAAGCCAGCATCACCGGCAGGTCAGCGTAAGGGGCATCGGTTTCAATCAGCACAGTGTTGGCATCTTTGGCGCTCACCGCTTTGATCGGGCCGATGTTATGCAGGGCCGGTGACGCATTTTTCGGATCGAGCAGCGCCTGCAAGCTGGCCACCACATCTGCCGAGGTTAAGGCTGTGCCATCGCTGAACTTGAGGTTTGGACGCAGGGTGAAAGTCCACTGCTTGAGATCGGCACTCGCCTGCCAGGATTGGGCCAGGTCTGCCTCGGCTTTCATCTCCTGCGTCAGGCGCGTCAGGCCGCTGTAAAGCAACTCCGCGACCAGATATTCCGGGTTGACGCGCACCTGATGCGGATTCAGCACGCTGACCGCCTGATCGACACTAATACGCAGTACACCGCCTTTACGTGGCGTGCCGCCCGGCGTCGCGCTGGTTACCGCTGCGGCATGGGCCGAGAACGACCAGGGCAACATGGCTGCACCGGTCAGAGCGGTAGAGCTGGTGATAAACTGTCTGCGGTTTAACCCTTTCATCGCGCACATCTTCTCTTCCTCGTTAGTTGGTTAAATACCCTGGGTTGGCTGAAACTCATCGGCGAGATACGCCAGAATGGACTGCGAAAGTGCGATAACATCTGCCATCGTTGTGTACTCATCGGCGGCATGAATGCGGTTGTCGGGGCGGGCTAAACCGCCCAGTAAAATTTCCTGCATACCGGCCTGCTGAACCCAACCCATATCCGAACTGGTTGAGGATCCCCAGGGTTTGAACTCCTCCGCTTTAAAACCAAATCCCTGACTCAGCGCGGCCTGCCAGCGTGGCCAGTGCGGGCCATCAGGGTTGGCCACCGGGGCCAGATGACCAATCATTTGCACGCTGACATCCAGCGCAGGGCTGCCTTGCATCGCTTGATGGATGCAGTGGGTCAACTCCTGCCAAACGTCATCAAATGCCTCTTCCGGGGCATAGCGTCGATTGATCAGCAGCTCAAAGCGTTCGGGGATGGTCGAGCCTTTACTGCCACCTTGAGCGGCAGCCAGCGTTAACAGTGAGGTCAGCGGTTTGCCCTGATAATGCGGCGGCGCAGGCATTGCCGAGGTGCGCTGTTCCACTTCGCCTTTCAGTTGATAAAGCGCGTTCATCAGCGGCAGCGCGGCTTCAATGGCATTGATGCCGTGCAGCGGATCGCCGGAATGCGCGGATCGCCCGGTGATAATCACTTTGAGGTCGATACTGCCAAAGCAACCTGCCCAGATGCGCGGCACTGCGCCACCGTTGAAGCTCAACAGATGCCCGGCGAAGCACTGCTGTTCGGCGAGGTAACGAATACCGGGATACAACCCGCCCTCTTCATCGGTGCATAGCAGAAAGACCGGATTGAAACGCAGCGGCAGATTGCAGGCCTGCGCTGCACGAATCGCCGCCATCGCCGCCACGATCGTCCCTTTCATGTCCGCCGCGCCGCGCCCAAACAACTTACCTTCGGCCACCGTCAGTGCCAGCGGAGGAAATCGCCAGCCATCCCCCGCAGGCACCGTATCGGTGTGAAAGTAGAGATTGCAGTTTTCGGCTGCGCCACAGTTAAGCGTTGCCAGCAAATTCACTCGTTCGCCGTACGCGCTGCCATCGGGCGCTTGCCAAAGATCTTCCGGCACTGAGACGCGCTCAAAGCTGAAGCTCATGGGCGCTAATAACTGCGTCATCAGGTCGGCAAATTGCGCATAGCCATTGCCCGGTGGAAAGCAGGTATCCACGGCCAGCATGCACTGCATATCATCAGTTATCTGAGCGGTGTCATGCGCAATAGCCTCTAACGCACTGTTAAAGCGAGAATTCTGCAACATAAGATTATCGTCTGTTGTATTTCTATATAGTTTATAGATAATGCAATTTAAGGATGCAGGTCAATCGGTAATCGGAAACATGCAAAAAAACTATGACGCAGACGACACACCACAATTCTCTCGTTTAAGCGAGGGAGAAGGCGCGCCGTTGTATGAAGTGGTGAAGCGCCATATCAGCGAATCGATCCTGCAGGGTGAGCTACCGGCGGGCACGATCCTGCCGAGTGAAAACAGCCTGGCGTCGAAATTTGGCGTGTCGGTGGGCACGGTGCGCAAAGCGCTGGCCGCGTTGACCACCGAAGGGATGTTGATGCGCCGTCGCAAAACCGGCACGGTGGTGACCGGCTGGGCACCGCTGCACAACCTGAGCCACTTTTTCCAGTATTTTCGCCTGCACGATAACAGCGGCGGCTTACTGCATTCGGAAACGACACTGCTGGATTATCAGTTGAGCCAAGCCAACGAGCGGGAAGCAGAAAAACTGCAGATCGCCGCCGGAGATGACGTGATACGCCTGAAACGTACGCGTCGGGTGAAAGGCATTGCCGCCATGCATGAAACACTGATATTGCCTGCGGCACGTCTGCCTGATTTCCCTCCAGCGGAACACTTGCCGCCGTTGCTCTATCGCTTCCTGTTCGAACATTACGATGTGCGTGTCGCAGCGGTACGTGAGCAGATCACGGCACAGCTGGCGAATGAAGAAGATGCGACATTGCTGGAGCTGACATTGCCGCACGCGGTGATGGTGATAGATGAAGTGTCTTTTGACCAGAGTGCGATTCCGGTGATCCTTGCGCACCACCGTTTCAGCACCGAGCACTTCATGTATGTGAATGAGGTACGGTAAAACGGCTTCACCCCCTGAGATGCCAGGGGGCGTCACAGATTAAGGCACCCTAAAACAGAGCACATCCTTACCCGGTGTTAATTCATCGGCAACCCCTGAAACGGCGACCGATGTCAGGTGATGTAACCGTTTATCGGCGCAGGCGCGCCGCTACTGGATTGCCCTGCGCAGCACTGCTCGCAAGCTGATAAGCGTTGTGCGAGGTGCGCTGCGGATAGCGGAAAAACAGCGCAATCGAAATGAATGAGACGATGGCCACGGCGGCAACATAATACACCAGCGTAAACGCACTGCCCGACCAGCCAATTAACGCCGCACCAATCAGCGGTGCAGTGCCGCCAAACAACGCGGTACCGGTGTTGTACGCCATCGCACCGGCAGAAGCACGCATCTCTGCCGGGAACATATCGACCAGACTGATGGTCATTCCGCTGGTGACCATCGGGAAAACCATCACTGGCACAACCGCTGCAATAATGGCACTGCTTAACGTGCCATGCTCAGCATAGGTGAAAGCAAAGAACATCGCCGGAATCACCAGTACACAGCCCAGCAGCAACCAGCGTTTTCTGCCCACCACATCACTGAGATAGCCGTGCAATAGCGTGCTAAAAATCAGGACAAACTGCGAAACTAACACCGCCATTGCTGCATCGGTTTTGGCTAACCCGACAAACGTGGTGAGATACGTGGCGAAAAAGCCCAGAATCAGATAATTGGGCAGCGTATGGCTCATCAGTATCGACATGAACACCAGAATATTTTTCCACTGCGAGCGAATCACCTGAGTCACCGTTGGCGGGTTCAAACGCTGCTCTACACGCGCCCGTTCAACCGCGCGGAACTCCGGGCTCTCATCAAGTTTGCGGCGAATCAGTAGCCCGACGAGTCCCAACGGAAGGCCGATGGCAAACAGCACGCGCCAGCCCCACTCCTCCATTTGTGTCGCCGTGATTAACGAAGACAACAGGGTGTAGAGGCCGATTGCGATTACCGTGCCGATATAAGCACCTATGGGTGAGAATGAAGCACGAAAAGCGCGGCGTTTTTGATCGCTGTTTTCGACGATGTAATCTGTGGCTGTCGCGTATTCGCCACCAGCGAAAAAGCCCTGAATCAGTCGGCAAATCACCAGCAATACGGTGGCGCTGGTGCCTGCCTGCGCGTAAGTGGGGAGAAGAGCGGTCAAACCGGTCACCACACTCATGCCGGTGATGGTAATCATTAACACCGAACGCCTGCCCCAGCGATCGCCCGCCAATCCCAGCACGATGCCACCAATTGGGCGCACCAGAAAACTCGATGCGTAGAGCAGTAATACCGAGAGCAGTGCCGTCAATGGCGCATCCTGCGGGAAAAAGATCCGTGAAATCACACTGGCCAGTAGGCCGTAGAGGGCAAAGTCGAGAAACTCGACCAGATTGCCGGCAACAGCACCGATCAGCGTTTTGCGCTGCATTTCAGGTGTCACCTGAGGAAGCGTGGCAGAAGTTGTCATGGTTAACCCCATCTTCACCGCATAACAGCACGGTCAGTGAACGTGACTCAGAATGAATTAAATCATTCCACATTACGGCATGGCATTCCGTTAATTACGTTAGTTGAGTGAAAATTAGACGTCAATATGCGGGTGAGAGGATTTCGCTATAGGTCACACGGAGATTGAGCAGGAGGGCGAAAAGGGAGAGGAGTCGATTTATTTAATACAAAAACAATATGTTAGGATGAAATGACCACACCGCAGTGTGGTCATGGCGTCATGCCGTTAACCTCTGGCATTTCTCTGGAAGCCAATTGCCTGGGCAGCCTGAACGGTTAGCGCGCCCCACTCTGCGATTTTTTCTTCATGGTAACGAGAGTCCGGCATCGAGATGCAGATACTGGCCACTGGCTGGTGGGCAGCATCAAAAATGGGTGCGCCGATAGCGAAAATACCGGAGCGATAATAGCCACGGTTGATAGAGTACCCGCGCTCACGCACCTGCTTCAGTTCTGCGCGAAGTTTATCGGCATCGGTGATGGTCGCCGGGTTAAAGGCACTCAGCTCGCCGGTAAGGATATTTTCAAGCTGGCTTTCCGGTAAGAACGCCAAAATCGCCATGCCGTTTGCCGTGGAGTGAATGGGAGCAATATCCCCAATCGGGCTCACCGCGCGAACGGGATGCGGACTTTCCAGCCTGTCGATCACCACCACCGCGCCATTGCCGTCATACACCGACACGTACACCGTCTCCTGCGTACTATTGCGCAACTCTGCCATCGGATCCTGGACGGCAGCAGACAGCCCGCCTCCCGCCAGCTCGATCGGCCGCACGCTGAGCACACGCGGGCTGACGGTCCAGCGCGGCATGTCGCCTTCAATCAATCGTAACCAACCCGCCTCATGAAAGGTCCAGAGAATGCGCTGCACGGTGGTTTTTGGCATCGACATCATTTTGGCCAACTCGCCCACACTGATCGGCTGTTTCTCGGCCACCATCTCCAGCACTTTCAGGCTTTTAATCAGGCTCTGCATACTCCACCCTCCCTACTTACTGACTTCATTGTCTCAACTTGCTGTGCCGTAATATGGCACAGCCTGCCATCTCCCGCTCGGCGTTTTGCCCGTGAGCCGATCACAATTTCCTCCGAATGCTTAATTTTTGTGCTTGCAGAGCAGATAAAATCATGTCACGTTAAATTTATGGAATGGCATTCCTTATTGTGGAACGGCTAAGTTTTCAGCCGCTGAATTCATCAATGATGTTTAGCGAGGCGGAGTAATGGCAGGTCATCAGTCGATATTTACCGAAGATTTTAAGGCGGCACCCTATTGGTGGGAGCAGTGGCAGCCGCAGGATGCGTTGCCCAGTGAGGTTCCGCCCGAAACGAAATACGTGATTATTGGCGCTGGCTATGCCGGGCTGTGCTGTGCATTGACGCTGGCGCAGCACGGCAATCAAGTGGTGATTCTGGAAGCCGGCTTACCGGGCAGTGGCGCGAGTACGTTGAGCGGCGGTCAGGTCACTGGCGGCATCAACGTGGGCAAGACCATGTCGGCAAAAAAGGGATTGCGGCACAGCGATGAGCAACTGAAGCGCGACTTGTTGCTGGAGGCGGCTGACGGCTATCGCTATCTGGAAGATCTGATCGCACAGCATCACATCGCCTGCGATTATCGACAAACCGGTCGCCTCGCCGCCGCGTTGATACCGCAACACCTGGAGAGCTGGAAAAAGCGGTTGCCGCTGCTAAACAGCGTGAGCCAGGTGCAGGCGCGCATACTGACGCGCGATGAATTGCGCGCCGAGCTGGATAGCCCGGCCTATCACGGCGGTGTGCTGATTGAGCGTGCTGGTCTGCTCAATCCCGCGCTTTATTACGCAGGTTTGCTGGATGCGGTGCGCAAAGCTGGCGTGGTCGTTTGCAGTGGTTCTGCGGTGAGCCGCATTGAGAAACACAGGGCGCATTACCAGGTTGATTCTCTGCGCGGCAGTCTCAACGCGCGTCAGGTGATTATCGCCACCAATGGCTATACCGGGCCAGAAATGGCGCATTTACGCGCACGCGTGGTACCCGTCACCAGCCATCAAATTGCCACTGAACCGTTATCCGCAGATTTACGACGCACGCTGATCCCGCACCAGCGCGGCATCGCTGAAACCCAACGCGTCACGCACTATTTCCGTTATTCACCCGATGGCTCTCGTCTGCTATTTGGCGGGCGCGCGCGCTTCTACGCCCTTGATCGCCAGCAGTCTGCACGCGTGCTACATCAACATCTGACACAACGTTTCCCTCAGTTACGCGACATCAAAATCAGCCATAGCTGGGGCGGTAAAGTCGCCGTCACGCTCGACTACCTGCCGCATATCGGTCAGACGCCACAAGGCTGTTTTTATGCCGTGGGCTGTAACGGCAGCGGTGTCACCATGATGAGTTGGCTCGGCCATCGATTAGCCCGTCACCTGATTGAAAATACACCGCTCAACTCAAGTTCTTATGGGGTCTCGCCGCTGCCCGGCCACCCGCTCTACACCGGCAACACCTGGTTTATGCCGCTGCTTGGCAGCTACTATCAGGTGCGCGATCGCCTGGATAAATCCGCTCATCCACAAACCAATTAGGGGGAAGTATGGGACTACGCATTGGTGTCGATATCGGCGGCTCGTTCACCGACTTCGCGGTTTTCAACGAAGCATCGGGTCACTTGCACAGCCTGAAAGTGTTTTCACGTCCCGATGATCCGGGCCAGGAAGTGCTGCACGGCGTTCAGGAATTGGTGAAACGCTATGGGATCGATCCCGCCGATATTGACTATTTCACCCACGGCACCACCGTTGGCGTGAACGCCGTGGTGCAGAAAAAAGGCGCGAAGCTGGGGCTGATCACCAATCGCTATTTCGAGGATGTGCTGGCACTTGGCAGGCTGAAGACGCCGGATATGTACAGCCTGCATTCGCTGCGTCCGGAACCCCTGGTGTCACGCGAAAATGTGTTTGGCATTGACGGTCGAATGGATGCGACCGGAAAAGAACTCGCGCCGATTGCAGAACAGAGTGTACTGGCCGCTGTCGCGGGCTTGCGCGATGCGGGCTGTGAAGGTGTAGTGATTGCCCTGCTGCATGCCTATCGCAATCCCGAACATGAGAAGCAGGTCCAGGCTCTGATTGCAGCGGCCGTGCCCGGCTTTTTTGTCTGCTGCTCCAGTGATGTCTGGCCAACTATCCGCGAATTCGAGCGTACGCAAACCGCCGTGATTGGTGCCTATGTTCAGCCACGCGTCGCGCATTATCTCGGTGCTTTGCAGCAGGCACTGACGCAAGCAGGCGTGACCGCTGAGCTGAAAGTCACCAAGTCCAATGGCGGCGTGATGAGCGCAGAGCGCGGTAAAGCCGAGTGCGTGCAGATGATCTTGTCGGGAACCGCATCGGGTGTGATGGGCGCAGCCTGGGTGGCACGCCAGTGCGGTCGTGAGAACGTCATGAGTCTGGATATTGGCGGCACCACCGCCGATGTGGCGCTGATCGTCAACGGAGAAGCGCAATATGACACCGGTGAGTATATCGGTGACTACCAGATTCATATTCCGTCCGTATCCGTCACATCAATTGGTGATGGCGGCGGCTCTGTGGCGCGCGTTGATGAGTTTGGCGTGCTCAAAGTTGGGCCAGAAAGCGCAGGCTCAACGCCTGGGCCAGTGTGTTATGGACGCGGTGGCACACAACCCACGATTACCGATGCTTTCGTGTCATTGGGCATTCTTGGCCAGGCAAAGTTGGGCTACAACGCGGTGAATGTGGATGTCGCCGCCGCCAAAACCGCAATAGGATCGCTGGCCGATCGGCTGGGTCAATCCATTGAAGCAACGGCGGAAGCGATCATCAACGTTTCCGTGTCCGGCATGTACGCGGGAATTAGCCGACTGGTTTCCCGTTTCGGTATCGATCCGCGCGCCTTTTCCCTGATGCCTTTTGGCGGTGCAGGCCCGATGATGGCCTGTTATCTGGCGCGTGCCATGCACATGCGTGAAATGCTGGTGCCGCTGACGCCCGGCGTGCTAAGTGCATTAGGCGGTCTGGTTGCCGATGTGAAAAACGATTTTGTTCGCATCATTTATGGTGATTTAAGCGCAGAGAGCTTGCCACACCTCGAAGCTGAATATCAGCAGCTCGAACAACAAGCGCGCGAATGGCTGAGCCACGAAGTCAGTGATGCCAGCCAGGGCCAGTTTAGCCTCTCAGCGGAGATGCGGTACAAGGGACAGTCGTTTGAGATCGCCACGTCGTTGCAGCGGGATGATTTAGCCAACGGTAACCTGTCATCAATGCGTGAAGCCTTCCATGCGCAACACCATCATTTATATGCCTACAGCGATCGTGATGCGCAGATTCAGGTGGTATCACTGCGTCTGGTGGTCAGCATGCCGACACCGAAGCCGCAACTCGAACCTTTGCCGCACTCTGACGCCGCACCGATCCCCGCGGAGCAAATTGATGTGTGGATGTCGGGCCGTTATCTCTCCGTGCCACTTTACCAGCGCGAGCAGCTTGCGGGTGGTCAGTCATTTACCGGACCCGCGGTGATTACCCAGTCCGACACCACTGTCGCCGTATTACCCGATTTCCGCGCCCAGGTGGATGCGCTCGGCAATCTGATCCTCACTGACCTCACCCACACGGCTTAATAAAGGAGTCGCGATATGGCTTTTGATACTTCAGGTCTGCAGATTCTGGCTAACTACTGTGTGGCGGCAGCAGAAAGCATGGCCCATACGCTGGTGCGCACCGCGCATTCGACTTTTGTTAAAGAAACCGAAGACTTCTCCTGTGCCCTGCTCACCCCCGAAGGCCTGGCATTTGCTTCGCCGAAAACCTTAGGTGCCACCTGGTATATCGGTCTCGATTACGGACCGGTACTCGGCATGATCGAGGACTATCGACCCGGCGATGTGGCGATGACCAACGATGCTTACAGCGGTAACGTTGCAACACACAGCCCGGATATGGTGATGTGGAAACCGGTGTTCTGGCAAGGCAAGCTAGTGTGTTTTGTTGGCGGTCATATTCATAACACCGATGTGGGCGGGGCCGTGCCCGCCTCGCTGTCGCGCACGCTGACCGAGATCCATCAGGAAGGTATCCGTATCCCACCGACTAAGATCGTGCGTGAAGGCGTGCTGGATGAAGCGTTGCTCACGTTGATCAAAACCAATGTGCGTGCGCCGGAACAGAATATGGGTGACCTGCATGCGCAACTGGCGATGCTGGCCAATGGCGAAAAACGCGTGCTGGAGATGATCGCGCATTTCGGTGTGGAAGATTTTCAGCAAGGTATGGTGGCCCTGCTGGATTATGCCGCGCAGCAGGCACAACGCATCCTTGAGAGCGTGCCTGATGGCGATTACTTCTTCGCGGAATACGCTGACGAAGACAGTGTGAACGGCAAACCGATGCGCGTGGCGATGACGCTGAAAATTCGCGGCGGCCGCGCCATCCTTGATTACACCGGCAGCGATCCGCAATTGCTTTCATCCTTGAATATGCCGACCGGCGGCATGACGCGTCACGCGCTGGCGCTGGTCGGCTATCACTATGTGCTCTATACCCTGAATCCCGATATTTTGCTCAACGCGGGGCTGGATCGTGTCGTCGAATGTGTGCTGCCCGAAGGCAGCGTGATGAATGCCGTTTACCCGGCGGCCGTCGGCATGCGCAGTCTGACCTGTAAGTTAACGCATGTATTGACCTTTGGCGCATTTTCACAAGCGATCCCTGACCGTTTGCCTGCCTGCGCGGCCTGTGGATTGGCGATTCTGAACGTTAAAACCACCAACACCTCGGGCCGACCGGTGATCGCTTCCATCGGCCCGGTGGGCGGCGGTGCGGGTGGCATGCCGTTCGGTGATGGAGAAGAGGGATCGGGGGCTAACGTGGCATTTCTGCGCAATACGCCAGTGGAGATTAACGAAGCGGAAGTGCCGATTCGTATCACCCGTTACTGTCTGGTGCCCGACTCCGGTGGTGCAGGAAAGTATCGCGGTGGTTCCGGGCTAATGATGGAGTTTCAGGTGTTTGCACCTGATACCACCGTGACGGCGCGCAACCGCGATCGCACCCATTTCGCTTCCTGGGGTGTCCTTGGCGGAAAAGCGGGCAGTAATGCCATTTTTGTGAAAAACCCGCAGAGCGAAGCACCAGAAATGCTCGGCAATAGCGATGTGATCCGATGCCAGGCAGGAGATGTGATTCGATTAACCGGAGCCGGTGGAGGCGGATATGGTTCACCGCTGGAGCGAGATCCCCAGCAGGTGTTATCAGACGTGAAAAGCGGCTACGTTTCTTCGGCGCGTGCCGAGCAGGATTACGGTGTGGTGATCCGCAAGGGTGAACTGGACGTGGAAGCCACGCAAATGACACGCAATCAACGCTCTGCGACAGCCGCCAGCGCGTCACATTTTGACTTTGGCCCATGGCGTACTCGCTTTGAGCAGAGCTGGACGCCGGAGCGATATCGGGCACTGACTGATATCTTGTCTCGCGTGCCGGTCATATGGCGTTTTCATATCAAGCATCGCCTGTTTGATGCGCTTGCCGCTGCGGAAGCCAGGGGACAAACCGCTCAGGGCGGTCAGGTGATCTATCAACTCTTTGACGAATTGAGTGAGGAGTTCCGGGATTTCCTGCAAGCGTAACGAGGCCTAAAGCCGCAAAAAAAAGGGATGCTATCGTCAGCATCCCTTCTCGTTTTCACCGGGTTAGAACGGACCCCAATTGATCGCCACGCCAATCAGCAGCGTCACCACGCAAATCACAAACCAGATGGCGACGACCGGCGCCACGAATTTAAGCCACTTGCCGAACGAGATATTGGCGGTGGCCAGCGCCGCCATCAGCACGCCGGATGTCGGGCTGATGGAATTCACAATCCCTTCGCCCAGCAGCACAGTTTGCACCGTGACCTGACGCGTCAGGCCCAGGTTGTCACCCAGCGGCGAGAAAATCGGAATCAGCAGTGCCGACTCACCCGAACCGGATGAGATGCCGAAGTGCATCAGTGCGGCACTGACAAACATACCCACGGCAGCAATCGCGGGCGGCACTGGCGCCAGCAGATCTGATAAGAAGCCAACGATAGGATCGAGGATATTGCCCTGTTGCAGCACCACCGAAATCGCACCTGCCATCCCGACAATAAAGCCGCCTTTGACCAGCTGAGAGCAGCCGGACAGGAAGGTGTTAGCAATAGCAGAACCGGACAAACGACCAATCAAACCGACCATAATCGACAGGATGATAAACATCGCCGACATCTCATTGGTGGCCCAATGCAGCTGCACCGTGCCCACCATAAACAGAATCAGCGTCACCGCGCAGGTCAGCAGAATCAATTTATGACGACCGGTAATCGCCAGCGGTTCAGTGCTTTCCACCGCACTGTCCACGCGCACCTGACCATTTTTACGCATGCGCTTCACGGTAATGATCAGATAAATCGCCACCGTTAACACAAACAGCAGGTTGGTGATGCCGCGCAGTAACATGCCCGAGAACAGCGGCAACTGCGCCAGATGCTGTGTCAGACCGGTGGTTGCCGGGCCGAGAAACGCCACGTTGAACCCTGCCGCGCAGGTCAGATAGATCAGCGCCATGCCGATCACCGGCGGCAAGCCTAACGAACGCGCCACCAGCAGACCAATCGGCACAAAGGCCACCACCGAGTTTTGCACCACGCCGGTACTGCCGAGGATGGCGAAGATCAGCGCGAAAATCAGGATCAGACGGGTATCGCTGATTTTGGTGCTGCGTGACAGCGAATTCAGCGCCGTGGCAATCGCGCCGGTGGCTTCAATCACCGCCAGAAGCCCGCCGGTGAACAGAATCAGAAAAATGATCGGTGCCGCTTTGATCACGCCCTGCACGATGGCCATGAAAATCTCGCCGGGATAAACACCGGTACGCGCCACTTCATGCAAACTGCCTTTAATGGCAAAGGTCACGCCATTGCGGGTTTCGTGATCAAACTTGCCCGCCGGGATAATCCAGGTCGCGACCGCAGCCAGCACCAGAATGATAAACAGCAGCAGATAAGGGCTCTGCTCGCTCTTTTTCCCTGCGGGTTGCATCGCACTATTTTTCTCAACATTAACCTGCGACATGGTTTTCCCCCAGCATCAAACCCGCCAGCAGCGCGGTGCGTGAGGCAATATCGGCAATGATGATGTGTTCGTGACGCGCGTGAATACCTGCGCCGGTCGCACCCAGGCCATCTAAAGTTGGGATACCCAACGCCGCAGTGAAATTGCCATCACTGCCGCCGCCGACCGATTGACCTTCCACGCTGAAGCCGATCTGTTGTGCTACCGCTTGCGCACGCTGCATGATAACCCGCGACTCTGCACTCTGGCGCATCGGCGGACGTGATTGTGCGCCGGTAATCTCCAGCTTAATGCCCGGTAAGTGCGGCTGAATCTGAGTGATCTCGGCGTGAATGCGCTGCGCTTCCTCTTCGCTGGTGACGCGCGTATCGATGCCCAGTACCGCTTTATCCGCCACCACGTTGATGCGATTTCCGCCTTGCGCAATACCAACGTTGACGGTAGTGCCACGATCCGGTGCATTTAATCCATGCAGGAACAGCACCTGATGCGCCATCTCCTGCACCGCGCTGATACCTTCTTCAGGATTGTTACCCGCATGCGCGGCCTGCCCGGTGATCACGATTTGATACTGACCCGTGCCTTTGCGCGCCACCTTCAGTGCGCCGGTGCCAGCCACAGCAGGTTCCACCACCAGCACTTGCGATGATCCCAGCGCATGACGAGACAGCCATTCACTGGAGCTTGGGCTGCCCACTTCTTCGTCGCTGCCGCACAGGAAAACGATGCGTTTTCCTGCCAGCAAACCCTGTTCTTTTAATGCACGTGCCGCCCAAATCGACTGCACCAGACCGGCTTTCATGTCCAGAATGCCAGGACCGTAGAATTTGCCGTCTTCCTCGCGCATCGACAATTCGCCTTCATCCCAGACGGTATCAAAATGGCCGAGCACCACGGTTTGATCCTCGCCTGAACCCAGCGTGAATTTGAGATGGTTGCCGTAGTGTTCCTGTACATCGATTTCAGCATCAATACCCAGACGCTCAGCAAACAGGGCACGCAGCACGTCGCCACAGCGATCCACCGCTGCCTTGTTCATTGACGGTGACTCTGCTGCCACCAGGGTTTTGATATCTGAAAGAATGTCGTCTGAATGCTGTTGCAAATAACTTATTATATTTTTCATTACTTCTGTCCTCACCAAGTGAATCCCGAGTATGAGGATAAAATTGCGCTTAAAAAATGGGTATAAAACGTTATTATTGTTGACCTGAGAACAACAGATAATGAAAACCTATGGCAATGCTGCTCTATCCTGACAAGTCCATAAGATACTTGTATGAAGTCGGTGTTCATGGCGGCATTCGTCGCGCGGCGGAGGCGCTGGATGTGGATCCTGCGGCCATCAGTCGTCAACTTTCGCAGCTGGCGCGCGATATGCAATTGCCGCTGCTGGAGCGGCGCGGACGCAATGTCGTGCTGACCGAAGCGGGGAAATTACTGGCTGACGATTATGCGCAAACGCATCAGCGCAGAAGCCACCTGGAAAGACGTCTGCGTGATTTGCGCCATAAACGCGGCGGCTCGATCCGCATGCGTGTCGGCCAGGGGATGGTCGATGAGGTGGTGAAGTATGTCTTGCGGCCTTTTTCGCAAAGCTACCCTGAAGTGTTCATCGATATTTTATCCGGCGATATGCAAACCACGGTGAGCCTGATCACCCGTGGCGAAGTGGATATGGCCGTAGGCTTTGGCCCTCTTGGTCCGCCCGGCGTGAAGTGTCACAGTTATCTGCGCGGCCCCATCTGCGCCATTGTGCATCGTGATCACCCTATCGGATTGTATCAACAGGTAGAGGTCAGCGATCTTGCCGAATATCCGCTGATTGGCATGGATAAAGACTTTGGTATTCAGAGCTATATGAATGTCATGTTTAATCAGGAAGGATTGGTGTTCACGCCCGCCTACAGCTGCAACCTGTTTTCCAGTGCGATTGCGCTGAGCCAGGCGGGAATGGGCATTGCCTTTATGACGACGAAAGTGGTGGAAGACGCCCTGGCATCACGCAATCTGATCGCGGTGCCGATCAATCATCGCATCGCCCGCGAGAGTCAATGCCATCTGTTACGCAGCGCCGACCACCGCTTTACCCCAGCGGCACAGCACCTTTGGCAGCTGCTGTGCCAGTTTTTTGACGGTGGTTCACAGGTTTCATCATGACGGATTTCCTGTGCCAGGCTGCGCCTGATTTAACGCTGGCGGTGATTAACGCAGCCAACGCTAAATGGCGGTGGCCAATCAATTAACGCTGGCGACGATTAACGCAGCCAGCGCTAAATGGCGGTAACCAATTAATTAACGCTGGCGGTGATTAACGTAGCCAGCGCTAAATGGCGGTAACCAATTAATTAACGCTGGCGACGATTAACGCAGCCAGCGCTAGATGGCGGTAATCATTCAATGGCCGGTGCGAGCGCCCGCTTTAAATCCGTGCTGACTTGCTCGCCAGGCGATAACGAATGCGACGATTAGGAGTGCTATCAAAACCGGCGGAAACGACTGCGCGCCCCAGTGATTCAACAGAATGCCTCCCGTGATACCACCCGCTGCAATCGCGCCGTTCCACGCCACCACATTCATCGACAATGCGATATCAGCGCCCTCTCCAGCAGTATCCGCTAATGCCGTCTGCAACAGGGTCGCCGCCCCACCGAAGGTCAATCCCCATACGGCTACGCCGAGATACAGCACTGCTGGAATGTGGGAGAAGCCCATAAACGCCAATGCAACCAGACCGAATACCGCCAGACTCACCAACACGCTGCGGCGTAAATGGTGATCGACCAGCCGCCCGGTCACAGCAATTGCCAGCAGTGCCGACAACCCGAACACCAGCAGCACGATATCCACCTGTGAACCCAGGCCCGCCAACTGTAGAAACGGGGCGATATAGGTATAGAGAATATTGTGCGCCAGCATCCAGGCAATCACTACGCTGAGCACCGGTCTCACGCCTCGTGTGGTGAGCACCTTTAACAGCGGCATGCGTTCATGGCGCGATTGCCCCGGATAGTCAGGTACTTTGGCCAGCACCCACACCACCAACACAAGGGTCAAGGCAGAGATAATCCCAAAGGCAGTGCGCCAGCCCATCACGCCACCCAGCCAGGTGCCGAGCGGCACGCCTAATGACAAGGCAATAGGTGTGCCCACCATAGCAATCGCCATTGCTTTCCCCTGCTGGTGGATCGCCACCATCCTGCGCGCATAGCCCGCCAGTAAACTCCAGGACAATCCCGCCGCCACGCCGGCAAAGAAACGTGCCGTTAGCGTGAGCCAGTAATTTGCGGATAGCGCCGTGATGGAATTGAAAATCAGGAACCCGGCGATACCCAGCAGCAGCACGTTTCTGCGCCGCCAGCCCTGAGTTGCGATGGTCAACGGAATGGCGGCGAGCAGCGATCCCAGCGCATAAGCCGTGACCGTCTGCCCTGCCAGGGCGTTTGAAATATTCAGCCCCGCGGCCATTTGTGGCAAGAGCCCGGCGGGCAAGGTTTCAGTGATGATGCAAATAAAGCCTGTCATCGCCAGCGCCAGCAGAGCGAAAACCGGCAGCCGTTCTGTTACTGCATCTTGCCCGGAGAGTGCGAGTTCCTTTTCCATAATTCCTTCTGAAATGATTTATGTATCAATTGGTATATATTTGAGCGTAAAGCATTGCCACTTGACGTTTAAGAGAGCAACCCCGATTAATGTAACGATCGATACACTAATCAGGCAGATTCGCTTTGTCAACGATATATGTATCGTTTAGTATAGTATTCCACTGCACGCGCTAAACGGGAGGAAGTGATGGCGACGATGGGACGCCCGAGAACATTTGATCGCGACCAGGCGATCGAACAGGCGATGTATCTGTTTTGGCAGCAGGGTTACGAATCGACCTCACTTAATCAGCTCAAGGCCAGCATTAACAACGGCATCTCCGCACCGAGCTTTTACGCGGCGTTCGGTTCTAAAGAGGCACTGTTTCGTGAATGTGTGCAGCGCTATCTCGCGACCTTCGGTCAGGTGACGGAATTCCTGTGGGATACCCGCCTGACGGGGCGCGAAGCTGTGGAAACCTCGTTGCGACGCTCGGCGCAGATGCAGTGCGAGCCAGGCCATCCAACCGGATGCATGGTGGGTCTCGGTGCCATGAGCGCCACCTCTGCCGAACATGCCGCCGTGACCGAACCTTTGACTCGCTCACGCAATCGCACCCGCGCCGGAATCACCGCTGCGATACAACGCGCTGTTGCCGCGGGCGAGCTGAGGCAGGATGTTGATGTCAGCGCACTGGCGGCATCCTTCAACACTTTCATGTCTGGCTTATCGATTCAGGCGCGCGACGGCGCCAGCATTGAGGAACTGAACAAGGCGATCTCGCAGATGATGAGGATGTGGGATGCGAATAAATAGCGTCAGATCAGAGTGTTTTGCTTAAACAAACGGATTCGGTTCGCCCCACATAAGGGCCGTAGTTTTCTATCTGTTCAAAGCCGTGTTTGAGATAAAACGCCACGGCACGCGTGTTGATGGCGCGCGTTGAGAGCCGAATGTCTTTATAGCCCGCTTTTGCCGCCCACTCTTGCAGATAATCCAACAGCGTCGCCCCCACGTCGGATACGCTGCGATCCGAATACATGCGTTTCAGTTCTGCGACGTCATCCGACAGCGGCCGCAGTGAAGCACATCCTAACGCTCTGCCCTGTTGGTCTTTTGCTAACACCCAGATGGATCGCTTTGCATCGATCGCTTCAGCGCTAAAGTGGCTTTTGCCGTTGTTTCCGGTAATCGCCGCCAACTCGGTAGAGAGCTGTTCAATCAGACGTTGAGATTCAGGAGCAAAAGGATCGGCGGGTTCGATAGTGATCATGATGGGCTATCTTCCTGATAGGCGGGCGATGACGCTCATCGCCTCCGGTAAAAACTGCACTTAGCACGTTAAACCGAAAGCGCATCTCTGCCTATTACTTTTGCTGCTGCTGTTTGGCTGCAGCTTCTTTTTGCTGCTTACTGGCCATGTGATGGCCCACAATACAGCCCCCAACCGCACCCATCACGGCATGGTGCGCAACATGCCCCGCTGCGGCACCAATTATCGCGCCTTTCAGGCATCCTTGTGCTTCAGCCTGAGCGCTGACGGCTAAAAACAGGCCTAAAGTGATCATCAGTTTTGACAGATTTTTCATACAACTGTGGTTCCGAAAAGGGATGAAGCTGAGTACGTTACCGATAAATCTGTTGGAATTCGTGCACTATTCGCTAAGGCGCAGCACTGATTGAGGGCTGTTGATGAATAGTTGTTGATTGGGTGCTGCAATGGGGTTTCGTCAATCACCCCTTCATCAACCACACAGGGTACATCGCCATGCTGTTAAATGCCGGGAAGGACTTTAATTAAGACTGAGAGTGATGCTACAGCAGATGATAGCGCCGCGCGAAGTCAATGAGTTCCACGGCTGAGCTGATGTTCAGCTTTAATTTGAGGCGATGTTTATAGGTGCTGATGGTTTTTTCACTGAGCGACAGTTGCGCGCCAATTTGTTTATTGCCCAGGCCTTTTGCCAGCAAAATCAACACCGTCATTTCACGTGCTGAGAGCATGCGTAAGCGTTGCTCATCACTGGCACCATAGCGACGATGGGCTGCCGTTGGAAAATCCTGCGCAGGGGCGAAACTGTAGCCACGCATCACCATGCGTACCGCCTCTTTGAATTCGCTGAGTTGATCGGAGGCGATGACATAGCCATTGGCGCCCGCGTCCAGACAACGCTGCGCGAAATGCCCACTCTGTGGTGCCGCTATCACCAAAATTTTCATGGCATCACTGAGTGTGCGAAATGTGGACAGCAGGGTCAATCCTTCAATGTTGTTGATAAGATTGACCACCAGCAAGTCCGGACACAGTTGTTGAACCTGATCCAGCGCTCCAACAGCAGGCAAGCGTTCAGCCAGGACGATGATGCCGCTGTTTTTCAGCGCCATCACGCACTCGCGGCAGTGACCTGGATGATCATCGATGATAATGGCGGTTTTCATGGCGTTCTGATGTTCCTTTCAGAGGGTAATTAAACGTCCTTGCATGCTTATCACCTTAGCCCGCGGACACAGTATCGGCTGTAGGAGAGTGCTTATCTGTTGCGCAAAAATCCGGCGACAGGGCGCCGCCGGATATCCATGATTACCAGCTCCAGCGCACACCGAAAGCCGCATTCCATGGACTGCTGATGTGCCGTCCTTTGCTGGTTGCAGCTTCCGTATAAAGCTGTAGATCCGGTTGAAGCTGAGCAGACATCCCCAATGTCATTTCTGCACGCGTACCGGCCAGATCATTGTTGAAACGCTGATCGTTAAGGGTCATACGGTTGTTGTTTTCCAGCTCCTGAATCGCCGATAACCGCACCCACGGCGTTAGCTGCGCCCCCTGAGATAAGGTGAGTGATTTGCCCACGACGCCATGCAGCGCAACCTGTTGCGAGCGTGCCGAACCGCTACGGGCCGCCAGGCCATTATCGAAGCGGAAACTGTCACTCTTCGCCCACAGCGTACTCAACTGCGCCGACGGCTCAACAAACCAGCCATCCTCAAGTTGCAGTTTACGTCCCGCCTCAAAGGAAAGACCCAGTGCGGGCACACTAAACCCACCTTTGCTGCGTTCACCATCCGACATTACGGCATTGGCGCGGGCGTTATAGTTGTTCAACTTCAGCACGCTGTCGGTAAACCAGCCATCCTGATGCAGCCAACTGCTGTAAGCACCAAGATAGAAACTGTTGATGCTACCGGTGCTGCCACCTTTGAAATCCAGGTCGCTGTTGCTCATACCGCTGAACAATCCGTTGATCACCTGACCGGATTCCACCGCACGCGCGCTATCCACGCCAAGAGTCACACTCTGTTGATTTTGCTGATACGCAACACCGGCCTGATTATCAACCCGCGTTTTGCTGCCACGGGTTTGAACCCATGCTCCGCCCTCACCGTTCCCTTCACGCACTTCACCCAGACGGCTGCGTAAGGTGCTGAGTTCGCTGTACCACGCGGTGGGAATGGCGTTCACCAGCCCCAGGGCGCTGGCGGCGGTAGGTGATGGCAACAAGGTTCCCCCACTGTTGGTCTTCGCCGCTAACACCCAGTTATTACCGCTTTTTTGCAAGCCGTAACTGTATGCCCCGGCGTCCACTGCACCTCCGGCAAGTCTGAAGACGCCCGCGCCACCGCCACTGGTCACCAGTGTTACGATGCCATCTGGCGCACTAGGTTCTGCACCGCTGTTCTTCACCGACAGTAAATGTGAGCCACTGATATCACCGCTGACATCAATACGATCGGCACTTAGCGCAGCAATATCGCTATTCATCAAGAAACTGCCGTTACCGCCTAGCGTGCTTAACGCGAGCGTTTTAAAGCCGGATGACGCGTCAGTAAAGGTGACGGTGCCGTCATTGTTCAGCTGATTGAGTGACGAGTCGCCATTGAGCGACCAGCTACTGCTGCCATCAATGCTGAAGCTGTCTAAACCGGTCACCGCCCCCGCCAGTGAGGAACCCCCGTTCAATGCCAGCGCGATGCGGCTGGTGGTGTCAGTGCGGACGTTGCCGGTGAGCACCGAGCCATGGCTGGCGGTGACTGCGGCTAAAGCATTGCTGTTGCCCTGTAATACATTGCCACTGCTGCTTACCTGGGTGTTGCCCAGCGTGATATCGCTGACAATACCGTTGATACCCGACGTCACCAGCAAACCGAAACCGCCACTGCCGTTGGCACTGAGTTGACTGTTACTCAGGTTCAGGTTGCCCTCACGGACCCAGCCCGCCGCCGCGTTACTCCCTCGGGTGGTCACGGTTAGCTCATCGCCATTAATCGTTGAACCGGGGTAGGCCAGCAGTCCGGCCGCGCTATCTCCTGAAGTGTTAATCACGGTGTCCGCTAATGAGATCACCCCACCGCGCGCGGCAAATACACCGATGCCACTGGTGCCTTGCGTGGTGATGGTATTGCCACTGCCACTGAGTTCATTCTCGCTGTAGATCCCGTAGCTGCCGCTGCCTGATGTGCTCAGCACGCTGTCATTGACAGTGGCTTTGCCGTACTGCGCGTTGAGGGCATGGGCGACCGCCCCCTCCGTGGTGATGGTGCTATCGCTGAGGGACAGGGTGGTATCTGCTTGTGCTAACCAGATGCCATCTCCGTAGGTGCCATGGGTCGTGATTAGGCTATGGCTGACCTTCGCATTGGAGTAATTGTTCACATTTATGCCTTTGCCTCCTTCGCTCAGCAATTCCACGTTATCCAGCACCGCATCGCCATCCAGCAAATAAATCGCATCACCTTGCTCGGCGCTGACCATGCTGTTGCTGAGCGTGATGCTGCCATGCGCACTGTGTGCGGGATTGTAAATTTCAATACCGCGCACAGTGCCCGTTGCGGTGATGGCAATGTCGGAAAAGGTGAGATCTTCCGCCCCCATCATGATGGGCGGTTGATCGGTGAGTGTCGCAAGGGTCACAACAGACCACGAGCCTGCGGTAAGGGCTAACAAACAGTGGGTGGAGAGTAACGTACGTTTAAATGCCATAATCGCTTCCTTTTTTCATGGCGTGGTGGGTGAACAGCGCGCAGCAGAACGCCGCTCGCGGGAGTCATTCCCCCAAGCGGTGTGCTGGTTAATAGAGTTAGTTGATCATGCTTAGGATAAAAGTGGCTTCACTGAATCACATCTAACGCGAAGCTGCTGCTGAACTGGGTTGAGCGGCTCACCGTTGCCGCATCCATACTCAATTCAGGTTCGAGCTCCAGCCTGGCGGTGAAACTTTTACCGCTGAGGGGTAAGCCATTACCACTTGCTTCAAAGCGGGTATTAGCCTTGAGTTGCAACGAAGAAGCTACGGCTTTATCGCCCGCCGTGATATCCCGCAGTTGAACGGCCTGGCCGTCTAACTGCGCATCAGAAAGACGCACTTTAAGACGACCGTTATCGCCATAACGCAAGCTGCCATCTGCTGCACGATCACCTTGCAGCGCCAGCTTAATCGGCTGGGCAAACGGGCAGACCACGCTCAGCGTCATGATGCGTTTACCCGGCGTATAGGTGGCACCGTTCCACTCCATCTGACCGCGCGACTGCCGGCCATAATCCACCGTGCTATTCCCGACGGAGACCGAACAACGGGGATCCACAGGTACCAGAGGTGGTGGAACTTCCGACGTGCTGGCGCGCAGCGGATTGATCATCAGCAGACTTAGCGCTAGCAGTGACAGTAAATTTTTCATTTCATCTCTCCGATTAGCGACAGATCGCGTTGGCAGTTTCAAACAGTTCATTCGCGGCGGCCTGTTCAGGCAGATCCAGGCGGAAACTGCAGACGGTCTTGCCAGAACTCTGCACCTCCATCTTGCCGGCGTTATCAGCATCGGTAATAAAGGCACGTCCCTTCTCGTCCACCACCGTGATAAATTGCCCTTCCTGGTTGAACACCGACGCGCTGTAAGGCACGGGTTTGCCGTTCACATCGGTGAGCGTGGCGAGCACGCGGCGGTTACGTATCACTTCAAAGTTGAGGTGGCTGACCGCACCCCGCGCGGCTTCGGTTTCCGCCCAGCCGTTGGCAATATCGACGTTCTTCGGCAAGGTGCGGGTATCGACCCGTATGGTCGACTTCTGGAAACCGCTGACGGACGGAATCACGGCATAACCCCGTTTATCGGTCCATGTCGGGCCCCCTGGGGTCTCCAGACGCACGCCTTTCTCTTTGCCTACTTTGGCGATGGCAAAGGTATCAGTGACTTTGTAAGCAGAAGGCGTAATGCCACCGCCATGTGCTACCAGCGAACCGCTGGCGCGGGTGTAATAGCTGGTGTAATGGTCACTGTCGGTACTGACGCTGCCGGAAAGTTGGCTGAGCGGCGTCACCATATCGATACTGGCGGTACCCGAATTACGCTGGCTGCGGAAGTCACGATCCGTCGCCAACGACCAACCGCGATCCTGACTGGTGCGATTGTCGTAGCGCACGCCGCCGCGCATACTGTGCTTGCTGGTGCTGAGATAACTGCTGGTGCTCTGCCCCTGACCAAAGGGAATGCTAACTGATAGATACGCACGCGTATCGCCGTCACGATGGCGACCGCCGCTGTCTTTCTCCACGCTCAAACCGACGTAGCTGCGACCAAAAGATTTGCTCCAGCTACCGCGCAGATAAGTAATGGCGTCGCCATCAAAGGTGCTGCCACGTGCCCAGGAAACACTCAGACTACCGAGCATCTCGTGCGACCAGCCTAACCCCAGACCCAGCTGATCGCGGCTGCGCACTGAGGCGTCCTGTTTCTCACGCATCAGCGCATCGCTCAGTTCACGGTAGCCGTAGGTCTGGCGCGAATAGTTAATACTGCCTGAGATTTTTTCCGTGATGGGCTTGCTGAAGCTGGCGGTGGCCTGCACGCCTTTGCTGGCGTGGCGGTTATCCTGTGCACCAGTCAATTGCAAATTGAGCATGCTCTGTTTCCACAACTGTGCGTCGAGACTGGCAGCAAGCGCGCGCCAGGGATCAGAGCCAAACACACCACCGTTCAGCGCGGTGCCAGGAGTCAATACCCAACCGGTAGACAGTGTCGCAACCATCGGTGCTTCGCCACTGCCCTGCTGATCCATCTTACCGACACCAAACGACAGCCCCGGCGCTACCGCACTGCCATTCAGCAACAGGGCTGACGCAGGCACAATAAACTGGCGCTTGCTACCGTCGCTACTGGTCAGGGTCACTTCCAGATCGGTACGGGTATTCAGCAGCGGGAAACCCTGCAAGCGAAACGGGCCCGCAGGCACCGTCGTGCTATACAGCAACGCGCCAGACTGACGGACTTCCACCACCGACTGGCTATCGGCAATGCCTTCCACCAATCCGGGGCCACCGCGATCGCCCATCAGCGCATGCTCTGGAAACATCTGCACGCCCAGCACCTGTCCGGCACCAAACATCGAGTTGCCGAGGCTAATTTGTCCGGCCTGCATGACCTTTTTCAGTCCGGCAAAGGTGCGCTGGGCATAGGCCGCTTGATGGCGGAAATCGTCCACACCATTAAAACGACTGAAAGTCTGGCGGCTGCGGAAAATCCAATCACCCGCATTAAATCCGGCTTCAGTACCGAGTTGCATAAATTCCAGCCCGGCCATGGCACCGGTTGAACCACTGTATTGCGCATCGTAGTTCAGCAAACCCGCCGTGCCGCCGTGCTGCCAGTTATTGGTTTCTGCTACCGGGTTAATAGCATCTTGCGGGATCACCAGTTCAACCCGCGATTCGCTGGAATCCAGATTCCATTCAGCTTGCGGCCAGGTGTTTTTCAGATCGAAGCACTGCTCTTCGGGCTTTATTCCCGAAGGCAATTTCAAGCCTGCCGCTTTTATTAGTTCCACATTCACACACGGCTGACCTTTATCATCGAATTGCATGGCGTGGCGTCCACGCTTTTCACCGTTTACCTTAAGTTCAACCGTGCTGCTGCCGGGCATAAAGCGCGGCGCTGAGGAAAACTCGGTTGCCAGTGAGGCAGGCAAACCTATGGCTTTTATTGACTCGATGTCGAATACGGTGACTTCTTCCGCCCCAACGGCTGGACTGAGCGCACCACACAGCACAGTGAGAACGGCGAGCGCCGTGCGCGACATCTTGATTGTTTCAACTTTACGGGACGGATACATCTCTGTTATTTCACCAGCTGCGCGTCATATGGCTTATCGCTGAAACCCCATACGTTGGTTGGGATAATGCGCACGCTGCTGGCTGCACCGCCTTTTTTTTCTTTATCCAGGGTAAAGCTGGCCGACTTGCCCGGCAGGATATAAGTCAGCGGCATGGTCCAGGTGCTGTTATCCGGCAGCGTGGTAACCTGCGGGCTGAAACGCACCACATAAGGTGAATCGTTAATGGCTGTCAGCTGGTCACCCGACTGTTTCCACGTCAGGCGCTTCCACGGCGCGTCATCTTTTGCCAGACCAGCCGGACGAATCAGCACCGGCAGGTTTTGACGGATCGACACGCGCACCCGGTTTTCGCCTCTATTCTGTGGCGGAATACCTTCAAAAGTGACGCGACCGAGATGCTCTGTTTTCAGCGGCGTTTTTCCGTCATGATAAAACGCACCAACTGCTTTTTACCGGCTTCGACACGGGCAGCAGGTGGTGTCACTGACAACAAGTTAGTGATATTGTCGTTTTCGATATTTTGTAGGTCAGTCACCAGCAATAATGGAGTGCTGTCTGTGTTCAGCACACTAATGGATGATTCACCTTCGGCCTGATCAATAATCGCAACTGGCAATTCAGGCACCATACCGCTTGCAAGTACAGAAGAAGTGCTAATAAAAAGGGCTAACGCCCCTAAATAAAAAATAAATGACACTTTCATATTTAGCTCCGATGGTTTAGCAAAAAAATGAGACAAAGAGCCATACATTCTACATTTGAATATAAAATTACACCCTCTATATTTAACCTAATAAATTATGGATGCTTTATGCTTTTCAAGAAAAAGTAAAACTTTAGATGGCTGTAATAAAGTGCTTATGAAATGAGACCAATTTAAGATGCAACAGAAAGCCCCAAACAGTACTGGGGCTAATTTAAGAGTGAAATGGAATTATGGTATATAAACCAATTCCAGAGTGGTTAAACCATCTAAGTTAACTATATTGGTAAGGTCCAGATTTTTACGATCATTGATAAATGCTTGAACATCAAATTTACCAGTCAATGTAGTAAACGCTACAGGTGAAGTTTGACCTTTCGCGGCGACTGAATAATATCGAGCGGTAGAGATTCCTCCGAACATATCGGTTTCTTTACCAGCAGCAGCCCAAGTGCTGCCGGAGTTTCTGCTAAGAAGAGTGTCAACAGCAGTTGAATCCGCCTGTAATGAAGCAGAATTAATACGCACGACATATCCTCCAATCTTTGCTTTATCCTGCATTCCCAAACCTGCAACACGATTAAGACCCGAAACTCCTAAAAGAGTAATACCCGTTATATCTGCACCGCCACCACTAAAAACATCTCTGCCAGAAGGAGATGTATCTGGTCTTTTGTTAAGTGCTTTAATAGCAACTTTACTTGCAGCGGTGCAATTAATAGTAAAGTTGATATCATTGGCTGGAAGCGCAGTATATCCAGTTGCATTTAGCACGGATGGGCTCATTGTTCCATAATCAATTGTGCCGCCACCGGCAAGTGTTGGGGTGCATGTGCCGGGTTCAATGCTGCCAATTACTTTAATGTCAGCCGTAGATGCAGCATGTACATTCAGTGCAGTGGTGGCAATTATGGCCAGAGCCAGCAGGGATTTTTGCATCATTTTCATTATTTAATTTCTCATCATTGAGTTTATCGAATATTACCGTGCTGTCCGTTTCAGAGAAGTTCTGTCACGCTGATGCAGCGGCTTGGTGGCTATTATGGGTTATCGTATGGCTGAAAAATATCAGTGAAGGATTAGCAGGCTGTCAGTAAATACTGACAATTAAAGCTATGGGCAGGATTAAAATAAAAACGCCCCGGGTAGTCCGGGGCAAAGTCTGAAAATAAGCGGGGTTACCGCGATACAGAAAACAATCAGCGTCCTAGCGCCACAAGCTCTGAGTTCACCTCGGCACGCTTTTGTTGTGCTTCGAGTAATTCGTCATTTTTATGGCTGAGCTTGCGTTGTAATTTATTGATCTTTTTTGTGTCCTCTTTGGCGCGGGCCAGGTCAATTTCCTGCTGAATCTCTTTGATTGACTGCTGCTTTTCACTAATTTTATCGTCAAGTTGCACCAGCTCATGGCGGGTATTCGCCAGCGTTCCGGCATGCGTGCAGTGCGCATTCAATTCGTCCAGCGCCTTGCGCAACCCAGCCTCTTTTTGTACGTGCTGATGCTGCTCGGCCAACTGTAACGCCTGAGTCATCTCCGTACGACGGACTTCACAGCTTTTCTCCGCATAAGCGGGTACCGCAGCCATCATCACCAGCGTGAATAAACTGGCTGTCCGAATCTTAATATTGATGCGCGCTGAAAGGGGTAATGTGTTCATAAGGTGTATTCTTCCTGATTGACGTAAAGCCATTCAGCCTCAGCTGAATGGCATGAAAAAGTGAATATTAGAAAAGATGGTCGCGATATTTGAACAATTCTAAATCAGTACTCAGCCCCAGTTTTTTCATCCCTGATTGTTTGTGTCCGCTAATGGTTTTACGGCTGCGTTTTAATTTCTCGGCGATCTCAATTACCTGCATGCCATCAAGGAAACAGCGAATCACTTCGGCTTCTCGCGGCGATAACAGCGTATCCAGGCGAGAAAGTTTCTCGCCGTTGGCGTGATACAGCGGTCCATCTAATACCGCACCATCTCGCTTCCGCACTGGTATTTTGCTTAATTCACTTTCAATGTTATCGGGAATAAAGCGCAGCCCGCTGTTAATCACGCGAATAGCTTCAAAATACGCCTGCGCCTCTTCGCGTTTAGAAATATAGCCCTTGATTCCACTCATAAAGGCGGCACGTATTACTGCCAGGCTCTCCATGGATGACGAGAGTAAAATTTTTAGTTTTGGATGGCGTGATAAAATCTGTTTGATCAACGACAAGCCGTCCAGCTCATCGCCGCCCAAGATATAATCCAATACCAGTACATCAGCAGTGTTCTTTTGCAACCATGTTAAGAGTTCTTGGCTATGGGAAAAACTGCCGCTGACCTGCATATCGGGATGGTGGCTGGCCGCCATTTCCAGTGATAATCGAATCATCGGGTGGTCATCCAGTAATACCACCTTTATTTTTTCACCCGCGTAACGAATCATCTATTTCAACCTCATCAGTCAGCCAGAATAAACACCAAAATACGTTTTATTGCGCGCAGATCGTAACGCAAGGTGAGACCATTCTGAGTCAACAGTTACTGATTAAACGGTAGGAATTTACTGACACAGCCATAGCAAATCGTAGTGCCATCAAACTTCTCTGACAGAAGTCGGCAAAACAAGACCGCGCCTGGCCTACTTGACGCCACAATTTCGCACAATACCCCAGATTATTCTGACGCGCCGATAAGGCCGTGCCTGCTTCTTGGACTTTTCCTGCTTTGGAACTCAGCGGATTATTATGAAATTCTCTCGCCTGCTATCGCATCTCGTACTTATTCATACCCTGCTTTTCGCGAGCGGCAGCATTGCGGGTGGCGTACCCTTGGTTTTAACTCCCCGCATTGAGGTTAACCCGCCTGCGGTCACGTTTAATGCCGATGTCAGCCACTGGCTGCAACGCCACCCACGCATTAACGTCGGGGTTTGGGGGGTATCGCAACCCCCTGTCAGCCTGGGGGTCGAGCGTGGTGTGCTAGCAGGCATCGATGCCGATTATTTATCCGTCATCGAATCAACCTTAAATGTGCATTTCCAATTGCTCTATTTCCCAACACGCAGCGAAGCGCTGAGCGCCTTACATGACGGTGACATCGACATGCTGGCCATCTGGCGTCCCGCTCTGGAGAAAAATCGCACCGTTGCCGCCTCCTTACCATGGCTGCACGATCAGGCCGTGGTGTTACATTCCTCTCAGGCTCCACTTCAGCAAACGGAAATTGAAAACGGGTTATTGGCGTTAATGCAGGACAAACAGCATCAATGGGATCCCTATGGTGCCTCACCAAATAGTTTTTTGGATTATTACCATGCGGTACAGCAACTGGCTACCGGTGAGTCTGGTGCGATTACCATTAACCGCACCACCGCCCACTACCTCACACGCGACTTACAAATGGATAATGTCTGGCTGACGCCGGATGCAACCTTAGGTGCGCTGAACTTTAGCTTTGGGGTGAACAGCCGCGCGCCACAATTACTTACCGCTATTGACCAGGTGCTGGATGCCCTGCCGCTGGTGAGTCGGTTGCGCATTTCTCACGATTGGGGGTTGAACCAGGACGCTGCTGAAGCGTCACGCGTGCTGGCATTAAGCCCTGAAGAGATGGCGTGGTTAGCCGAAAACCAACCGGTCAAAGTGGTGCTGGATAGCCGCCTTGAGCCTTACAGCTTTATCAATGCCCAGGGCAAGCCCGATGGCCTCTCCATCAATCTGCTGAAGTTTATTAGCGATCGCTTTGGTATTGCTTTTGACTACCACGTTATCAACAGCGATCGAGAAAAGGCTGCTTTTCTCTCGCGTTATCCTCAGGCTTTAGTCAGCCAGGCTTTCAGTGTGCCGGGTGAAGAGGAAACCACGGCACCCCGGCTGCAAACCGGTACGCCATGGTTGGTGACACCGCCCGTGCTGTTGATGAATCGCCAACATGAACGTCCACTGTCGCTGCAGGATTTGTCAGACGAGAAGATTGCCATCGTGAGACAAAACCCATTAATTCCCTGGTTACAAACCTGGTACCCGACGCTGCAATTGGTCGAAGTAGAAAACCTGCAAACCGCACTTCACCTGCTAAAACAGCAGCAGGTGCGTGCTGTGGTGGCCTCACAGTTTGCCGCGCAATATCATCTTAAACGCACTGGTATCGGCTCGCTCTATCAGGCATTGGCGTTGCCAGTGAAGCCGCTGAATATCAGTTTTGCCGCGAAACGAGATAATCCCCTGGCCTTGAGCGTGACCAATAAGGCATTGCGGCAGATTACCCCGATAACGCTGACCCAACTGGCAGGATCGTGGCGTGATACCCTCCCCGTCCCTGAGCAGAGTCATTACGATGCTGAGACTTCGTGGACACTTTTCATCATCATCATCGCCGCCCTGTTGATAGCAGGCTGTCTCTTTTTGTGGGTGACTCGCCTGCGCAGCAGCCTGAAAACCGTGGCCCGGCATCTGCAATCTAAGGAGGCGTTAATAGAACAACTGGAACGTGCCACCGCCGAGAATCAACAAGTGTTGCACTCACGCAACCAATTTATGAAGAGTATGGGCCATGAAGTACGCACGCCGCTCAATGCCATGATGGGACTGCTCGAGTTGGAACTCAGCCGATTGCAGCAGCAAAAATTGCATAATGAGAATGTGCAAACCGCTTATGAGTCCGCCTGTATTCTTTTGTCACTGGTGGGTGATGTGTTTGATATCTTCCGTGCCGAAGCGCGTGATAGCAGTAATCACAGTCGGGTGGTGAATATCCCATCGCTGCTGCACAGTACGGTGGCGCTCTTTCGCCAGCAGGCTGAAGACAAGGGGCTGCAAATCAAAGTGACCGATGCGCTGCCAGCCCCGATGTTTGAGTTCGATCCGCTGTTTATTATCCGTATTGTCTCTAGCCTGCTGCGTAATGCCATTCAACATACCGAACAAGGGGAGATTGAAGTGGCAATCTACCCGCTGGAAACCCTGCCCGATGGTAGCCATCATCTGGTCATTGAAGTGAGCGACCAGGGCAGCGGGTTTGATGCCGCCTCCGCACTCATGAACAACGCAGAGTTGACAGAGGAAGCCGACGAACGCGACTGGGCGATGACAGGCTTCAGCCTCGCGGCCTGTCAGCGGATGGCACATGCTGCTGGCGCGGAGATTACCGCTGAAGTGGTTGCAGACAAAGGCAGTGCGGTGAGTCTCCATCTCAGTGCGCATCCTGCAAGACTGACACCGATAACACTCCCAGGCGAGCAGAAGCGCTCGAGGGTGCTGATCGTTGAAGATTATCCTCCCGCGCGCCTGATGCTCAGCCAGCAATTACAAAATAACAACCACGAGGTTCTGGTTGCCAGTAATGGCCAGGAGGGACTAGATTTGTGGCAGAAACATCAGGCTCAAATCGATGTGATTATTACAGATTGCACCATGCCAGAAATGGATGGTTTTACGATGACGCGTCTTATACGCCAGCAGGAAGCCAACGAGCAGCTTGGCCCTGTGCCCATTCTGGGGCTGACCGCGATGAGCGGCTTCGATGCTACCAAAACCTGTCTCAGCTCTGGTATGAACACCTGCCTGACAAAACCGCTTTCCCCCGAGGAATTAGCGTATTGGGTTGAGCGACACCTGCATCTCCCCTCTTCTTAAAAGTACTCTTGTCTTTAATTCGATGAATTAAAGACGCGGCTTGGTTATTAAGAAGCACGGCTGTGTGAGAATGATTTTGTATTTTTTCGCACAGCAAGGAGCCCATATGCACATTATTATTTATGACAAGCAACCGCTCATTCGCGATGTATTAGTGCCTTACTTTCAGCAACGTCATGATAAAGTGATTGTCGCCACCGGCGATGAGGATGACTTCATCTATAGCACGGTGGTGTATCGCCCACATCTTGTGGTGTTTGATCCGGCCCAACTTAGCCACGCCTCACTGGTTAAACTCATTAAGTTAAAGCGCCGTTATTCCGATCTCAGAATCTTTGCCTATGCAGGAGATGAAAGCGTTTATTATCTGTTGCGCAGTTTACGCATGGATTATCAGGCGTATATGAGCAAAGCCTGTCCTATTGAAAAACTCAGCAGCGTAATAACCGCGCTCGCCAATAACCAATCCGTGGTATTTCGTCATGCTAAAAACGCTTATCATCAGCGATATCCTGACAGATTGATCATTCAATCACTCACTAATCGGGAAATACAGATGCTACGTCATCTGGCCGCCGGTAAACAAAACAAGACCATTGCCGATGAACTGAATATCAGTTGTAAAACCGTCAGTACCTATAAACGCAGTATTATGAAGAAGATGCAAACCAGTAAGATCAGCGATGTAGTCGATTTAGCCGCGAGAAATGGCTTTGCATAGCAGAGAAAAAACCGGTGCCTCACAGCACCGGCGATTTCTGCAAGTCAGAGAGATAGGTGTGAAGTTCTGTCGTCAGTGAAGTCAGGGCGGGTGTGAAGACCTCGGCCGGTAAAGAGGTATCCCGGCACTGCTTTTCCAGACTCAGGCAGGCATCTGCCAGATCATTACGCCGCGCGATACGCAGGCTTCCCGCGATACGATGCACCAGATCGGCGATCGCGTGGCGATCCTCCGCGGGCGTTAAAACAGCAAGTCTTGAAAGATCCTCTTGTAACGTCGTCACCATGAGATCATGCAGGCTTTCCGCCATGCGTTGTTCTTCATCCGCCTGTTCTTCGGGAGGGTTCTGCTCTTCAACCCCTTCAGCGGTCTGCCCGGAATAGGCCTGACTCAGTGCAGCAGACAAGCTGTTTAACGAACAGGGTTTGAATAAACAGCTGTTCATGCCTGCTTCCATGCAACGTTCATAGACTTCGTGCATGGCATTGGCCGTAAAACCAATAATCCACGCCGCCCGACGCGACTGCTCTTCTTCCGATTCACGGATCACTTGCGTCAATTGATAGCCACTGAGACCCGGCATGTTGCAGTCAGTGATGATCGCATCGAAGTGTTCCTGCTGCCAGCATTGCAGTGCTTCATAGCCATCGCACGCCAGTGTCGCTTGCTGCCCCAGCCAACTGAGCTGTTTCGCCAGTAACATGCGGTTGGCGGCATTATCATCCACCACCAGCACCTTCCCGCTGGGTAAAGCTGCGGCAATATCATGGATTGATGCGTCTTTTTCACCCGCACTGTGCATCAGTGGCAAACGCATCACCGCTTGCACACAAGTCCCAATGCCTCGTTCGCTGCTCAAGGTTAAAGTGCCGTTCATTTTTTCACAAACGGTACGGCTGATATAAAGACCTAAACCGGTCCCCGAACGGCGATTGTCCGCCTGACTAAAGGGCTGGAACAGCGTTGCCTGCTGCGCCTGATCAATACCGATACCGCTGTCCTGCACATCGATGGTATAGGTCACCAGATTGCTCACCGCATCCACCTGCTGATGAACGGTCAATGACACACCGCCCTGATCGGTAAATTTAATCGCATTGCCCAGCAAATTGGAGAGCACTTGCTTGATACGCAGAGGATCGGCCAGCACCGGTTGTAGCGGTTCTTCGGGATAGCGCTTGGTCAGACTGATGTTTTTATCCAGTGCCAATCCCTGAAAAACTTTAAGCAGATTATCGATCAGCTTCGCCAAATCAACGGGTTCAGGATGGTAATCCAGCTGTCCGCCCTCGATGCGTGAAATATCAAGAATATCGCCAATCAGCCCCACCAGACTATCAGCCGATTCATAGGCGACTTCCAGCGCTTGTATATCCTGCTCGCCATTGCGCCCTTTCTTTAATGCCATATCCAGCATGCCGATGATCGCGTTCATGGGCGTACGGATTTCGTGGCTCATAGTTGAAAGGAACACAGATTTCGCACGGTTTGAATCTTCCGCACGCTCTTTGGCTTCACGTAGCTCGGCAAACAGGGCTTCACGTTCCGAGATATCCATCCACCCCCCGATCACACCCACTACCGTGCCATCACTGTCATGCCAGGGTTCAATCCACTGATAAACGGTGATGCCGATGGACGAATTGGGGTTGTCCCACAAATCGTAACGGCGATCTTCCAGAATGCGCGAGTCGGAGTTCATCACTTCCATTAGCTGGCCATGGTAGAAAGCCGCTTGTTCTGGGGTGCGCAGGCCGGGATGTTCCACCATGGTTTTGCCCAGCGCCTCGTCATAGGTGACACCGGTTTCGACGAGATAGCGCTCGTTGCAGAATGTCAGTCTTCCCTGACGATCGCGCAGTGAAACGGGGAACGGCATACTGCTGACTACGGTACGCAGCTGCGCCAGTTGATTGTTTAATTCCCGGCGTAGCGCCGCCTTACGCTTAATCTGCTGACGCAAATAGAGTGCCCATCCCACCGTCAGCAGAATAATGACGCCGGTAAAAATGGCACAGATAATCATTAAGTCACGATAACGCGTCCAAAAATCGTCAATATTGACAAAATCCCCTGGGCGCCAGCGGTTTGCCAGGCTCTCGATCTCGACGGGCGGAATGCTTAACAGCACTTTATCAAGAATGGATTGCAGTTCAGGATCGCCTGGCCCGACACCAAAGGATATCCAGGCGGGTCGATCTCCCACGGTCGCCACAATTTTAAGTTGCCGGGGGTAATAAGATTTAATTTGGTAGTCCGACATCATCAGAATACCCACCGCGGCATCTGCGCGCCCTTCAGCCACGCTTTCCATCAAGGCCGGTTCGTTCTCCACCCGAACCAAGGTGATGTCAGGAAAGTGGGAGTGAATAAGATCCTCTGCGCCACTGCCTGATACCATCGCCAACCGCTTACCCCGCAAATCTGGCAGGGAATGAATATCGCTGCGATTTGCGCGCGTGGTAAGGGCATAGGCACTGCGCAGATAAGGGCGAGTAAAAAGGATCTGTTGCGAACTCTGCGTACTGGGCGTCAGTGAGGCAAACATATCGACTTCAGCCGTTTTAACCCGTTGCATCAACTGGATGGCATTATCCACAGTACTGTATTCAAAGTTTAGCCCGGTTTTCAGACGCACTATCGAGAGCAAATCGAACGCCATGCCACGTAATTGCCCATCGGCCCCCAAAATGGTCACTGGCGCCGCTTTGTCGCCGCTAAACAACACCACATTGACGCGAGGGTGTGTCGCCATCCATCGTTTCTCTTCAGGGGAGAAAACCAACGGATTAACAGACTGGGTGATATCGACTAAATCAGGTTGCCAGATACGGTTGATTTGCAACTTATCATCCAAAGGAATATTCGCTAACGCCTTATTAAACAGCGTCAACAGCTCAGGCTGACTGCGGCTAAATGCGAAAGCGATATCCCTCACTGGCAAGGTGCTGTAGCGCGCTAACTGAAGATTATTCAGGAAGTTGCGGCTTAGCGAGTAACTGTTGCCCAGGTAGACATCCGCTTTGCCGAAAGCCACAGCGCTGAGAGCATCCTGATAATTTTCATAAAGACGAAATTTGGCTTGCGGGTAATATTGGCGTAACAGTGAAAGCGGCAGGTAATCTCTAACTAAAGCCACCTGAACCCCTTGCAGGTCAGCAGGTAGCGCCATGGGATGTGTCATCTCCGTACCCAGAACCGCCCGGTCTCTGGAATAGGATGTAGACATGGCAAACGCATCTTTTGTCAGATGGGTGGGAACAGAAGGAATAAAATCGATTTTTCCTGCCGCCAATGCTTCCCAGCGTTTTTCAGGATCGTTAAAAGTTTCAATGCGAACCGGAATGCCAAACTGTTGCGCGATAAGGCCAACATAATCCGCGCTGATACCTTCAAATTCGCCACGAATATTGCGCATCCCATAAGGCGGCGAGTCATAACGCATTACACCCATCACCAACTGATGTTTCTGGTGAAGGAAGGCTTTTTCATCGGGGGATAATAATAATGCATGTTGTTCTGAGCCTGTCAGGTGCGTCATTAACTGAAGTTCGGAAGCCTGAACGGGAGCGCAAACCAGCCACATCCCGATAAACAGTAAAATGACACGTAAGCGCTGCATAGCGAGCATTATCCAATCAAATTGTTACGACGGGCAAAATCGATCAACTCAATTAACGTGTGTGCATTGAGTTTCTGTTTGAGGCGATGTTTGTAGGTACTGATAGTCTTTTCACTTAACACCAGTTGTTCCCCTATCTGCTTATTGGTCAGCCCTTTAGCAATGCTGATCAGCACACTGAGTTCACGATCGGAAATATCAGAAAGCAATTTGCCATCATCCTGGTTACTCGACTGCCCATATTCCATTTGCGGGAAGAAGCTGTAGTTGCGCATCACCATTTTAATCGCATCGGTGAGTTCACCTAAATCATCGCTTTTGGTGACAAAACCGTCGGCCCCGGCCTGCTTGCAACGTTGAGCAAAGTTCGCTCCTTCTTGCGAGGTCAAAACCAAAATTTTCAGCGGTAACTGCAGCGCGCGTAGACGTTGTAACACCTGAAAACCGTCCACTTTAGGTAAACCGATATCCAGTAATACCAGGTCCGGGCGCGTATCTTTGGTCTTCTGGATAGCATCCACACCATTATCGGTTTCAGCCACAACCTCCATACCGCTTCGCTCCAGCAGCATTTTCACGGCAAAACGAATCACCGGATGGTCATCGACAATAAGCACTTTCTTCATGGGATAGGCGGCCCGTAAGATCGGTTGACAGGATTGATTTGAAAGATAGCCTAGCAAGATAACTAAGAATAGTCTGTAGGAAAGTACTTATCGAAACTCTGTGTTGTAAGGGGATTAATGCATTGATTTATAAATGATTACCTCCCTTCAGCATTGACCTTTTGTTGTTACTTGTTCATTTAATGTCTCAGGTCATATGATATATCTTTCTTTTCGTTTATATGGGGCGCGATAATTCATAACAAACGCAAAATTTATATATCCATTCCATTCAGTTTTAAGGTTAAAAAATAGGTCGTGTGCGCTATTTTTTTCTATTGCATATTTAACCAGGAGAAAAACTTAGAATATGAGGTTCGCTGACCTCGAAACCATTCAGACACGTAGGGTTTTGAAGGCTTGAATCGCGGCTCGGGCCGCAGTCGCGGAGCTAAAAACCGCTGGGGAACTGATTCCCCATCAAGGGTTGCTTTATGCCACCCTCAATCCCCGAGCCGCCATTCATCCACAGCGAGCGGCGACGTGAGTGTGCTGTGTCCGCTCAATGCACACAGATCACAACCTCAACTGCCCACCCAAAATGGCATCCGCTTCCTGAAGTGAGACATCCAGCCCTGCTGAAGGCGTAAATGTCAGTTCGCCAAAAATAACCTCACCGTTCAGAAGATAGAAATCAGCGCGCACAAACTTAAAATCGGTCGCCAGTTTCATTGCATAATGCTTCATTTTCACAAAGCCATCAGGCATCTCTGGCAGATCATGCTTATTAAGCAACTTCACTGTGTCTTCAAAGGGAAGTGGATTCCAGTTCATATCAAAGTAATAGAATTTAGGCGTGCCTTTTTCACGACCGACACAAACCATGACGGCGTAAGGTTCACCGTTAAAACAGTAAAACTTATAGTCGTCTGGGAAACCACCGCGTTCATTCTCGATGAATTTTTCACAGAGAATCTTTCTCTCAATCTTTCGGTACTGTGGCTCAATAAAATGTGATGAGAAATCCTCACTTAACCACTTGCTCAACTGCCTGTTGGTTTTTTCAACATCTAATGAGGATTTATCACTACAAATGATGTTGTAGCCTGCGCCGTGATTACACTTGAGCGCAAACCTTTCAGGCAGTGCAGCATAGTCAATGTCTTGAGGACTATCGTAGACGCCATAAAGCTCATTGAGAATTTTACCGCAGCCTTTGGATGAAATATATTCCCTGACTTTATACTTATCCGCGCAGCTTGTATAGATATCATTATTCAGCTCATTGAACTTGAGCCACTGAATCTTTTCATTAAAATTGGTCGGGTTGGTTAAATTAAGTTTCTTCTTAAATTTTATGTAGTAGTGGGCTTTAGCGCAGAATTCCGGTGAAATATTAGCGCTAATTTTCAGAGCTGACTTAACTGTGTGCTTTATCATTCTCATTGAAATTATCTCGTTTTAAAAATGTTGAGGTGCATTTTGATGATTGTTCTATTCTTGAAAAAATAATTCAGTAACGTGCAAGACAAAATTTCAACAATCAAAAAACAGTATGCAGCGCCATTAATTCCAAAGGAACGGATCATGACCCAGGAAAATGGCACGGTTAAGACACAATATAAAAACATTTTCTTAGCCAGGTAGTTGTATCCGGACTCTTTGATCATATACCGGTAGCAGATCGTTCCCAGTGACGAAAACATCGTGCCAAGAATGATGATGGGTATGATTTCCACAGAACCCATATAATTATTGCCATACAGCAAATGGATAAAGTCATCACCAACCAGATAGAATCCACCTAGCACAACAAGGGACAGCAGGATAACAATTCTGTTGATTTTACTGAGTAATTCATCAACAGCAGGTTGATTCTTTTCGTTGTAAATCTTTGAGAAGAAACTCGTTATCAATGCCAATACAATAAATGACCAGGCGCCTCCTATGGTTAATGCAACGCTATAGATTCCCAGATTTGAGTAAGAAATCATTTTGGCCAGAAAAATACTCGAAATCTGCGTGTAGATATCCGCTGATATGCTCGACAGGATCAAGGCCCCACCGGTGTACAACATATGACGGTTATACATGATGGCACCCTTACTGCTCTCATTGATTGTCGTAGTCTGCCTGAAGTAAATGAGACGCATAATGTAAGGGATAAGGGGAATAATAATAATGGGGATCGTGAAGTAGTAAATAGGCAGCTCGAAGTGTGCGATGCCGTATCGGGCTAAAAGTGCCAGGGATAGTCCGATGACATTGGTTATCGTGTTGATTTTTGATTTTAATTGGGTGTTGTTGTAAATCGAAAAGAAGTCCATCACGATATAATAGGTCGCGATGCAGTTGGCCACGCCAAAGATAAAGACCGTGAGATCCGTAAAGAAGTAGAGATACGCCAGTACTGCACTTGAGGAGATGAGAAAGAAAAAACGTCGCTGATTCTGAGTATGCATTGCTAAAGAGATACCCGATCGCGTCTTCTCGCTCATGCGCTTGAAGATAATATTTTGACCGCCAAACCATGATAACGTCTGCACAAAAATAAACAGAGAAGTGGCGATGTTTATCTTGCCAAAGTTATCTGGGCCAATGTATTTAGCCATTAACGAATTGATATATATCAGTCCGATGATGTTGACTGACTTCTCCAGCATGATCCATATTGCGTTAGAATACATTTCACGTCTCACATACACTTATGTTGAGTTGCAGTTGTTATGCTTGATTGATGTTCTACGCTCAAAAGCAACGGGATTTATATGCATTTCTGGTATATTTATTTGCCAAAAGGTTATATAGTCAAATAACCTTCACATTATCTCTTTACTTTACGCTTTCATTTTAATTGGTCGATACTGTGACTGTTTAAACAACAATAGTGAAGGGTTTTCTGTTCGAATCAGATTAGTAGCAATATTAATAAAAATCAGTACCAGCTATTAATAAGGCATTGCATTGATGGAATTAATTAAATAGGAGGGTAATAATTAGGAAGATAGAGAGGGCAGTATACATGAGCGTGGCGGACAGAATAATAAAACGCAAACCCATTCACTCCTCCCCTTAACTCGGCGTTTTAACACAGGGACATCGGGCTGCGACAATATCAACACGGGTAAGCGCTGTGTTTACCGCAACGAATCAATTTAAAATAAGAGAATAAACTCGCGCTTTTGAGCCGCAGTGCGTGCCTGACATGCCACATCGACAGGTTTGAGTGATATGCGGATAAACCCTTTTACATAAAGATATCTGGGCATTGCGGCTGAAAAATCCCAATTACACCACTACCCTCTTCTTTATTACTGTGCCTCGTACCACTGCCAGCAATATCCCACCCACAATCAGCAGCGTGCCGATCACTTTGCTGCGGTCCAGTGATTCATGCAGAATCGCCACGCCCATTAACAGCGCCAGTGCCGGGCTCAGCAATGACCAGGGCAGAATCTGGCTGGCGGGATAGCGCTTTAGCAAGCCGTACCACAATGAATAAGCGAGGATAGACGAACCCAGCGCGCTGTAGATCACCCCCAGCCAACCGCGCCAACCCGCCGCCAGCAGCAAAGCGAGCTGGTGCTGCTCGGTGAGTAGCGAACTCAACCCTACCAGTGGAATGGCAAACAGTGAAAGCCAGCCCGTCATCGCCAGCGGCGCGATCGGCGGTAGACGCTTGATCAGCACCGTGCTGCATGCCCAACCACAGGCGCTCATCAATAACCACAAGATGCTTTGCCAGTGCGCGAGTGCCGGACTGCCTGCAAGAATCATCACACCAAATAACGCCACTACCACGCCACCGATTTGCTGATAGCGAAGCCGCTCTTTGAGCCAGAATGCGGCCAGCAGCATGGCGATCGGCGTGCCCATCTGGATAAACACCGCGGTGGTGCCCGCATCGGTGGTTTGCATGCCCATCACCATTAACCCGAAATGCACAAAACCAAAGGTGAATCCCAGCAGCATCATGCCAGGTAGCTGACGCCACGTCAGGCGATGAAACGGCAGCAACAGGGCTGCCACCAGCACAAAACGCAGCGTCAGCATGAACAGCGGCGGCAGTTCCATCAGGCCAAACTTCATGGCGATAACGTTAAAGGCCCAGCCGTTTACCACCAACAGCAGGATTAACAGGTCGCGCAGGGGAATGGGTTTCACGCACGTAGCCGGGTTGGCGTTTGCAGATGATAATCGTGCTCCTGCTGGAATCGACGCGCGAAAGCGAGCAGTTGGCGCTCAGCGCCATCACGTCCAATGAGCTGCATGCCGATGGGCATCCCTTCATGATCGAACCCGGCAGGCAGACTGATAGCGGGCAGTGCTGACAGACTTGCCAGCGCGTTGTAACGCATGTTGCCGGTCAACACGCTCTCTTCGCGATCGCCCATTTGAATCGCTTCCAGTCCTTTGTGCGGTGCGGTAAACGGCAGCGTCGGCACCAGAATCACATCCACCTGATTCAAATGCTGCAACAACTGCAAGCGTAGACCGGTGCGAAAACGTTGTGCCTGTAGATACTCGACGGCGGTAATGGCGAGCCCCGCTTGCAGCAGCTTACGCACATCCGCACCGTATTCTTGCGGACGGTCAGCAAGCCAGGCAGCGTGCAATGAAGCCGGTTCCGCGAGGTTGATCAGCACCAGCGCATTCACCGCCTGCTCAAGGCCGGTCAAACTCAGCGTCTGGCAACGTGCGCCCGCCGCGCCCAACCACTGCACCATTTGATCATAGGCAGCCGCGACATCAGGCTGTACCTGCTGATGCACATCGGGCAGCAAACCAATACGCAATCCGGCCAGTTCAGGTAATGCTGTCAGCGGCTGGTTTTTTCCGTCCAGCACGTTAAACAACACTTCACACTCTTCGGCATAACGTGCCAGTGGCCCAACGGTATCGAGACTGGTGGCGAGGGGGAAAATGCCCTCCGTGGAGAGTCGGCCCACGCCCGGGCGTAGGCCCGTGATGCCGTTCATCGAAGCCGGTAAACGTATCGAACCACCGGTATCGGTTCCCAGCGTTGCCAGCGCACTGCGCACCGAGGCAGCCACGCCGGAACCCCCGCTGGATCCGGCGGGGATGCGCGCATCATCCCAGGGATTACTGCTGGCACCGTAGTGCGGATTGTTGGTGGTGCCGCCCCAGGCGAACTCATGCATATTGGTGCTGCCGATGATTAATGCGCCCGCCTGCTTCAGGCGCTGCACGACCACCGCATCACGCTGGGCGATATTGCCACTGAGTATCTGACTGCCCGCGTGCATCTCCTCACCGGCCAAATCAATATTGGCTTTAATGGCAATCGGCATGCCATGCAGCGGGCCCAGATCGTAACCCTGTTCCAGCAAGCGTTGGCTGGCTTTAGCCGTCTGACGTACCTGAGACACATAGACCTCATTGAACGCATTGAGATCGCGTGTGATTTCCTCACGCGCCAGGCAGGCTTCAACCAGTTCTGGCACGCTGGTCTGCCGCAGGCGCAGCTGTTGTGCCAACGTCAGCATCGAGACATCGATCAACTCATTCATGGGGCAACTCCAGCGGCGGCTGCAAAGCAGAAACCCAGGCATTTGCCGGCAGCAGCGTTGGCGAGAAATGTTGCGCAGCAAAGGCGCTGACGCCCGCCGCACGCGCTTCACAATCGGTGAGCAGGTGTTCCAGCTCGACCGCATCAGCCGCGCAATGGCGCTGTATCAAGGCCAGCCGAAGTGTCAGTGCATCCATCATCAATCCTCTTTTAATGCGGGCGCACCGCGGTACGCCCATAACCTGTCGAAAGTCGGTAATGGCTTATTTATCGCCCATCGCATCGACCGCTTGTTTGGCCTTCGTCGCCAGCGCCGTGTTCACGTTGTTCTGATATGACGTGGCTTCAGACGGATAAGCTTTGATGTTTTTGGCATACAGCGCGATGTTCATGTTGTTATCCCAGGCCTTCTGCGACACCAGCACGTTCTCTGGATAGCCTTTGGCATCGATTTCACGCTGCACGGCGGTTTTCACCACCTCTTCGGGCAACGCCGGGAAGTATTTACGTGCAATGGTCACCGACTCAGCCGGATGCTTGTAGATAAAGCGCGAGGCCTGTTCAAAGGCAGTCACGACGGCCTGCGCGGCCTGTGGATTCTTATCGATATATTGTTGCGTGGTCGTCAGGCTGGAGAAGGCAAACGGATACCAGGATTGTGCGGCTGAGAACGAGTAAGCCACATGCAAGCCGTTTTGTTTTTCGGCCATGGTGACCTGTGGCTCCGCCGCTAACGCGTAATCTGCACGACCTGCCGCCACCGCCGGGATTTCATTACCAATCGCCACATGCACCAGCTTCACGTCTTTGAGGTTGTTCTGTTTGATCAGATAACTCATAAACGCCCAGGTGGTATCAGGTTGCGGGCTGGTCACCACACGTTTACCCGCGAGCAGTGACAAATTGTCCTGCAAGGAAGCCGCTTCTTTGCCGAAGATGAAGATGGTTGGCGCGTTCTGTACCCCGGCCACCACCACGCCTTTTCCGCCGTTTTCACGGGTTTTAGGTACAAACACCGGATCCTGAATCGAGAAATCTGCTGAGCCGCCAATCACCGCCGCCCAGGATTGCGCCCCACCGCCGCCGGTACTGATTTTGACATCAACGCCCTGCTGTTTAAAAAAGCCCTGCTCTTGCGCCACATACAGCGGCAGATAGAGCAGCGATTGAAACGCCTGGTTGATGCGCACCGGCGTGTCAGCCGCGTGCGCACTCACCAGAGAAGCCAGACAAACTGCGGCAGAGATCGTAGCTAAACGGAATTTTTTCATGATTATTTCCTGTCCCAGGAGAGAATGAGGCGTTCAATAAATGCCACCAGCGCGTTGAAACACAGCATCATCAGCATGACCAGCACGATGCCAGCCAGCACAATGTTCATACCAAAGTTGGAACTGCCCAGCAGGATCATGTGACCCACGCCGTTATCTGAAGAGATGTATTCGCCAACAATCGCGCCCACCAGAGCAAAACCGACATTGAGACGTAAACCCGAAAGCACCCATAACATCGCTGACGGCACCACCAGTTTGAAGAAAATGGTGCCGCGTCCGGCGTTGAAGGATCGCAATAGGTTGATAAGGTCAGGATCGGTGCGCATCGCGCCCTTATAAGAGGTGGTCAGCGATACCACCACGCATGAAAACGCCACAATCACCACTTTGGAAAGCATCTCCGTGCCGAACCAGATGATGGTCATCGGCGCAATCGCCAGCACCGGGATTGAGCCAATGGCAGCGATAAACGGCGCGGCCAGGTCAGAGATAAAACGCGAATACCACAGCAGCAGGCCGAGTATTGAGCCGCCAATCGCGCCCACGGCAAACCCCACCAGGGTTTCAACGGCGGTGACGCGCACATCGGTCACCATTTCACCGGACTGGAAGCGCTGGACCAGCACCTCCCACACCTGCGAGGGGCTGGAGAACAGGAAGGCGTTGATGTTGCCACTGCGCACACCGAGTTCCCACCCTCCCAGCAGCAGCACCACAATCGCCACCTGTAAGAACAGCAGCGTGTAGCGGCGTGCGTTAGCCGAGCGGAAAAAGGTTTCTCGTGAACTGCGATTTGCCGTCGCCGCAACCGTGGGGCGTGTAGACACTGAGTTCATTGTCATGTCGTCCTCTCGTTAGTTAACCGGCTCAGGCTGGATGCCGATGCTGCGCCAGATATGCTCGTAATACTCATTGAAACGCGGCGACAGGCGGCGTTCGGGAATCGACAGGCTCTCCGTGCCCAGATCGACCTCAATCTCCTGCACAATTTCACCGGGACGCGCCTTCATCACATAGACGCGATCCGACAGCGTGACCGCCTCTTCGATATCATGCGTAATGAAGATCACCGTCTTGTGCTGCTCTTTCACCACGCTCAACAATTCACTTTCCAGCGAAATTTTGAGCGGGTAGTCCAGCGCTTTATAAGCCTCATCCATCAGAATGATTTCCGGGTTGGTGACCATGGTGCGCATCAATGCCACACGCTGTTTCATCCCGCCGGAAAGCTGCGACGGATACTTCTGCTCGTAACCGGTCATCTTGTAGAGTTCGAACAGTTCACGCGCTTTCGCTCGTGCCTGCGCTTTGGGCATGCCGCGCACTTCCAGCCCGAGGATCACGTTGTCGATCACCGTACGCCACGGAAACAGCAGGTCTTTTTGCAGCACATAACCGAGTTCCGGTGACGGCGTGCCGGTGGTTTCGCGATTCTTCAGCAGAATGCTGCCGCTGTCCGGCATTAGCAGCCCGGTGATGATGTTGAACAGCGTCGATTTGCCGCAGCCGCTGGGCCCGACAAAAGAGACGAATTCATTGCGATTGGCGTGGAAGTTGAGGTTGCGCAGCACCGTCACCTCCCCCTCCGGCGTGGGATAGCTTTTGTGGATGCCAGCGGCTTCCAGAACTTTACTCATGGTTTTCCCCCAAAGGTCGCGCGTGGCGATTGTGAACCGTCAGCGGCGAAGGCGGAGCCTGCACCGGAACGTAATCTTTCAGGAAGTGATAGCCGAGATAGTCACTGCTGCGAGCGCGCAGAATGGCGGATTGCACCTCGACGCAGGCAATCGCCATGCCTTCTGTGGTGCCACTGTCGGCGACGATATGTCCCAGCGGATCGATGATGCGACTGTGCCCGTGATAGTGAAGATTGCCGTGCTGGCCGCACAGATTGGATTCGATCATCCAGCACTGATTTTCCAGCGCGCGCACGCGGCCAAACAGCGTGTAGCTATCGACCATCGGATCGGCATCGCCTGCACTGCCGTCACCGGCGTAACCCCAAGCGGTCGGCATGATCATGATGTCGGCCCCTTTCAGCGCCAGCTGGCGGGTGCTTTCCGGGAACACTTTGTCGTAACAGATCAACATGCCAATGCGGCCAATTGGCGTATGGAACACCGGGAAATCGCTGCCGGGATAGTAAACATGTTTCTCATCGCCCGGCTGATGCACTTTGCGATATACGCCGATTAAACCGTCTGGCCCCAATAGCACCGCGCTGTTAAACAGCACCTCGGCACGTTCAGGATGGCGCTCGGTCATGCCGAAAACCACATGCAAGCCCAGTTGCGTGGCGAGCTTTTGCATTGCCTGCACGCTCTCACCTTCTGTCACCACTTCGGCTTGCGCCATTTGCCACGCCACCGCTTCACCGTTCCAGTTGAGCGTATCCGGCAGATAGCCTTGCAAAACCTGCTCCGGAAATACCACCAGGTCGGCACCTTCCTGTGCCGCCTGTTCCATCCAACTCAGCAGGTTGTTGAGGTTGCGGGCTTTATCGTAAAACGCGGGCAGCGTAATGCTGGCGATGGTGGTTATGTTCATAGCAGCTCCCAGAAGTTTTCTTTTAAACTGCTACTCTGCTCACATTTAGACCAATACAATTTTCTTATGTGATAATTTTTATCATATGTGAGAAATTAACTATCCAGTTCACTCAGCAGAAGAATCATTGCCAATGAAAACCACCCGACAGCATGAAGCCTCCGGGCTGGGCGCCGCCTTAACCGGCGAACAAGATTTTGGACTGCGAATCAAAACGATACGTCAGGCGCGAGAATTGACGCTGGAGCAGGTCGCCGAGTTGAGTGGCGTCTCGATTTCGACGCTCTCGAAGATTGAAAAAGGTCAGGTATCCGCTTCATTCGATACCATTGCCAAGATTGCCAGCGCGTTTGAATACTCGCTGGCAGAACTGTTCGCCGAAGAGTTGCCCCCGCCTTCGGTGGCGAGCACCGCCATTCAGGGCCGGCGCACTTACACGCTGGCTGGTAAAGGATTGGCCTTTACCAATCCCTATTTTCGTTATGAAGTGCATGCCGCCGAACTGCTGGTGAAAGGGATGATCCCGGTGGTGATGGGAATTGAGACACGCGAATTGCCACCGCCGGAAGCCTGGTCTCAACATGCCGGTGAAGAGTTCATTTATGTTTTGTCAGGCGAAGTGATGTTGCACACGCAGCTCTATGCACCACTGCGGCTGGCGCAAGGTGACAGCGCCTACATCGACAGTACGATGCGTCATACCTTCGTACGGCTAAGTGAAGAAGCCGCCAGCCTGATTTCCATTTGCCAGACCGAAACGCTGGATATTGAGGATTTGACGCGCGGTGGCTAATGGCGACCCAGGGGCCGCCATGCTGCAAGTAAATTAACGGTGCGAACAACGACCGTTCAGATAGATGATCACGAGAAGCTTAATCGGCAAACAGCAGGCATGTAAGCCCCGCTGTCTGTTTTACAACTTACGCATAGTGATTATTCATGCTTGCCCATGGTTTGCAGCATATGCTCCGCCAGTCTCAGGCTCAGCGCTGCACCCGTTAAGGTGGGGTTCATGCAAGAGGCAGAGGGCATTACGCTCGTACCGGCGATCCACATATTCGGATGGTCATGGGTACGGCAGTTGCTGTCTACCACCGAGGTTTTTGCATCGTCCCCCATAATCGTGGTGCCCATAATGTGCTGGCGATCCTGGAACTTGGTATCGATAGACAGGATTTCTGCGTTGAGCAATTCAGCGAACTTATGGAAATCCTTGATGCCCTCTTCTTTACCCGCATGCCAATAATCGGTCACGCTGTAGTAAATTTCCGGCAGTGGAATACCAATCGCATCTTTCTTGGTTTTGCTCGGCGTAACGCGGTTTTCCGGCAGCGGCAAGGTTTCAAAATCAATCGCAAAATTGAGTGAACGTGCAGACTGACGGCGAATCTCTGCGTCCAGTTTCGATCCCAATACCCCTTTTTCAATCAACGAAGCAGCATAGTCCGCGGTAGGGACAGTGTTGCGGACTTTGATTTTATAACTCGGGAAATCCTTGCGGAACGCGCCATCACGATTGTTGAGATAGACCAAGAGTTCCGTGGGTCCCTGCCCTGGCCAGACATCTTCAGACATCATCACATTCATGCTGATACCGGTATGCCCCATTAAATTGCGCCCAACCTGATCGGAAGAGTTGGCAATGCCATTAGGGTATTTTTCAGAGGTGGACATCAGCAACAGTTTCGGTGACTCAATGCCGTAAGCGGCCAGCACAAAATAGTTGGCGGTAAGGTGATGCTCCGATCCGTCCGGCTTTTTGTACCACACACCGGTGATGCTGCCATCATCGCTTGCTTCAATACGGTACACCACCGCATTATCCAGCAGCGTTGCGCCCAGTTTTTCCGCTTCATCAATGTGCATGGAGCCGTCATATTTCGCGGCAATGGGGCAAACCGGGTTGCAGTTGTTATTACCGCCACACTTAGGGCGCTTACCCCATGGTTTTGTCGCGCGGCCGTTGGGTTCCAGCACCGGATTGTACCCCCCTTTACCCAACATCTCCGTCAGGCGATCGAACATATAGCTAGTGGGCAAGCCGGGCATCGGGAAGGGTGTCGAACGTGGCGGCCAGGCTTTACCACCTTGACCACTCTCATCCTGGCCATCCATGCCTGAAACCCCCAGCTCATGTTCCGCTTTGCCGTACCAGGATTCCAGCTCATCGTAACCAAAGGGCCAATCACGCCCACGTCCGTAAAGAGTCTTTAATTTGAAATCGTTAGGGATCATACGCCACAGCGCGGAGCCGAAGTGCCAGGTGGTTCCGCCCACCACACGCAAGTATTTAGTGGGGTATTTAACCGGGCCAACCTGTTGTAAATAATCACCGTAGGTAGACGGAATATGCGGCGGGTTAGGATAAGGCGATCCCACCCCCTGCAACTTGATGTTGGTGAGCGACATTTTGAACGGAGAATTACGGAAGCGTTCTACAATCTCCTGACGTGAAACGCGCGGACCGGCCTCAAGAATGATCACTGATTTGCCCGCTTTTGCCATTTGAGTCGCGACCAGACCACCCATAACGCCGGACCCAATAATGATCACATCGGCATCGACCTTTTTAGCACTCATGCGCTCTCTCCTGTTGTTGCCACTTTACCTGGTTGTGTCACGGCCCAATAGAACGGACCACCGCCGTACGTCGGCACCACGAGAATGTCTCTGGTGGGGAGGTACATCAGCGCATCGGCGTAGGCGATCAGTTCCAGGTCGCTGCCTGTCCCGACGACGCCCGTATACCAGGCAGAAATCACCGTTTTTGCTGTCTGCCAGTCCGCGTTATCCTCGCTGAATGCGGCAAGGAAATCATCGACATGTGCAAATGTGTGCTGCTGCAATAGCGTATGCAGGCTGCTCAGCTTTTGCGGGAACTGCGCATCATGACGGACCAAGGCGCTGAAATAGCGCTGTCCCAAAATGGGACCAACAGGACGACTGACCAGGAAAGCGGAAACATCAAGGAAGGCGTTGTCTGCCATTTGCTCGGCAGCCAGTGCTCGTGCAGGGAACATTGAATTGCACATCGCGCCAAGGGATAAGATACCCATCCCTTGCAATAAGCGACGGCGAGAAATTCGGGTGGTGGAATTATGCGCCATGCTTTTTACCTCTGCGCGAACGAGAAATCAGAAGCACCAACAGAATGATGATGACCGCCGCTGCACTGCCCCATATTGCAGGCTGAGCCAAACGGGCAATCAGCGGACGTTCGCCACCCTCGCGCACGGTTTTCACCTGCTGCGGGGTCACCGTGAGCTGGGCATTACCGAAGTTTTTCAGCACATAATTACTGACATCCGCGATTTGTTGATCGGTCAAACGATCAGTAAAGAGAGCGTCCGGGCCGAATCCAGGCATATCAATATCCTGCCCGTTGACCTGGCGATGCACACCATAGACGATGGTGGCAATAAGGTTGTCCGCCTGTGGTGCGCCTGTTGCCGTGTTGTGGAACAGTGATGGATAAAGTTTATTACCCGAGCCATCAGGCTGATGACAGTTGGCACAGGTGCTGCCGTAGATTTTCCATCCTTCATCAGGATGGCTCACCGCGCGAAGTGCGGCTTCATCTGTCGCCGGTTTACCCAGCGATTCGCGCGATGCGCCAGAAGACTGGCCCACAGCAGGGATCTGACGCAAATACGCCACCATGGCAGCGATGTCATCGTCATTGAGATACTGCAAACTGTGTTCAACTGCTTCAGCCATAGGACCCGCGGCCTGAGCTTTACCCGCAACATGCCCCGTCTTCAGGTATTGCGCGATCTCTTCATCGCTCCAGTTGCCGATGCCCGAATGCTTGTCCGGTGTGATATTGGGTGCAAACCAGCTACCCAAACTTCCCCCGCTCAACGCCTGATCGTTTACTTGTCCCATCAGTGAATTACGCGGTGTATGGCAGGTATCACAGTGAGCCAAGGCATTGACTAAATAATCGCCGCGATTAACCTGCTCAGATTTGTCTTGTGCGGGAATAAACACCTTATTATCTGCAAATAAAGTATTCCATAACGCCATACTTAAACGAATATTAAACGGGAAAGGCAGATCGGTGGCCGGTGGACGATGATCGCTGGCTTTCACTCCGTGCATAAAATATGCATACAGCGCATGAATATCGGCATCGGTTATTTTTGCGTAAGAGGTATAAGGCATCGCAGGATAAAGATGCTGTCCTTGTTTGTTTATCCCTTCACGCACTGCCTTCGCAAAGTCTTCTTCGGTGTAATCACCAATCCCTGCAGTTTTTGAGGGTGTGATATTACTGGCAACGATATTTCCTAGCGGCGAAGAAATAATATATCCGCCTGACATTTCATCACCATGGTTGGGTGGCGTGTGGCATGCACCACAATCCGCCGCAATAGCCAGATATTTCCCTTTCGCGATAAGTGATGCAGCATCAGGCGCATTTTCAGCATGGGCTAAAAATGTCGTCGACAACAGTAAACTCAACGCGAAAGGTAGACAACGCGGTCTCACCTTTCTTGCCTTCATAATAATTGCTTCCGGTTAATAATAATTATATGGTGTTAAATAGAAAAACATTCCCGCAACAAAGTTGCGGAAATGCAGAATATCAAATGTTTTTGATTTACAAAATACAAACAGTGCTATAACAGCTCATAATCATTAAAGATGATATTTTCACCACTGGCCGCCGTAATATCGACTTTCCCAGGCTCGGTTAAAAAAGCATCTCCCGGATGAACCCATAGCTCTTTCACTCGATTCGGATGTTTGTCGTCAGCAAGTAATACCCGCCCTTCGGTAAAGAAGACGCGAACGCCCGGCCCATGCTGGGTATATTCGCCGCTGCTCTCACCGGGTTTCAGGGTAACCTTCCATCCTTTGACGGTTTTCTTATCTAAAACTTGTTGGAAAGCTTCACGAGCTGGACGGCTGGCACCGCCAAAATGTTGGGGGCCAGGAATATTAATTTCAAATGCGACTTGATGATTAACATTCGTACCGGTATTAGTGACTTTATCTGTATCAGATTTACCCTGATGTTCACCAAATTTAACATTACCGGTTTTCATCTCGGTATTATTAACCGGTTTATCGGGATATTCGATTTTTACCGGACTGCCTTCGATATGTGTATTGACATAGTCCAGATGTTGTTCATGAAACAACGTTGACTCGCCGGGCTGGATTAACACCCGCATGACCGTCACATATTTATTTTCCAAAATAACATGGTGCAGAGGTTCCAAATCAGTCGCCACAACTTTTTCAGCTGCCTGAGCTTGCAGACTGGTAGTAAAGATTGCGGTGCACATCAAGGTACTGGTGATCGTTTTGCGAACAATAGACATTACGACTCCTGTTAAAATAACGAATAGCAGATGACATGAAGCGAGTGATATTTACTCAACAATCGTCACCCAATTTGCACCCTTCCCGGTTGGCGCTCGCTCAAGCAAATTAAGCTTTCCGCTTGCCGGGTTAATCGCGTAGAGCGCCACCTGTGTTGATTTCTGTCCTGATTCGATTAAGAAATGGCCTGAGTTATCAATAGCAAATCCACGGGGCTGCGCTTCCGTTTTGGTACTATTAATGAAGCTTAAATGACCATCGTCCGGTGAAATCTGGAAGGCAGTAATATTGCTGCTGGTGCGCTCGGTGGAATAAAGGAAGCGTCCGTCTGGGGTAATGTGAATATCAGCCTGCCATAAACGCGGTTTTTCTGACTTTGGCAGATCATCATCGCCAGTCAGTGGACGCGCCTCGCCGCGCTGCATGGTACGGGCAATCACTGGATCGAGTGAGGGTGTCGCTTCATGTTCGTTCAGCGTGCCATCTTTATTCAGCGTCAAGCGTGAGATGTTGCCTGCCATCTCGGTTAATAAATAGAGATTCTGCTCGCCCTGCCCATCCGGTTTCGGTGCGAAAGCAAAATGGCGCGGCCCGGTTGCGGCTTCTCGCTGAATGTTCACAAAAGCGGGCGTGTTGGCTGTCACTTTGCCGCTTTGACTGTCAAAACGATACTGCAACATCTGGTCTGCACCCAGCAACGGCACGTAGAGATAGTGGTTGCCAGGGTCAGTCTGGATCGAGTGAGCACGCTTGCCGGTGTGAACCACCTGGACAGGTGCGCTTTCTACTTTTCCATCATTGGCGATGCGGTTAATACTGAACAAATCACCGCCGTACGAAGATGACAAGAGGAAACGCCCCGTCTTATCCAGTGCAATATAGGCCATCGCTTCCGGCAACGGAGTATCGGCAAAATGACTCAGCGTGCCATCGGAGGCGATATGCCAACTCGACACGTGGTAAGGCTGACTGCGTACCGAGACATACAGCGTTTTTTTGTCCTTCGACACCACCATTGGCATACTCTTCAACCCGGTTTGATATTCACCAATGGGGCTGAGCGTCTGCTTGGCTTTATTCAGCGTATAGGCGGTTACCGTGCCGCTGTCACCATTCGATACGTAGACGAATGCCGTCTCTTGCGCCATGACCGTTGAAGCGCAGAGCATCATGCCTGCTGCAATTAGCGTTTTTTTCATTTATTTATCTCTTTTGTAGGGTACAGCCTGTGACTACCAGCGTGTTTTAAAGTGCTCGCACAGCTCCAACACTGCGCTTTCCGGTAATGCCGCCGGTTTCGTTGTGCAGTTGAGCCAAAGACGTGCCGTTTCTTCTAACTCTTCGAGAGAGAAACTGGCCGACGAAACCGAGGTTCCCCAGATCACCGGACCTAATCGCTCAAGCATCACGCCGCGCACATCGTTCGCCAATGCAGCGACCTGCTCCGCCACTTCGGCATGGCCCGGGCGACGGTAAGCGATCAACGGGATACGCCCCACTTTCATCACCTGGTAAGGTGTTAACGGTGGCAGAATGCTATCGCGCTGCCAGACGCCAGCCAGCGTCAGCTGCACCAGATGAGTGGAATGGGTATGAACCACGCCTTGCGCCTCAGGATTGCGGTCATAAATCTGACGATGCAGAAGCAGCGTTTTTGAGGGCTTATCACCTGAAGCCCATTCACCATCACGATTAACCTTGGCAATACGCGAAGGCTGCAAATGTCCCAGGCAGGCATCGGTTGGCGTAATTAACCAGCCATCTTCCAGCCGGGCGCTGATATTACCGGCAGTGCCCGTGGTGTAGCCGCGATTAAAAAGATCTGCGCCGACCTGGCAAATCTCTTCACGTATAGATTGTTCGTTTTGCATCACGCTCTCCTTATTTGGCTGTCGCAACGACGGGATTTTTACGAGTGGGAGTAATCGGAAGTGGCTCGAGCTTGCCGAGAACAAACAGGAAGGTCAGCGCACCCAGCACGCAGATTCCCCCCGCTACCAGCAACGGGACCACAAAGGAACCGTGACTCAGGCTCAGCATCAGGCCGGTAAAGGAAGCGGTGACAATGCCTGCGAGATTACCGGCAAAGTTCTGGATGCCGCCCAGTGTCGCCACGTAGTTACTGGCAGGTGCCACATCAGCAGGCAGTGTCCAGATGTTGGCGGCAGTAAAAGCGAGGCCCGCATAGGTAATGGAGAACAACGTCAAGATCACCGCGATGCTGTCGGTAAACGCCGCGAACGCAATCACCGATGACAGCAGCATGCCCAATACCAGACAGGTTTTACGTGCGGCGGTCAGACTGAAGCCTTTGCGGTATAGCGCATCGGAGGTCACGCCGCCCAGTAAACTTCCCGGAATCCCCATCAAAGCCGGGATCGCACCCAGCGTGCCCAGCTCCTTGAGTGAGAAACCGTGGGCCACGGTCAGGTAAGTCGGGAACCAGGTGACAAAGAAGTAAGTGGCAAAATTCATGCAGAAGAAACCAATCATCATGCCCCACACGTTGCGGTGGCGGAACAATGACCACAAATCGACTTTTGCATTGCCCTCTAGTACCGGCGCGGCACGATCTTCGAGCAGGTTTTGACGCTCGGTTTCGTCCAGTCCTTTCATCTCTTCCGGCTCGCGGTAGAACACCAGCCAGATAGCGACCCACACCAGACCTAATGCGCCGGTAACAACGAATGATGTTTCCCAGTCCCAGGTGCTGATAAGCCAGGCTACCAATGGCAAGGCCAGCGCACTGCCCGCACGTGGGCCCGCATCGAAAATGCCACTCGCCGTCGCTCGCTGTTTTTTTGGAAACCAGCTGTAGACCACTTTGACACAGCCGGGGTTACCCCCCGCTTCACCGATACCCAACGCCAGTCGTGCAGCGAACAACGAAGTAAACCCTTTACCGAACGAGGTGAACACCGTAAACAGCGACCACCAGCCCACGGCCAGAGCCAGGCCGGCACGGGCACCTAAACGGTCAATCAGACGCCCAGCCGGGATCTGCATCAAGGCATATGTCCAGAAGAATGCCCCCAACACCAGCCCCATACTGGTGTCATCCAGTCCCAAATCAGCTTTGATGTGCGGTGCCGCGATGGCAAGGTTGATGCGGTCGATGTAGTTGATGGCGATGGCAAAAAAACAGAACACGATCATCAACCAGCGAATTCGTGGATATCTGCGCATGGTGAATTCCTTTATGATTTATTTTTAAGTGACAGAGGTTCTGCGGCGTAACGGGCTGCAGGGCCAGGGTGGTGGTTAAAATGCGGAGCAACTCGTCACAAATCGGTTAATAAATCGTGAGCGGGTGACCCCAACCTGATAACATGCTGTCAAAAGTAAGCGATTACAAAATACAGTCAAGCCAAAAGTAAGCGCTTTCAAAATTGATTGTGAGTTGCCTGTGATTTTTGTGGGCAAGCTCACTCTTTCTGCAGGAGTGACTTGATGAGTGAGAAACAAAATGGATCTGGCCGCGTATCACTGGAAGATGTTGCGCGTCTCTCTGGCGTCTCAACGGCCACGGTGTCACGCGTTTTAAACGGGAGCAGCACCGTCAAAGCCGCCCGTCGTGAGGCGGTTGAAAAGGCGTGCGAAGAGTTAGGCTATGTGATTAACCGCGCAGCGCGGACCCTGGCCTCTCGCCGCAGCATGACGATTGGTGCCGTGGTCCCTACCCTCGCAACAGAAACCTTTTCTCGCCCGCTGGCGGCGTTTCAGCAGTTAATTCATGAGGCGGGCTATACGTTGTTGTTGGCCAATTCCAATTTCGACCCGGATACCGAGCTTAAAGAAGTGAACAAGCTGATTGAGTACGGCATTGATGGCTTGATGCTGGTGGGTCATACCCACCACCCCAAGCTTTGGGAAAGAATTCAGCAGCAAGAGATAGCCTGTGTGCAGACTTTCTCACTGGATCAGGAGAAACCTTGTGTCGGCTATGATAGCGAAGGCGCAGCGGAGGCGATTGCCAATCATCTGTTAGCTCTGGGACACCAACGTTTCGCGGTGATCGTCGGCACCCCGCCGTCAAACGACCGCGTTTCTGAGCGTCTCAAGGGTACGCGGCGCGCACTGGAGAAGCAGGGCCTGGCGTTACCGGATAGCCACCTGATCGATAACGCTTTCAGCATGAATGACGCGCGCAAAGCGGTGTTTCGTCTGCTGGATGGGCCGCAGCCACCCACCGCCATCATCTGCGGTAATGACCTGCTGGCGTTTGGCGCTATGCGCGCCGCGAGCGAACGCTATTTGCGTATTCCGAATGATATTTCCATCGTGGGCTTTAATGATTACGAATATGCCGAGCACCTTGAGCATCCGTTGACCACAATGCGCGTAGACCTGGCTTCAATAGGCGAACACGCCGCGCAGTTCCTGTTAAACACGCTCAATAACCTGCCTGCTCAGGCACATACGGTGATCCAAACAGAGCTGATTGTTCGGGGCAGCACCGGTTCTGTGCCCCGAAAAGAGCGTTAATCGCGGCGCAGCATACCGAACTGGTTGAAGACCTGCGTGACTGACGGGGTTTTCAGCCACGCCAGAAATGCAGCCGCCTCTTCAGGGTAGGCTGCCTCTTGCAGCAGCGCAGCGGAAAGCGAAATGGGCTGCTGAGTGCCAGTCGGCAACGGCCCCACAATATCGATGCCTGGCACCATCAGCAATTCACTGATCTGCTGTACAGCGATATCCGCCTTGCCATTGATCAGTTGCTCAGCGGTAAATCCGGCCGGAATCACCGTTCCGCGTTGACGCAAAATCTCATCGATATTCAACTGCTTAATCAGCCGTGAAAACCATTGACCGCTGGCTCCTGCTTCGGACCAAGCCACCGAACGTGCGGTCACCAGGCTGTCGATTAAATGCTCCCGGCTACTGATATCCGGTTTTGGCGCGCCAGACTTCACCGCAATACCGATGGGAGAATCCACCACTTCAATCCGGCTACTGGCATTTAAGAGGCGCTCTTCTATAAGCCGATCGACCGTTTCGACCGTGGCAATGATCGCTTCGGCTTTGGCTCCTTGCCGTATTTCTTGTTCAATGAGGGTGCTAGGATGCCAGCGTATTGCCAACCGATGGTCGGGTTGCAGGCTTTGCCACTGTTTTAACAGCACTTCAAAAGGCGCGCTTAACGCAAGCGCGCTATAAATGGTTAATTCCATGCTTAATCCTCACGGGCAAACAGGGGTGCGCGGCGCAAGAACGCAGCATTCAGTTGATCAGGCCGTGTGACGCCGAGCAGCGCCATATCGCGATCAATTTCGTCACGCAGGATATGCATAGCATGCTCAATACCCGCTTGCGCACCGATGACCGATCCGTACAGGAAAGGACGCCCTAAGAAGACAAAGTCAGCGCCTAGCGCCATCGCTTTCATAACATCGGTGCCACGGCGGATGCCGCTGTCGATGATCACCTTCATATTGCCTTTGGCAGCCGCAATCTCCGGCAAGGAATGCAATGGTGGGATGGTGTAATCCAATTGGCGGCCACCGTGATTCGAGAGGATCACGGCATCTGCGCCTAAATCACGCGCAATAAAGGCATCTTCAGGCGACATCAAGCCTTTGACCACCAAATTGCCTTTCCATTTTTTACGGATAGCTTCCACATGCGTCCAGCTCAACTTGTCACGGGCATTGGTGTTTCGCACCTTGTTCGACATCATTGGTGGACCGCGCTCAGCATCGGTATTTTCAAAGTGCGGCGCGCCATGGCGGAGATAGGTTTGCGCCACGGTTCCCAATAGCCAGCGGGGACTGATAGCGCTCTGCCACATGACTTTCGGGGTGATTTTGATGGGCATACTAAAGCCGCTGCGGGTGTTGTGCTCACGGTTGCCCAACATCGGGGTATCTCCCGTCACCACCAGTGTTTTGTACCCCGCACGCTCGACGCGATCCAGCAGGCGGTCAATACGTGGCTGGTCTCCCGCGAGATAAGCCTGGAACCAGGCATCAGGGTTTGCGGCAATAATATCTTCCAGGGGAATCAAGGATGACGCGCTGAGTATCATCGGCACATTCTTAGCGCGTGCAGCTTTGGCCAGCATCAGGTCAGCCCGGTAGCTTACAAAGGAGGCTCCTCCGAGTGGGGCGACGCCAAATGGCAGCGACCAGTTATGCCCCAGCAGTTCGACATGTTGATCGCGGCCGGAGACATCGCGGAACATACGCGGAACGAAGTGATATTGCTGATAAGCCTCATGGGCAGCCGCAAGTCCTCTTCCGGTTTCAACTCCCCCTTTAACATATTGAAAAATCATATTCGGCAAGCGCTTACGCGCGTGGCGCTCAAAATCCTCTAAGGCCAGAAGGTCGCGAAAATGACGCGGCAAAGTGTTAACTGGACGCGTCTGCGCTTCCGGTTTCTGTACGATGTTGATAGCAGTGGTCTCTCCACGAGTCGTCATAGCGCGTTCTCACATTTAAAAAGTAAGCGTTATCAAAATTATTAATAGCCAATTGTTTTCTGTTTTATATCCTGACAGACGCTCAGATTTTTTATGTGATCATCATCACCATATCAAGCAAAATGTAAGCCCTTACATTTTAATTTTTATCTGAGTATGGTGTTCTGTAGTACATCGAGCCTATGGCAGCTAACGGAGATCAACATGAGCCAACGAATCGTTTTACTGCATGCCACGCCAGTCGCCATGCCGCCTATTCAGCAAGCTTTCAAAGACGTATGGCCAGAGTCGGAAATCGTGAATTTGCTGGATGATGGTTTGACAATTGACCGAGCGAAAACGGAGCAATTAACCCCCGAACTCATCGAACGCTTTGTCGCACTCGGGCACTATGCTTACGCCATGCAAGCTCAAGGCATTTTAGTCACCTGTTCGGCATTTGGCCCGGCGATAGAACAACTGGCCGCAGCCCTGCCAATCCCCGTACTGAAACCGAATGAAGCGATGTTTGAAGCTGCGCTTCAGTCAGGTAAACGTATTGGCATGCTGGCAACATTCGGCCCTTCTTTGGTCACCATGTGCGATGAGTTCGAACACTATGCAGCACAGTGTGGTTCTGACGCCAAACTGGAAACCCTGTTGGTACCCGATGCGATCGATTTACTGCGTAAGGGCGATGTCGCCAGCCATAACCGGCTGGTGGCCGAATATGCCCCTCGGCTAAGTCACTGCGATGCGATTATGCTCGCGCACTTCTCTACCTCACAAGCTGCTGACGCCGTTCGGGAGCGCGTTTCAGTGCCCGTCCTGACCGCACCGCATGCCGCAGTGAAAAAACTGCGCGCCGCGTTGGGAGAAACATCATGCTGATTGGCGTAATTGCTGATGATTTTACCGGTGCCAGTGATATTGCGGTGACACTCTCCAAGGGGCTAACCGGTGAAGGCGGATTGCGCACGACGCAATATCTTGGCGTACCCCAGCACCCTGCCGATCCAGCCGTGGAAGCGGGAGTGATTGCGCTCAAATCGAGGTCTATACCCGCAGCCGATGCCGTTGAGCAGTCGCTGGCGGCTTGTGAGTGGTTACTCGATCAGGGCTGCACACAGATTATATTCAAGTATTGTTCAACCTTTGATTCCACTGCCGAGGGCAATATCGGCCCAGTACTGGATGCACTTACCGCGCGCTTGCAGGCAAAACAGGTCATTGTTTGCCCGGCCTTCCCCACCATGGGACGCACGGTTTATCAGGGAAATTTGTTCGTTCACGATCGCCCGCTGAATGAATCAGGCATGGAGCATCATCCCATCACACCGATGAAAGATGCAGATATTCGTCGCTTACTAGCGCAACAAGCTGTCACACCTGTTGGTCATATTGCCTGGCAGCACGTGACTCAGGGCAGCGAGCCACTTCGCCAGCAATTCGCGAGTGATGATGAGGTGAAATTAGTGGTTGTGGATGCGTTAAGCGACCACGACCTCACCATTATTGGTATAGCGGCGGCAGGATTGCCACTGATCTCCGGGGGTTCTGGCATTGCACAAGCGTTACCGCATAACTTCATCAAAGCGGGTCTCGCTCAAGGTGGGAGTCAGGAACAACCTGCAGTGGAAGGGTTAAGTGCGATTTTGGTTGGCAGCTGTTCTGGCGCAACACGCGGCCAAATAGAAGCCCATCAGCAGCATTCCGCGGTGTTAGCACTGGACATCCAGCAGGTGATGCAAAACAACATCACAGCCGATGATATTGTGCAGTTTATTCTTGATCATCAGGCAGACTGCCCGCTGGTTTACTCATCCGGCGATCCGCTTAGCGTGAAAAAAGCGCAGGAACAATATGGCCAACAGCGTATTTCACAGCGTCTTGATCAACTCTTCGGCGATGCTGCGCGCAAACTGGTTTATGAAGCGGGCATTCGACGATTAGTGGTTGGCGGTGGAGAAACGTCAGGTGCGGTGGTCAGTGCACTGAACCTTGACTCACTGCAGGTGGGCAATGAGATCGATCCCGGTGTTCCCGCCTTGTTTAGTCACTCAGATCAACCACTGGCGCTTGCACTTAAGTCAGGCAATTTTGGCAGAAGAGATTTCTTTCAACATGCTTTGAATACATTAGGTGGCGATAATCATCTTGATAAAATAGAGTGAGTTATCCCACTTAATTCACGTGACATGTTGAGGAACAGAGGTATGGCCAAGGAACACCATTATCAGGTTAAAGTGCGCTGGACAGGCAATCGCGGTACAGGCACGTCTTCTTATACGGCTTACGATCGTAACGGTGAGATGCTGGCAGATGGCAAACCCACAATGCCATTAAGCGCCGATCCGGCCTTTCGTGGCGATGCCACGCGCTGGAATCCTGAAGAGTTATTGCTGGCTTCGGCCTCAGCCTGTCACAAGCTGTGGTATCTGCATCTGTGCGCGGACGCGGGCATTGTGGTGGAAGCTTATGAGGATGCCGCGGAAGGCACCATGGTGGAAGGGGCGCGGGGTCGTTTCACGCAGATCACGCTGAAACCGCGCATTACGCTGCGCGATCCGGCAGATGCGGATCGCGCGCGTGAGTTACATCATCAGGCCCATGAAGCCTGTTATGTGGCGAATTCACTCAACTTCCCGGTGAATTGCGAACCGACGTTTGCCTGATCAGGCGGCGCCGGCCAACGGCGGTTGCGGCGGTACCCACAGCCGCACACCATTTCGTCCGGCGCGTTTTACCTCGTATAACGCTTCATCTGCATGGCGTAACCAATGGCGCAAAGACTCGGCGTTGGCGGCTGAAGCAATGCCGATACTCACCGAGCAACGAAACTCTGCCGACGCCGGCAGACGCACCTGGGCGATTTTTTCCTTTAAGCGATTTGCCAGCGCGACCACCGACTCATCGGTCGCATGATGCACGATCACCCCCAGCTCATCGCCGCCGAAACGCGCAGGAATATCCTGTAATCCCACATGATTGCGCAGCAGCGCTGATATCTCAGCCAGCAGAAAATCCCCGGCTTCGTGGCCCCAGGTATCGTTCACCGACTTGAAGTAATCGAGGTCCATCAGCAACAGATAGCCCGCACTTTCGCCACGACGCGTACTCAGGAATTCACTCTCCAGGCGGCGTTCAAACAGACGGCGGTTAGGGATTTCCAGACCAGGGTCCATTAACGCGATACGCTCTAGCTCCCGGTTTCGTTTACGCAATTGCCAGGTCAAATTATAAGACGTCACGCTCAGTACCAGCATATAGCAGGTCGCCAGCGGCAATGTCAGCCAGACGGTTTGCGGGCTGAATGCGAGATGGACGCCCGCGCCATCCACCAGCCAGACCATAACGAAAGCGCAGAGGAACGCCTGCATGGCAGCGATTAACTGCGCTGCGCCCCCTGCCGCATAACGATCCGAGGCCAGCACGGCCATGATAATGAACGAAGGAAGCGGACTGAGCGCCATCAGCGCCACCCAAATCCCACCGAATGCCGCGTCTAGCGTTAAGTTATGGCGTTCGGTGCCGGTGGAGTCTTCTGCACGCAATGCCCGGCGGTAAGCCACCCACGGCCAGATAAATGCATTGATAAATAACAGGGCGCTGAACGCCACACCGCGATCCATCTCCATCAATACCGAGAGAATCGGGAAGAAACATAAAATTGTGCCAAGCTGGCGCATGATAAACATACGACGCACGAAGCGCTGGGAACGCCGCTTCAGATGGCTATCATCAGGTGAGTAATAATTCATTCACTGGAAAAGTCTGATCGACAAGAAATGCAGTTTAACGGGAAAAAGGGCGAGCGGGTCGGAATATTTTAAGAATATTTACCTTGTGCTGAGGCAATAGTGCAAAAACCCTTCGTTATGCTGAAAAGTCCGGCAAACATCAGCATGGAATAGCGCCCTTCCACATTAAAACTTTGAACCCACAGTGATTTTCAGCAGCAGATTAGCACCAGCGGTTGTCACAATGTCGGCCAGACCGCAGGATGTTCACTGCCCTTTGTTGATAGGAAAACGTCATGTCTCTTTCTGCGGCACACAAGCGCGTGCTCATTGCCGGATCCGTTGGCAATTTTATTGAGTGGTATGAATTCGCCGTTTACGGTTTTATGGCCACGCTGATGGCTAAAAACTTCTTCCAGCTTGAGGGTGAAAGTGCCCTCACCAGTTTGATCCTGACCTATGCGGCATTCGCCGTGGCCTTCTTTTTCCGCCCATTAGGCGCGATTTTGTTCGGCAGGCTAGGCGATCGCTATGGACGCAAACCGGTGCTGATCGCTGTGCTGATTTTGATGACGCTCGCCACAGTCGCGATGGGTCTGGTGCCGGTTTACGCCTCGATTGGCGTTGCCGCACCGCTGCTGATTACCGCGTTACGCATCCTGCAAGGGTTGTTTGCTGGCGGAGAGTACGGCGGCGCAGTTTCACTGATGACGGAGTTTGCGCCTCCCGGCAAGCGCGGCTTTTACGGCGCCTGGCAGTCTCTGACCGTGGCGTTTGGCCTGCTGGCAGGTGTGGCCGTGGTGGCCGTTTTGCCGCTGCTGGTAGGAGATGCAGCAATGAGTGCCTGGGGCTGGCGCATTCCTTTCCTGCTCGCACTGCCTCTTGGGGCGATTGCACTTTGGCTACGGTCGGGCTTAGAAGAGTCTCCACAATTTGGGCAAGCAACAGATGCAGAAAGCGCGTCGGTCAGCGCCACTGTGCGCGCCATTGTGCTGGGGATTGGACGACTGATGGTGTGGTCCGCAGCGGGCTATACCTATCTGGTGATCATGCCCACCTATTTGCAGGCTGCGCTGCATACCGGCTTCAACCAGGCGCTGCTGATTGCGGTGATTTCTAATCTCGGTTTTGCAGCCACCATCCTGCCTGCGGGTATCCTGAGCGATCGCGTGGGACGACGCACAGTGATGCTACTGGCGACCTTCTTGTTGCTGGTGCTGGCATTCCCGCTGCTGAAAGTACTACAAGACCCACAAAATGGCTTGCTAATCAAAGCGGCTGTGGTGTTTGTCGCGGGTGCATTGGTTGGCATGCTTGCAGGCCCCGGCCCCGCGATGCTGGCGGAAATGTTCCCGACGCGCGTACGCTATACCGGACTTGGATTAGCCTATTCACTCTCGAATGCACTGTTTTCCGGATGTGCGGGGCTGATTATTACCGGATTGATGAAGCAGACGGGTAATGCAGATATTCCGGCGTGGTATGTGATGGGCACCGCGCTGGTGAGTTTCGTGGCGCTGTTAACGTTAAATAAAGACGATCACCGCAGGCCACTTTAAAAGAAGGCGGCCATCAGGCCGCCCTATCTTTGAAAAAACTTAACGCCCCGCGCCCTGCAAGCGGAACTGCGCAACCAGCCGCTCCAGCATCATCGCCTGTTCTTCCAGCGAGTTTGCCGAGTGCGAGGATGCGCTAACCAGCGTGGCGTTTTGCTGGGTCGTGGTATCGAGTTCACCCACCGCGCGAGCAATTTGTTCAATACCACGGCTCTGCTCATCGGAAGCTGCAGAAATTTCCTCCATGATCTCATTCACGCGCGCAATGCTACCGAGAATCTGATCCATGGTTTCACCTGCACGCGCCACCTGCTGATGCCCGTTACTGATCCGGCTTACCGATTCACTGATCAGCTGTTCAATATCTTTTGCCGCACCGGCACTACGCTGTGCCAGGTTACGCACTTCACTGGCGACCACGGCAAAACCACGCCCCTGCTCACCGGCTCGTGCCGCTTCCACTGCCGCGTTCAGTGCCAGAATATTGGTCTGGAAAGCGATACTGTTAATCACCGCCGTGATATCGGCAATTTTCTTCGAGCTGTCGGAGATTTCACCCATGGTGCTGACCACGTCGCGCACCGCTTTGCCGCCCTGATTAGCGTTATGCGAAGCTTCAGCAGCAATCTGGCTGGCTTGACGGGCGTTCTCGGCGTTATTTTTCACGGTAGCCGTTAACTGCTCCATGCTGGCAGCCGTTTCCACCACCGCCGCCGCCTGCTGCTCAGTGCGTGATGACAAATCGAGGTTGCCCTGATTGATCTCGCTAGCGGCTTGCGACACGCTGCTGACGCTATGCAACACATCGCCAATCATACTGCGCAGACGGTCGTTCATCCGCCCCATCGCCGAGGTTAGCTTGCCGAGTTCATCATGACGATCGGTAGTAAACTGCGAGCTTAAATCGCCGCTGGCAATGCGCTCCGCCAGCTCAAGGTTGTGGAATACCGGACGCGTAATCTGACGGATGATGTACCACGCCACCAGTACGCCAAACAGAATCGCCAGCCCCCCAATCAACAGGGACAGCGTCGCTGAACCGTTAGCCAGTTCATCGTTACGCTCCTTCACGATGGTAATGATCTTTTTGATCGCCGCGCTGCTCTTATCACCCGCGACTTTTACCTTGTCTTCTGACGCACGCAGCTGACCATAGCTGTCCGCCGCTTGCAGGCTGAGATCTTTAAAGCGTTCGGTATCCTGCCACAGCGCGGTAAATCCGCCCTGCTGTTCGGGTGGCAGCTGAGCTAACAGGGCTTTCATGCCCTGGTCGGCCTGCTGGAAATGGGTTTGCAAGGTATTGCGCAGGGTATCAGTGACATTGAAGCGCAGCGCCCAGGCCTCTTCACGCACGTTGCTGATAGCAAAGAGCTGCTCGTAAATCTGGTTAGTCAGTTCTGGATTGGTCACTGGCGTACGGATCAACTGCGTGTAGCGCGAGGTCATGTCTTGCTGGCTCAGAGAATCGAGCTGTGCTCGCTGGCTATTCAGCTGCTGCGTAGCTTGCGTCATCGCGCCAATACTGTTCTGGAAGCTGGCGAGATGGGTATCCAGTTCATCCACCAGCGCGCGGGCATTGTCTGTCCAGGAGAGTTGTTTGGCCTCATGATTGAGCTGCTGGGCATGCGCCACATAATCAGCCATCACTTTGCCTGATTTATCATCACCATAAAGATATTTGAGGCGGTTAATTTTGGCCTGGAACACCTCAATGTTGATGTCATAGATCAGATTAGTTTTCTGATAAATGTCATGAATCGCGTTGAAGCGCTGCACGCTGATGCTGGTGGCCAGGGCCACTAACAGCAACACAATGCCAAATCCTGCTGACAATTTCCGGGTGATGCGTACATTACGTAAACGGGATACCAGCCCCATGTTCCCTCTCCTGCGAATGTTATTTTTGTAAATTCTGGTAAGGGAGTTATCGGAGCGAGGCGGGATTTGTTTATCGCTGAGATCATAAAAAAACGATTACAGGATGTTATGCGCCGCCGGGTGGCGGCGCGAGCAGGTTATCGTGCGGATTGCGGGGCTAACTGGCTGATAAACAGGCCTGCAGCGCTCACTGCATCCACCGCCACTTTCCCTAACTGCTGGCGAATACTGTCACCCAGCGCGATGGTAGAAAAACCCGTGCAGGAGAAAGCGATCACCTCGATGCCTTCGCGATAGAGCGTATCAGCGCAGGCCAGGGCGCTGGCACGACCTTCTGCACTGAGCAGATCCGTGGTGTTCAGCACCCCTTCCGGACGCGCGTAACGCACGGATTCACCCAGCAGCTGGCGGAAAGGCACCGGTGCCGCCGCACCAATCCCCATCACGGCCACCGGGCGTTTCAGCATACGAGCAATACTTGCGGAAGCCGAACCGGCGCTGATGACGGGAATGGAGACGGCATCGCGCAGTGCTGCAAGGCCAGGATCGGCGGCGCAACTGAGAAACAGCGCATTGCAGCCGTCGGACTCTAATTGCCGCCCGAGCGTAACGATCTTAGGCACCGCCAGCGCTTCACTGGCATCATCGAAAATGCCTTTATGCTGATCGGGGATCGCCCGGCTAATTGAGTTGATAGCGTATTCCTGATGAATCAGCCGACCATGTTCTTCGACAAAGTGCTGATCTGGATGGGTTAATACGCGGATTATCCCCAGCATAGCTGTTACTCCTGGTCTGATGTTAAACGGGTTTGCAAAGCGACTTGGTTTTTTATTGTGTCGAGTAACATGGCAGGTTTATGCAAAAGCGGCAACACGTACCCGCCGCTGGTTTGACCTACAATGCTGCTCCTACTTCCGCGATCACGCCGCGTAACCAACTGTGCGCCGCACTGTCCTGCGTCCTGCGATGCCAAAGCAGATCAAATGGAATCGAGGGCAGTGCCAACGGCGGTTCAAACATGATGATGTCACCCTGGCTGGCTGAAGTGGTGCCCACACGGCGCAGTACCGTTGCCACATAATCCGTTCCCGGCAAGAGCGCGGGCACGGTAAACATGGTGGGCAGCGTCAAACTAATGGTACGAGCCAGTCCTTGTTCACGTAACTGCTGATCCACCAAGCCATAATGGTTGCCTTCGGGTGACACCAGGATGTGGCGCATTGACAGAAACGCTTGCAGGTTCATGCCTTTACGCGCTACCTCGTGGTCACGCCCGATTAAGGTGACAAAATCATCGCTTATCAATGGCTGGGATAGAATTCGGTTTTCTGCTTTGGTTGGCGGTACGCCTACGGCAATATCAATCTTCCCCGCATCGAGTAGCGCAACAACCTCATCGCGATCAATAAAATAACGCACGTGAATCGTGCAATGAGGTGCCACTGCCGCCAGCTTTTTGGTTAACGCCGGCAGCAGCACATGCATCGGATACTCCGTCAATCCCAGGGTAAAACTGCGCTGTTTAGCAGTGTGATCAAAGACCTCTGCGGGCTTCATTAAATGACGCACCTGCCCTAACGCATCGGCCACCGGTATCGCAATCTCCTGCGCTTTCGCCGTGGGTAACAAACCTTCAGCGCTGCGAATAAACAACGGATCGTCAAAAACACGACGCAAGCGAGAGAGCGCGGCACTCATCGCCGGTTGGCTTACGCCAGCCAGTGCCGCAGCTTTAGTCACGTTGCGCTCCAGCATTAAGGCATTAAATGCCACCAGCAAGTTGAGATCGAATCCTTCAAAATTCATATTTTGTATAATGCTCTATACCAATCATTTGTTGGATGGATAGTGTCAGATTCGGGAATACTGCACAAGCCGGTGAGATGCACCGCTAACTAATCCAATAAGGTTTCCAACATGTCTGCCACACAACCACTGAACCAACGCCTGCAAACTGAACGTACTGCGGTAGAAAACCTCTATCGCGCCTTTAGTGACAAAAATCCCGACCTGCTGGATCTGGCGGTAACACAAGACTGGGATGACATCCCACTGGCACCAGGTCAGGGGCCGGGACCCGAAGGATTTAAACCTTTGCTGGCAGGTTTTATCGCCGCGTTCCCGGATATCAACATCATCGTGCACGACATGTTGCAGGAGCCGGGAAAGATTGCTGTGCGCGCAGAAATTACCGGTACGCACCAGGGTGAGTTTATGGGCATTGCGCCCACCGGTCGTCGCATTAGCGTGCGCCTGCACGAATTCCACTTACTCAACGGCGAGCGCGTGACCACCACCTGGCATATGGAAGATTGGTTTGCCATGTTCCAGCAGATTGGCCAGTTCCCCGCACTATAATTTTGAGGTGATCGATTATCGCAGCCAGGATTTCACCCAGATTGCCCCGGTTGATGTGGTGTTAGATCCCTTTGGCGGCGAAGCCCTGGAGCGCTCATGGCAAGTGTTGAAACCCGGTGGACATATCGCTACGTTGGCCGACTTTGCTATTACCGATCGCGGTGACCGCCACGGCTATGCCGTCTTTTTTGCCGATGCCACGGTCGCCCTGCCCCAGGCCATGCGCGATTTCAGCAACGGTAACTTGCAGATAGTGATCGATTCCATCCATCTGCTGGAACAGAGCCGCGCCGCGCTGGAGCGCGTTGCCTCCGGCCATGCATGCGGCAAAGTGATTGTGAGAAGTGGACGCTAAGATGCTCGGGCTCGCCGCCACACACATCCAATGAGAAGTGGCGGCTAACGCCTCAGACACCCGCGCTTCGCCTAACGTCCACAGATAGCAGATTCAAATGCGATGGTTTAAGCCAGGCATAATCTTCCCCTGCTATGCTAAGCACCAGACGTTAATCAGTGTTCACAGGCGGAAGAATGAAAGTCGTGTTATGTGCGTATCATGAGATGGGATGCGCGGCGCTGGAGAGTTTACAGGAAGTGGGATTTGAAGTGGCTTGCGTGTTCACCCACGCAGGCGCCCATCAGGAAAACAGTTTTTTTGACTCAGTTGAAGTCATGGCGCGACAACTTCAGATCCCGGTGTTTTGCCCGGATGATATCAATACGCCGGAATGGATTGCCAAAATCTCGTCACTGCAACCCGATGCGATTTTCACCCTGTCATATCGTCAGGCTCTTTCCCCTGCTTTGATCGCCACCGCCAGGAAAGGGGCATTTAACGTGCACGCTTCATTATTGCCTGCCTATCGCGGTCGTGCCCATCTTAACTGGGTGATTATCCGCAACGAACGCGAAACCGGGGTAACGCTGCATCGTATCAATCATGTTCCGGACGGCGGGCCAATTCTGGCGCAAAGTCGTGTCGCCATCACTGACGACGATGATGCACTGTCATTGCACCGTAAACTGGTGCGCACGACGCGGGAACAATTGCCAAACTGGCTACGCGCACTGCGTGCGAGGAGTCTGATGGAGCGCGTGCAGGATGAAAGCCTCGCCAGCGAACCCGGACAGCGAAAGCCTGAGGATGGACAGGTTCACTGGCATCAATCTGCTGATGAGATTCATCGCCTGATTCGTGGCGTCGCCTATCCGTGGCCTGGCGCGTACAGCCTGATAGGTGAACAACGCTTTATCGTGTGGAAAAGCCGTGTGCTTGCCCAGCCGCATCAGCATGCGCCGGGGTCGATTATTTCCATTGAGCCGCTGTTGATCGCCTGTGGCGAAAATGTGCTGGAGATTGTCGCGGCAGGGTTATCGCATCACGACAACCTCAGCGCGCCGCAACTGGTGCAGCACTTTTCACTGCACGTGGGGATGTCACTCAACTAACATTTGTCTGGCGATTTCAGGCTGAAATCGCCAGGATTTTTACCAGCGGGTAGCCGCCATATCAATGACAAAGCGATACTTCACATCGCCCTTCAGCATTCGCGCAAAGGCCTCTTCCACTGACTCACCCGCTATCAATTCGATATCTGCCGTGATGTTGTGCTCGCCACAGAAATCCAGCATCTCCTGCGTCTCTTGAATACTGCCAATCGACGAACCGCTGATGCTTAAACGGCGGAACACCATCGGCGTCACGTCGGGGGACTGATGTGGCTGCTCGGGAATCCCCACCAGCACCAGGCGGCCATTGGTTTTTAAGGTCGCGAGGTACGGGTCGAGATCGTGCGGCGCGGAAACGCAGTCGATAATGAAATCGAGTGAGGTTTTCGCCGCTGCCATCTGCGCATCATCACGCGACACCACAACACGGCTTGCGCCGAGACGGCGTGCATCAGCGCCCTTCTCCGGAGAGGTGGTGAACAAGGTGACTTCCGCCCCCATCGCACTCGCCAGTTTCACCGCCATATGTCCCAGGCCGCCTAAACCGACCACGCCCACTTTATCGCCTGCTTTTACGTTGAAGTGACGCAACGGCGACCACACGGTGACGCCTGCGCAGAGCAACGGCGCAACACCCGCCAGTGGCAAGTTTTGCGGTACTGACACCACAAAATGCTGATCGACCACCACATTCTGCGCGTAACCGCCCCAGGTGCTGTCGCCCGTGTGCTTATCCATGCCGTTGTAAGTCGGCGTAAAACCGGCTTCGCAATACTGCTCTTCCTGCTGCTGACAAAAATGGCACTCGCGGCAGGAATCGACCATCACGCCGACACCCACAACATCACCGACCTTAAAATTTGTAACTGCTGCGCCGGTTTCAACTACGCGTCCGACGATTTCATGGCCGGGCACCAGTGGATAGCGACTGACCGCCCATTCGTTACGCGCCATATGGAGATCGGAATGGCACACGCCACAGTACAAAATGTCGATTTTCACGTCCTGCGGTTGCAGTGGACGCAGCGCGATCTGGCTGGATACGAGAGGTTTTGCCGCGTCGTGAGCGACTAATGCGTTGATTTTCATGGTGCCTCCGCAAGGTGCTGGCGTAATTGAATTGAAGGCGGCAGACTATAGTCAACGTGGTGCAGAAATGATAGTAGTTACCTTTTGGTGACCATAAAGGAGTGACACTGATGCCAGCCTGGGTTGACGGTAAGCTGTTTTTTTATGCGGATTCCCCTCCGCGTCGCTTGATGGATTTGTTCTCGCTGAAATGGAGCAGCATGGTGCTGCACGCGCTTTATCACTGGCCGGAAAAGCGTGCGCGCACCGGTGAGTTGCAGCGCAGCTTGCAGGGGATTTCAAAAAAGATGCTGTTTCAGACACTGAAAGAGCTGGAGCAGCGGGGGCTGATCGCCCGCCATGTGTACGATATGATTCCACCGAAAGTGGATTATCGCTTAACACCGTTAGGATTGACCTTCGCAGCGCCGATAGAACAGATGTATCAGTGGGGGCTGGAAAACCAGGCGGCGCTGGATGCGATGGAAGACAATTTGCGCAAGGCTACGGACGTGCCATCAGACGCGCCACCGTCTCTCGATCCCTCGGCAAGCGCGGATTAAACACCACCAGACTCAAGCCAGGCTTGCCCTCGACCGCAAACGTGCTGTATTCGAGTTCCAGCACACCTTCGTCCGGTAGCCACAACTGTTTGATGCCTTCCCCGTGTTGGCTGACTTCTTGCGATTGCCATAGCTGGCGGAAGGTTTCACTCATCTCACTGAGTTCCTCCACCAGCGCGCGCACATGCTCACTGGCACCGGTGCGCGCCACGTCGGCACGGAAATTTGCGACCAGGCCGCGCGTGACTTGATGCCAATCCGGCAGGCGTTTTTTCATCTCTTCATTGCTGAACATCATCAGCAGGATGTTGCGCTGTTCCGGCGGTAACTGCGCATAATCAACAAACACTTTAGTCGCCGCATGATTCCAGGCAACGACCTGCCACTCTGCGGTTTTCACCAGCGCCGGGGTTTGCGTCATGCTATCGAGCACTCGCTGTAAAGAGGGCGACACATCCACGCCTGCCTGCCAGGTGACGCCCGGCAAACGGTTTTGCGCCAGTAAAAACAGGTGATCGCGCTCGGCGGCACTCAATTCTAACGCTTTAGATAATCGCTCCAGCACCTCTTCAGAAGGCGCACCGCCTCTGCCCTGCTCGAGCCAGGTGTACCAGGTGGTGCTGACACAGGCACGCACTGCGACTTCTTCACGGCGTAAGCCGGGTGTACGACGGCGCAGCAACGGATAGCCGAGTTTACTCGCATCCAGCCGTTGGCGGCGTTCACGTAGATAGTTCCCGAGCAGATTGTCGTCTTGTAGGGTCATGGCGTTATCCTGTTAGTGCATATACCTGTATAAGCTCACGACTTTTCGCCGCGCCGAAGACTTTTATCATAGTGCTTCAACAGCCAGAAATAGGAGTACGAATATGCGACTTTTTGTGACCGGCGCAAGCGGCTTTATCGGTTCGGCCATTGTGAAAAAACTGCAGGCACGCGGCGTGGATGTGCTTGGACTGGCGCGCAGTGATGCATCTGCTGAGAAACTGCATCAGCAAGGTGTGCAGGTGATTCGTGGGGATCTGGAAGATTTTGCCAGCCTGCGCAGCGCCGTTGAGCAGAGCGATGGCGTGATCCACGCGGGCTACATTCACGATTTCAGCCGGATGGATCATGCGGCGGCTATCGATCAGCAGGCGATTCTGGCGATGGGCGAAGTCCTTGCCGGATCAAACCGCCCGTTGGTCGTCACCACCGGCACGGCACTGGTGTCACCGGGACGTCTTGCTGTAGAGCAAACCAAACCGGTTTCCGGCGGTCATCCTCGTTCCGACTCCAACATTGCCGCGCTCGCCCTGGCTGATAAAGGCGTACGCGTGTCGCTGGTGCGCTTACCACCGACCGTCCACGGTGCAGGCGATCATGGTTTTGTGCCGATGATCATCAATATGGCGCGAGAGAAAGGAGCTGCGGTGTATATCGGTGACGGCAGCAATCGGTGGCCAGCCATACATCGTGATGATGCCGCCGAGTTGTTCTGCCTCGCCGCTGAGCACGCCGAAGCCGGCACGATTCTGCATGCGATTCAGGAGGAAGGCATTGCGTTTCGTCAGATCGCCGAAACCATCGGCACCGGTTTATCCCTGCCGGTAAAAAGCCTGACGCTGGAAGAAGCCAAAGAGTGGCTGGGCTGGATGGCGTTCTTTGCCTCCGTGGATAACCCTGCATCCAGTGAATGGACGCGCCAGACGTTTAACTGGCAACCCACCGGGCCGGGATTACTGCAGGATATGCGCGAGGCGGGTTATTTTTCCCGATGATTTCGCACGGCCTCTTGTAGGAAATCAATAAACGCACGGCTTCGCGCGGGAAGAAAACTTCGCTCCTGATAGAGCAGTGCGATCTCAAGAGGGGCAGGAACGAGTTCAAGTTCAATCACTTCCAGCCGCCCGTCACGAATATAAGGTTCACAAGCCTGCGCTGAAAGGATGGCAAACCCGACGCCTTTCAGTGCTGCTTGCAGTGCCATCTCACCGCTGTCGACACGAAACGAGCTCGTCACATTGATATGTCGGAACCCTTTTCCCGTCGTGAGAAATTGCCATGCCTGCCCCTGAAGAGCGCTAACGGTAGTGATACAGGGCAGAGCCAGCAATTGCTCAGTGTGCGTAGGTCTTGGGAACCTTTGAAGCAGAGTCGGCGCCGCAACAATCTGGCAGGGCAATAAGACCAGCTGTTGAGCAATGACATCACTGCTGGCGCGAGCGCCGCGACTGATATCAATCACAACATCGCAGTCTTCCCACAGTGCATCAGCCCCCTGAAGGTTGGTCATACAGTGGAGTTCTATCCTGGGATACCGCAGTGCAAAGTCAGCCAGAAGATTGCCAAACACCACCGGTCCTACGCCACTCGGTAAACACACGCGTAGCAATCCTTCCGGTTCAGTTTTCGCGTGGCTAAGCCTGGCTTCCATCTCATTCACCGAGTCCAACAAGGGGCGCATGCTGTCAAAAAACATCTGCCCTGCGTCGGTAAGCTTCATGTGACGCGTACTTCGCTGTAATAGTCGCATCCCCAACCGTTCTTCCAGTTGGGAAATTTGGCGACTCACATTCGATGCAGGCATATTAAGGGCCCGCGCCCAACCGATAAAACTGCCTTTTTCTGCAACGGTGACGAAGACACGTAAGACATTTAAATCGATTTTACTGCGCATCTATTATCCCATTTATGATAATTAATCATCTCAATTTATCTCTCTAATCATAATGATGCACGGGCAATAGACTAGGCCTCCTGTCACTTAATGGAGCAAACTATGCCTGTCCTCACCCCGCAACCAAGTTCATTCGCTGTGATCCGCATCGCTGTGATTATCGCTTTTATTCAATTCACGAATGCCCTTGAATACATGATGTTTAATCCGCTGTTTGCCTACATGGCGTCTCAATTTTCAGTACCTGTCACTTATGCAGGTTATGTCACCGGGACTTACACCCTGGGTTCAGTGCTATCCGGGTTATGTATTTGGAAATGGATTGACCGCGTTAACGCCAAACGTTTTTTACTGTGGAATATGGCGCTTTTAGGCGCTCTGACGGTGCTGATCACCTTCACGAGCGATTATACCCTGCTGCTGGTTCTACGATTTATGGCGGGGTTAGTGGGGGGAACAACCATGGGCGTAGGGATGAGTTTATTAATCAACCTCGCGCCAGCGGCCTTACGAGCACGGATGATTGCCACCGTCATTGCCGCATTCTCTGTGGTCAGCATTGCAGGGATGCCGACCATGCTGTTTTTGAGCACCCATTTCGGCTGGTATAGCGCACCGAGACTCATTGGCTTGCTGTGTCTGATAGGTTTGCTTCTTATTGCCGGGTTTATTCCTGAAGCTCCGCGCAAAATCTCCCCTAAATCATCGATAGCACTGACGCCAGAATGGTTGTTTTTCGCCAGCGGGAACGCCATTGCGCAATTCACCCCTATGCTCATCATTCCTGCTGTGGTGCCTTTATTGACCCAACACATGCAGGCTGTGAGCGCCTCTCTGCCAGTGTTGTTCTTCATCGGTGGCATCGCAGGGTTAATGGCGACAAAGCTCACCGGAAAACTATTGGCTCACTGGTCCAGCTACACCTTAGCCATTGTCTCAACGCTGATATTACTGGTCGGCATGCTGCTTCCCGTGACAGGTATGCATGCCAGCGCACTTTTCATGGGGCTGTTTCTGGGCGGGGCTTACGGTCGATTAGTGGTGGTGTCTTGTGTGACCGCGAGATTTCCAAATGAGGCCAGTCGGGCTGGTTTCCTGTCCCTGCAAACGGCGCTGATGTCATTGAGTACCACCCTCGCTTTTTATGTTTCGGCCATGACTTTTGAGATAGCCGCGCCACTACCGATCATATTCTGGGGACTGGTGGTTGGCAGCGCGTTCCTCTTGCCTGCGATGATCAAGCGTATGGAAAAGAGGTTAGCGAGGCGTGAAGCTTGATTTGATGCGTAATTGCACGTGGCTTGACTACCCGTTTGCATTTTACTTGACCACCGCCAACAAAAAATGGATGCCGATGTTGAGGGGGAATACATGGCATTGCGTGACCGTCTGCTGTGTGCCAACAGCGGACATCAAAAGCCTCGGTCCATCCTTACGCTAAATCCTTTTTGTTGCACCAAATAGATTATGATCATAATCTATTGTGACTTTCAAAACGCTGTTTAAGAGGTATTCAATGAGCAACCCAGTTTATGAACCTGAAATGACTGCCCTGCTTTGTATTGACCTTTACAACGATTTTCTGGCCGAAGGTGGCAAGCTTTATCCGTGGGTGAAGGACATTGCAGTTGAAAACAACATGCATGAAAACCTGCGCAGCCTCGTTGCAGCCGCACGTAAAGCCGGTATTACGGTTTACCACGTTCCACATCACCGCTGAGAGCCAGGTGATTACGAAGACTGGAAATATCCTTCGCCCTACCAACTAGGCGCAGGCGAACGCCAGGCGTTTGCCAAAGATACGTGGGGTGGCACCTTACATGATGATTTTAAGGTGCATGATGGCGACATTGTGGCGACTGAGCACTGGGGTTCCAGCGGTTTCCCGAACACTGATCTTGAGCACAAGCTGAAACGCTATGGTAAAGAAAAAATCATCTGCGTCGGGTTGCTGGCTAATACTTGTCTGGAGGCCACTGCGCGAATTGGTATGGAATTGGGCTTCCATGTCACGCTGGTTCGCGATGCAACATCGGCACGATCACATGAAGCGCTTCACGCTGCAATGGACATTGATGGTCCTACCTACGCTACTGAGGTTTTGACCACCAACGAACTCATCAGTGCAATCGAGAAATCGTCCCGCAGATAATCCTGCGGCTTAATCCACAGCGGGATGAGCTCATACCGCTGTGCAGGATAATAACAATATGTCTCGTCACGGTGACGGGAAAAATTTGACTGAAGCAAAGGTAGCCCCCGATTTAAAACATCTCCAGAACCGCGCTCCTCAGCTTTGCAGACAGCTCCACATCTCCTGATACCTCACTGAGATAATTAGCCCCAACCATTGCGGCAAACAACGCAAGCTTTTTACTGTCATCCGTTACTTCTCTGTCGCCCGAGTCACCGCTGACAAAGACTGACAGTAAAGCTCTTATCCCACGCGCGCAATCAGCAGTCAGCCCCGGATGTTCATGCTTCATCAAATCACCACCGAAAGCCATCATTGGACAGCGTGTACTTCCTTCCTTTGGCACGAAATAGTGCTCCGCAATTGTTCTCTGGAGGTTTTCCCCACGTCCGGCACCTAAAGTCTCCCATCCAAGGCAGGAATTTTTAAAGGCCAGTCGCGCAGCCTCTTCGGTAAGCGCTTCCTTGGAGTCAAAATGCTTATAAAACCCACCTATGGTCATACCGGCAGCTTTCATTACGTCAGAAACGCTTACATCGTTTACCCCACGGGCCCGAAAAAGCTCGCTGGCCTTTTCAACGATCAGAATGCGATTCTGTTCTGACTGTTCTTTCGATGAACGTCCCATTTCTAAACGCCTTTTAAATTATATTTGTAATATATTTTACCATGGTGCTATAACTTACAAAACACGAAATCAGTAAGTAAAAATCCATCGTCGGCTATTCGCTCGCAGCAGACCCTCAGCTCAGTTAGTTCGTCCACTTCTTGCCAATAGCGGACATCTTAACTCTTCGGACCTTTTATTTTATGGCCTACTTCCGTAACAAAAATAAGTAGCAAGCGGCAAACCTATTCCATTTAGATTAATAATTCCTGCTCTAAAAGTTTTTATATCTACTGGCGAATTTCTGCCACTGTCATAGTGAAGACCAGCAAAGCCTCCCCCAAATTTTTGTAATGGTGAGGCATATCCGTTTTGGCCACTGCTGAGCTGCCTGCGGTGACCTGTAATTCCGTGGTGTCTGTTGCAAGCCCTAACGTGCCACGCTCAACGTGAAGCAGTTCAAATGTCCCTGTCGGATGACCGACTGACTCAAAAACTTCCCCCGGCTGCATTTCCCATCGCCAGAGTTCAATCATATCGGGGCCGCTGGTTCCTGCCAGAAGCCTCGCAGACCCTCCCTTCTCACCCTTCCACAACACGGGGATGTTCTGGCTCTCAATCAGCCAGGAGTCAGGGGCGTGTGTTACGTTAACGATATCGGCTACAGAGACACCCAGTGCCGCAGCGATTTTACAAAGAATAGCAATGCTTGGATTAGCCTTTCCTTTCTCTACTTCAACAAGCATCCCTTTACTCACACCGGCTCGTCTGGAAAGCTCATCGAGCGAGATCTTCAGGTTTTTTCGATGATTTTTGATGCTGGCAGAGACAGCTTCATTAACGCACTCAATATCTGAACCTGTATCGGTCGTTATATTGACTTTATTGGTCATTGGTCACTATCATGAAATAAATTAGTCACTAGTGAGATTATGAGATGTTTTCAGTTATCCCGTCAATTGACGATTCAGTTGCCCAGATAGGTCCTGGATTCAGAGCCATAAGTATTGTGGCTGAAGCAGCGCCGCTGACACATCCGGAGGTTGCAGAGGAATTTCTTGAGCGTGCCTGTAAGGCTGTCGTTGCCGGAGAGATGCCATGGGCCGATGCGCATCTTGATGCATGGTCAGAAGCGTATAAGAAGTTTGGGGCAAAACCGAAGCGAACACCCTGCTCAGCAGAAGCACTTCGCAAACGCGTTATTCGTGACGGATTTATGGCTGGGATTGATCCTGTCGTAGATCTTTATAACGCAATAAGCATTCACTATGCGATACCCGTAGGCGGGGAGAACTTTGGGGCTTATGTCGGGCAACCCAGGCTCACGATTGCTGACGGCACCGAAACATTCGACACAATTAAAGATGGGATAGCTGCGGAGGAATGTCCTGAACCTGGTGAAGTCGTCTGGCGCGATGAAGCAGGCGTCACCTGCCGCCGCTGGAACTGGCGTCAGGGAGTGAGAACCCGATTGAGTGCTGAGGCTACCCAGATGTGGTTCATTCTGGAAAGCTTACCCGCAATGCCACTGGAAATGTTGTATGAAGCCGGTGATGAACTGATTCGCGGTCTGCAACTCATGATGCCAGGTACATCCATTAAGAAAGAGCTGATTGGTTTCGACATCGAGTAAACCGCGTCTGCTAAGGAATTCCAGGTTCTGTTAATTGCCAGGCATCATAAGCGTCATTCAGCCCGGAGTATTTTATTACAGGATGCCTTTACCTTTTACGGCTAGCCGGATTGTTTAGTGCTTAATACAAGGGAGCAAGCCAACGGACGATGGCTCTTTTACTAATGGAAATTCTCAGTGAGACCGAGTGTCTGTCAGCTGAGCTTCCTGTGCCGCAGGATGAACGTTTATCAAGAGCTGCAAGTGAGTTGTTGGTAAAACAACGCTGGGATGCCTCACTGAGCGATCTTGCGGATATCGCTACTATGTCAGTACGCACGTTTTCACGACTGTTTATGAAGGAAACGGGTTTTAGTTTCAGAAACTGGAAACTGAGAGCCAGAATTTGCGACTCACTGGATCTTCTCGCCAACGGAATGCCGATTAAAAAGATCGTCTGGCAGCTTGGCTTCTCATGCCCGTCAACATTTACTGCAACCTTTCGTACCGTTCAGGGTAAAAATCCCGGGGAGTTTATGAATTGAACCCCTAGAAGATGCAGTATCCCTAACAACATAATCTCTTCTTCACAACGTCTGCTGATCGCTCACAGCTACCTGTCAACCTGGCCGCATTTTGTTGGCGATGGTTAAGTAAAATGCAAACGGGTAGTCAAATGAATGCAAATACCCAAATTGATAAAGGTAGCGGCAGAATCGATCGCCCAGCTGAAAGTTCAGCTCAGGCTCGATAAACTCTGCCGCGAGGAATCAACCAAATGGCTCTTCGCGTGCCAGCAAGCGTGCAATCACGTTAAGCGCACCCTCGTCGTTGTTGCTATCGGTTTTGTAACGCGCAACGGCGGCCAAAGGTGCGGTTGCATTGGCCATCGAAAAGCTGTAGCACGCCTGGCGCAGCATTTCGAGGTCGTTGGCGCTATCGCCAATCGCCAGTACTTCGCAATCGTCGATGCCCCATTTTTCCTGCAGTAGCGCAATCCCATGTGCCTTATGGCAACCGGGAATGATCAAATCGACGAAACCAAAGCCACTCGAGACGGGATGCATAATGTTTTCAATCGCCCCCAGTTCCGCATGCAGGCGCTCCATCAAAGCATCCACCCCTTCGTGTGCCAAATTGAGTGAAAATTTGAAGATGGTGTCATCGATATCATACAAATTGTCGCGCTTCTCAAGGCGATGGTAGTGATTGGCTAACATCGCAATCACCTCTTCAGGCATTGAGGTGTGCACATAGGCACCATTACGACCACAGACGACCGTGCTAATGTCAGGCTCTTTCGCCAGAATATCCAAAATTTGGTGCACACGTTCCTGCGCTAATTCGCCGCAGAAGATCTCTTCATTGCTGTCTGAAACCCAGGCACCATTTTCCGCAACAAACGCGATTTCATCTTTGATTTCAGGAAAATAGCGTTGTAGCTGATAATACTGATTGCCACTGGCGACCACAAAACGAATGCCTTTCTCTTTCAACAACGCGTACTGGCGCGAAAAGCGCTGCGCGTTGTATTGCTTATTATCGTCGAGAAAAGTGCCATCCATATCCACCGCAATCATTTTCACTGCCATTTTGCTCTCCCGTATCTGCTCGCCGTGTTTTCCATCCGGCTTGAAAAGGTTTTCATAAAGCTTACTCGCGGTGTGGATTAATGAGAATGCGAATAATGAGATTGTTTACTGCTTTCAGAGATTTCCAGGCCCATGTTTTACTGCATATCCGCGCCTTTTTCCCTGATCCAGACACAGAACATATCAGCCATATCCCGTGCATAGTCCTCTATTTCAGCATCAGAGCGCGGAGTTTCCGAAAAATACTTACCCACATTCCCCAGCGTACTGTTGATCAAATCTGCGGCGCGCAAACGCTCTTTTTCATCCCATTGCGGGAGTAATTCAAATAAGAAGTCACTCATCACATTTTCCCCCGCTGCACGCGCGGCCGCCACTTCTGGCGCATCACGATACAGTGGCGCCGCGTCATTTAGCGCAGTGCGCATCGCCGCTTCTTCACATTCGGAGAGTAAGAATGCCCGCGTGAGTTGATGCAGACGCTGGCGAGCGGAGACGGTGCGATCGCGCAGAATCGAACCTAAGAGATCGCCGGTTCGCTGCCATTCCTCGCTTTGTAAGCGGAAAAGAATAGCCGCTTTATTGGGAAAGTATTGATACAGCGATCCAATACTCACACCGGCACGCTCTGCCACGCGTGCCGTGGTAAATCGCGTGGCGCCTTCCTGTTCCAAAACCTGAGTAGCGGCTTGCAAAATCGCCAAAACCAGCTCACTGGATCGCGCTTGTTGCGGCCTTTTTCTCTCTGAAATCTTAGTGTTACGACGTTCAGCCATCAGATACTCCTGAACACGAATAGTGAAATGCGAATGATTCATCGTATTCTGATCGCACAGTTTAATCCACGGGGAAACATCATGAATACTTTAACGTCTGCGCCTTTAGCGCCACTGCTTAACTATCTTTTTGAACTGGCCGACAACATGGCGCATCCGACCAACGAAGCTTTTCACGCCATGTCTGATGAAGAACAAAATCGCCTGATGCAGAGTAAAACCGATTATCTGGAACTTTATGGCCACCTGAAAAATGTACCGCTGGCGGTATCACGTGAGACCGGCAAACTGCTGTATATGCTGGCGCGCAGCAGCAGAGCACAATCTATCGTTGAGTTCGGCACGTCATTCGGCATTTCGACGCTGCATCTGGCCGCGGCGGTGCGCGATAACGGTGGCGGTCAAATCATTACCAGTGAATTCGAACCGGGCAAGGTTGCCTTAGCGCGTAATCATTTTGCTGATGCGGGCGTGAGTGATTTGATTGAGGTACGCGTTGGCGATGCACTGCTGACTTTAAGCGAAGCGATGCCAGCATCGGTGGATATGTTGGTGCTGGATGGTGCGAAAGCGATTTACCCAGAGATTTTGGCGTTGGTTGAGCCTTATCTGCGCCCTGGGGCACTGATCGTCGCCGATGACGCAGATTTCAGCCCGGAGTATCTGGCGCGCGTTCACAGCGGAAACGGCTATATGTCTTTGCCTTTCAATGATGGTGTGGAAGTGTCCATGTGGGTGGGACGTTCACAGTAATCAGCACCCAGAGCCTGCGCTCTGGGTGATTTTTATTTCCTATACTGCGCTTCAACCCGTTCCTGCTTGATCTTGGCATCAATGGAGAGTTCTGCGGTGGGGCGTAGCAGCAGACGAGCCAGACCAATGGGATCCCCCGTTTCACGGCAGTAGCCGTATTCGCCCTGATGGATGCGCTGCACTGCCGCATCAATTTTGGGTAGCAGCCGACTTTCACGATCGATCTGGCGAAACAACAAGCGCAGTTCTTCTTCGCGTATCGCTTTGTCCGCTTCATCTCCCTGCTGTTCACTGCGTTGCAGCTGCGTTTTCAGGTAGTCGATATGTTCGAGCAGTTCCTGACGCTCATGTCGCAATAAGCGCAAAAAGAAATCACTTTGGTGAGCATTCATATACTCTTCCGGCGGCATACTGAGAAGGTTTTGCTGCTCTCCTGCTGTGGGTTTGGTCATGTTGAAATTCCTTAACAGCCTTGTGTTAATGTTATATCGTCACATTTCAAATCATTCATTGAGGTTGCTGCGATGAAGACCACTGTTCCTCTGCTGCTGATTGCCATAGCATCGGCAAAAGCAGGTGCCTTTCAGGCAAAGATTGATACGTTAAAACTGGCGCAAAAACCGGATACCGCAGTGGCTAACGTCGATTTGACGCAGCCTCTTGCGACGGCAGAAGTGCATGCGGCGCTGTTAAAGCCCGTATCCGGCTGCCAGTGTCCGTTCTGTACGCAAATGCGTACGCTGGCAGGCTAACTCAGGCGGATACGCGCGCCACGCGCTGCGGCCAGGGATCGGCAAATTCACCGCCACTTTTCCACCATGCAATCTCCTCTTCATTGAGAAAGCAGCGTTTCAGGGCGACGGTGAAGGCTTTTACTTCATCCGGTTCACCGATCACCGTTAAACTGCATCGTCGATCGCCAAATCGCCCCGGCATTTTGGCTACCGCCTGTTCAACCGCCGCGCGCTCCTCTGCCGTTAACGGACTATCACGATGATTCAGAATGCCTGCTTTCCAGTAGCTGATAAATTCCAGATTGATGCTGCCCGTGGCCTGATTCCATAACAGCGCTAAATCATCGCGCGTCGGTAACCAGAAAAAGCCTTTACTGCGATAGATGCCCGCGCCCATAAAGTGGTGGCAGGTATCCCACAATCGCTGTGGATGAAACGGCCGATCGTCATGAATCACTTCTGAGACCATTTGCCATGCGGTGGGATCAATGGCATCCACCTCCTCCGCCAGTTCGTCAATCAGCCCCGCCACACGTTGGAAATCATATGGTGGCATCGCCAGTAATTCGCTCAGTGTCAAATTTCCCCATGGCACCGCCATCACCGCCACATAAGGATTCAAAGGATGAATCGCCTGAGCAATGCGGGAAATGCTGGAAGCAGGCAGCCGATCATTTTTGGTGAGCAGCAAATGGCTGCAAAACATGATTTGTTCTGCCAGTAGATTCTCGATACGCCGCTCATGGCGGGTCAGGTTGGCCTGTAAACGAGGAATCAGCGCCTCGCCTTGCTGGTAATCGTCATTCAGCATCACGCTGTCGACCAGCGATAAGAATCCGTTGAGTTGCACCCTGGCATGGTCGCGGAAATAACGCACCAGCGGCAATGGATGACTGCTGCCAGAGGTTTCCAGCAGGATCAGATCCGGACGATGTGCGTTGAGCATCAACGCAAGTGCGGCATCGAGTTTTTCGATACCCGTTCGGCTGCTGATGCTGTCGGCTGAGAGCGTGATGAAATTATGTTTACTGGCGTTGACGATTTCAGTGTTGGCAATCAGCACGCCATCGACGTCCAGTTCGCTCATATCATTGACGATGACGCAGACGGCGAGTTGCTGTTTATGCGCCTGAATCAATAAGCTTTTTAATAGCGTCGTTTTGCCTGCACCCAGAAAACCGTTGAGAATGGTGAGGGGGACTTTTTGCATTGTGACCTCTTGCTGCCGCCCGTTGCGGCCTGGGTTTGCCACCCATGGCGTCATGCCGTTCCGTTAAGCCATGCACTGCCAGAGTGGCAGTTGGGGAGCCGCGCGAATGACTGCGCCTCACTCAATCAGAAAGGTGTTGCCTGGCGTGCGTCTGTGATCAGTGAAACCAGGGATCAAACGGATCCGGATACCCGGCCCAGTTTTCCGGCCCCTGAGCCATCTCTTCATCAGTCAGCAGCGCATTTTCCAGTTGGTTGCGCAGACGGGCTTCATCCATTTCAATCCCGATAAACACGATTTCCTGACGCGCATCGCCGGTGCCCTCTACCCAGTTCTGCATGATATATTCCAGCGTTTCGGGATCTTCCGGCCAGCGTTCTTTTGGCGCACTGGCCCACCACATGCCCGCTAAGCCCTGACGCGTCACGCCACCGGCCTGTGACCAGGAACCGGCATAATGGGGACGACTGGCGAGCCAGAAGAAGCCTTTAGACCGGACTACGCCTTTGAGATCGCCTTCGATGACGCTGGCGAAGCGGGTGGGATGAAAAGGACGACGTGCGCGAAACACGAAGTTGCGAATACCGTACTCTTCGGTTTCCGGCGTATGTGAACCACGCAATTCCTGTAACCAACCTGGCGCTTGTGAGGCCGCATCAAAATCAAACAAACCGGTATTCAGCACTTCATTCAGCGCGACCTTGCCAAACTCAGAGGTTACCACGCGTGCGCGCGGATTGAGGGAGTGCAGTATCGCCAGCAAACGGGCTTTTTCCGCTTCATCAATCAGGTCAGTTTTGTTCAAAATCAGCACGTCACAGAACTCAATTTGATCCACCAGCAAATCGACTACCGTACGTTCATCTTCTTCACCCAGCGATTCACCGCGGGATTTAATGCTTTCGTTGGATTCGTAATCGCGCAGGAAATTAAAGCCGTCCACGACGGTCACCATGGTGTCGAGCGCAGCGACTTCTGACAGGCTCTGACCGTCTTCATCGGCAAAGGTAAAGGTCTCCGCCACCGGAAGCGGTTCGGAAATCCCGGTGGATTCGATCACCAGGTTATCGAAACGGCCATCTTTTGCGAGGCGATCGACCTCCAGCAGCAAATCTTCACGCAGCGTGCAGCAGATGCAGCCGTTACTCATCTCCACCAGTTTCTCATCGGTACGAGAAAGCTCAGCCCCACCCTCTCGGACTAAGGCGGCGTCGATATTCACTTCCGACATATCGTTCACGATGACGGCGACGCGGCGACCTTCGCGGTTGTTAAGAATATGGTTAAGCAGCGTGGTTTTACCTGCGCCGAGAAAGCCGGACAGGACAGTAACCGGCAGCTTTCTAAAATTCGGGGATAGTGATGACATTGCGACTCCTTCAACATGGCCAGTGCAGGTGCGGTGACATGCCACACCCAACGTTATAATTGATATGTTATAACATAACAATTGCGATTGTCATGATGTCAGAGAAAGATTGTTGAGAAGGCATAAAAAAGCGGGCCTTTCTCGGCCCGCTCAATCACATTACTGATTGTTGGGGTAGCTCAGATCAATCGGTTCATCTGGCAATTTTGTGAATTTTTTCACAATAGTATGGAAATCTGCGGTGGGTTTCAGATCGGCAAACTGCTGTGGATAGAGATCCTTTGCCAGAATTTCCATGCCAATGATGTTGTACGGGTGGTTGTAGAAATGATGGTACACGCCATACACACGCCCCTTTTTCACCGGTTCAATTTGTGCCAAACCCGTACGCTGAAGCAGGGTCTGGAACGTGGCGTTGATCTCTTTTGGCTGCACGCCGTAACCAAATGGCAGCACATTCGTGTTCGGACGTTTAGAGCCAGACATGATGTAAACATCAGGCTTCATAGCGATGATTTTTTCCAGCGCAACGAACCCGGCATTGCCCGGCAGCAATTCCGAACCAATATTCTTGCCACCAACGGCTTCGACCAATCCGCCCCAACCGTTATGGCTGTGGGTAAAGCAGCAGTTATCGCTGTTACCGGCAATCGGTTCAATGAACACGGTCGGTTTGTTCTTCACTTCAGCAACGCCTTTGGTAAGGCGATCAAACTTTTGCTGGTAGAAGTCGGTATAGGCTTTTGCTTCGCTTTCGCGGTTCAACACTTTACCCAGCAGCGTCACGCTCGGTGCGGTGTTTTGTGCCGGGTGCAGTTCATAATCCACAAACACCACGGGAATATGCAGATTATTCAGCGTATTCAACACACCTGATTGTTCCAATGCCGGTTTTGCACGCAGCTGGGCAATCATCATGTCGGGCTTTTGCGCCAGCACGCTTTCTAAATTGACCTGTCCCTGATCGCTGAAGCCCATATCGACAATTTTGGTCGCTTCCGGCCATTTGCCTTTCAGCAGATCCCAGGTTTGGGTGTCCTGTTTTTTCGGCAGGTTATTCCACGCCACCACGCGCTTGAACGGGTCATCACGATCCAGCAACGCCAGCGTCAAAATATCGCGGCCATCCTGCAGGATGATGTGTTGTGGTTCTTTATTGATGGTTTGCGTGTGACCGTCCATGTCGGTGACGGTTAACGGATAAGTGGTAGCCGAAGCTGCCGTGGAAGCCAGTAATCCCATTGCCAGTAGCAGGCGCGTTTTCATCCTAAAACTCCGTGGTAAAAAGAATAGTTATTATTATCAATTACCTTAACACAACCTTAAGGGCCGAAAAATAAACATCAGGACAATGGGTTGTAACGGATTGAGTCAAAAGGATGGGGTTGGGTTTGCGTAGGGTGCGCATTGATGCGCACCTGGATAGGTATTATGTAAAATCTGACAGCTTCTGCCCGGAGGTAATCAACTCCTGCAACAGCATCTGCCGACGCTCTTGCGATGTATCACGGCTCACCATAAAGCAGATCGCCGCCACCGCCTGGCCGCTGCGTGAACGAATCGGTGCCGCCATACAGCAGGTAAAGCTTTCGGAGAGACCTTCCGTCATGCAATAGCCCAGCTTACCGGCATGATGGATTTCATCGAGAAACGCCTGCTTATCGAGAATCTGCCCGCTGGCGAGACGGTAATCTTCTTCTGGAATCAAATCGAGGATCGCGCTGTCAGACCAGTTGCTGAGCAGCAAGCGGCCAGTCGCAGTCCAGGTGATGGGCACGCGTACGCCGATATCTGAGGTGATTTTGAAGGGGTGCGCGTTGCTGCTCTCGGACAGCACCACGGTGTATTTGTTGCCTTCCAACATGCAAAGCTGCACGGTTTCGCCGTGGCGCGCCACAATCTCCACCATCAACTGATGGGCACGACGGATGAGGTCATTGTGCGCCATGTAATCTGCACCGTAATAGTGCATTTCGCGACCGAAAAACACCGCACCATCTGCATCTAATTCCACCAGCCCGGCTTCACTGAGCAGGCTGACCAACTCATAAACGCTGGATCGGGGTGCGCCAGTGGCATCGATCAAATCGCGCATCGCCATCGGCTGACGGGCAATATGCAACTGACGGAAAATATCAATAACCCGGTCAACACCGCGCGCCCGTGACGGTTTTTCATCCGGCATACGCTCACTCCCCTGTTGCATTGGTGCGATTGGAATACATGAAAAAAGAAAAGCATCATACACCCCAACGCAACAATTACCCATCCCCGTAAAAATAAAAATTAATCACTGACGTTATATTATGGCGATCTATTTTGGGGCCTCATTTTGGCGCAATCGTTTTTTGCTGACATTTGAAATGTTCGACAAAGGTCACATTATTATTAAACGAACACTCTCCAGGATATTTATTTTGCGATCCCGACTACATCACAAAAAATTAAATAACCGATCACATATTGCAAAAGCAAATTCACTGTGCAAATCTTGCCCTATCCGGTATTGCAGATTCAAGTCTGATATACCGGACAGACTAACAACTCCAGAAATGAGGCAATTTGCATGACGATAAAACGTTATGGCATTGAAGGCGGAACAGGCACCGGCGGGCAAAAATTGCCTTTTGCCCGTGCGGTAGAAGCTGATGGCTGGCTGTACATCTCAGGCCAGACGCCGATGCGCGACGGTGAGGTAATGGAAGGCGGTATCATTGAACAGACCCGGTTAGCATTCGATAACTGCCTGACCATCATGCGCGAGGCAGGTTATCGCGTGGAAGATGTGGTACACGTCACAGCCGTGCTGACCGACGCACGCTACTTCAGTTCCTTTAATAAAGTATTCAGTGAGATATTCAGTGGAAATCCACCGGCGCGTATTTGCAGCGTGCAGGATTTAGTGGTCGACTGCAAAGTGGAAGTGGATATGAAATGCTTCCGCGCCGATCGTAAATAATTATTACGGTTAAAACAGGCTGACGAATTTTTATTTTCTTCGCCCACACCAGGACAGCCTGTTATTAATTGATGCTTTTCATTTTGCTGTGAAATATCGGTGTTACGCCGACTCATAACCATTTTATAGAGAGCATAAAATGAACACAACATCGCTTAAATTCGGCGCGGCTGCGCTGGCGTTACTGGTTTTAGCTGGCTGCACACCCACCGAAGAAAAAAAAGAGGCTGGCGCGGCACCGCAATCGGCCCTGCAGAACGTGTTGCAACGCGGCACGCTGCGTGTCGGTGACTGCCTGAGCTTTGCCCCCTTTGGTTTTTATGACAAAGATGGCAACCCGGATGGTTATGACGTTGATTTGGCAAAAGCACTGGCCAAGGAGATGGGCGTGAAACTGGAGATGGTGAATACCACCAGCGCCAACCGTATTCCTAACCTGCAAACCAATAAAGTCGATGTCGTGTTCTGTAACTTCACACGTAATCTGGAACGTGCCAAAGAGATCGGCTTCACCAACCCGTATGTGGTCGCCAGTGAGGCAATGCTGGTGCGCAAGAACAGCGGCATTCAATCAGCCCATGATATGGCGGGCAAAACCATCGCCACGGTGAAGGGTTCAACCAATGGGGATGAAGTCCGCAACCTCGGTATTGATGTGAAAATTCAGGAATACGATTCATCGCAAGCCGCGATCCTCGCCGTGAAGCAGGGCCAGGCCGATGCAATGATCGAAGATAACAACTTCCTTGCTTACCAGGCCAAGCTGGACCCCACGCTGACCGTCACCAACGAGGCGCTGGTCCCGCTGGAATATAACGCCTTTGGTGTGAAACAGGGTGATCAGGTCTGGACCAACTATCTGAATGAATTCCTGTTTGAGATTAATGCATCGGGTGAAAACGCCCAGCTTTATCAGAAATGGTTCGGTAGCAAGCCACGTTACCCACTGAATCCGCAATATTGATTGATGTACGGCGCGGCAGTTGATGCCGCGCCGTTCGAAGGAGTCAAACCATGAGTTATCAATGGCTAACCCTCTGGCGCTATGCCGACACCTTTCTTGAGGCCGCATGGCTGACACTACAGGTGACATTGCTGGCCTTCGTGCTGGCGGTGGCATTGGGTTTATTGTCGGCATTAGCGAAATCATCGCCTGTTGCTCCCCTGCGCTGGATCAGTCACTGCTACGTCGAATTTATTCGCAACACGCCGGTGCTGCTGCAAATTTTTATCATCTTCTTTGGCCTGCCCTCGCTGGGCATCACCATGAGCGCCTTTACCGCCGGTGTGCTGGCGCTGGGCATTAACGTTGGCGCTTACTTGTCTGAAACCTTTCGTGCCGGGATTCAATCGGTGCCTAAAGGTCAGCTCGAAGCCGCTTATATTCTCGGCATCCCACGTCGGCAAATCTTTCTCAGCGTGGTGCTGCCGCAGGCGGCACGCGCCGTATGGCCGGCGATCATCAACAACCTGATTCAGCTGCTGCTCGGTACTTCGCTGCTTTCTGCGATTGCCCTGCCAGAACTGACCGGCACCGCCACGGTGATCAACGCCCGCACTCTGCTGTATATCCAGACCTTTAGCGTGGTCGCGCTGGTCTATCTGGTGCTGAGCAATCTGTTCTCCTGGCTGGGCACGGTGGCAGGACGGCGCATGTTCCACCCGCCGCTGGTAACCCCGGTAAAAAAGTCCGCCTGGTGGTGGGCAAAAAAATGGCTGACTAATCCAGTGAAACAGGAGAATGCGCTATGAGCGAGCTTATCATCAGCTCTTTCCCCATCCTGCTGAAAGGACTGGGTATCACGCTGTTGCTGTCCATCGCCGCCATTATCGGCAGCACGTTGCTGGGCTTACTGGCGGCAGTGTTGCGCACCAGCCGATTGCCGGTCGCCAAACAGATCGCCGTACTCTATACCGAGCTGTTTCGCGGTACGCCGGTGCTGATCACGCTGATGTTCATCTACTTCGGCGTGGCCTACTTCGGTTATGAGATCAACCTGTTTGCCGCCGGGATCCTCGGTTTGAGCATCTATCAAGGTGCCTATATCGCCGAAGTGTTCCGCGCCGGGATTGAAGCGGTACCGAAAGGCCAGTGGGAAGTGTCGTGGATTCTCGGGCTTTCCAAACGTCAAACCTTCATGAGCGTGGTATTGCCCCAAACCCGTGGCATCGTGTTGCCGCCGCTGGCCGGTCAGTATCTTTCGCTGATTAAAGACACCTCGATCGTCAGCATGATCGGCATGTCCGAACTGATGCATCAGGGCCAGGCGATTGTCGATCGCATCGGCCAACCGGTGGTGATTTACGGCCTGGTTGCCCTGCTCTACTTCGCCATTTGCTTCCCGCTTTCTCGTTGGGTTCAACATCATCAAACCAGGAGCCAGATATCATGAGCCAATCCGCGATTACGCTGAGCCGCATTACTAAATCCTTTGGCTCCACTCAGGTGCTGAAAGAGATTAGTCTGGATGTTTCACCCGGCGAAGTGCTGGTGTTGATTGGTGCGTCCGGTTCAGGAAAAAGCACCGTGCTGCGCATCATGAGCGGCTTAGAAACCGCTGATGGCGGCGAAATATGGGTCAACAAAGTGCCATTGCACGACCGCAAGCGCAGCAGCGAAATTTGTGGCCATGTCGGCATGGTGTTCCAGCAGTTCAACCTGTTCCCGCACAAAACCGCGCTGGGTAACGTCACGCTGGCGCTGATTAAAGCGCAAAAACTGTCTGAAGCGGAAGCGAACAAACGCGGCATGGCGGCACTGACTCGTGTTGGGCTGGCGGAGCGCGCGCATCACTATCCGGCACAGCTTTCCGGTGGTCAGCAGCAGCGCGTCGCCATTGCGCGCGCGTTAGCGGTGGAACCGAAAATTATGTTCTTCGATGAAGCCACCTCCGCGCTAGACCCAGAGCTGGTTGGCGAGGTGATGGAAGTGATGCGCAGCCTGGCGCGTGAAGGCATGACCATGGTGGTGGTGACGCACGAAATGGGCTTTGCTCGTAAAACGGCAGATCGCGTGGTGTTTATGGATCAGGGCGTTATCGCCGAACAGGGTTCACCTGAGCAGATCTTCGTGCACCCCCAAAACCCGCGCACTCAGCAATTCTTATCGCGCGTGCTTGAGCATTAACAGGAGCCACTATGTCGATTCATTTTCCACTGAAGGCGGACGGGTTGCTGGATGCCCAACAACCTGCACCCCGTTTTAAATCGGTGGCAGGTGCAGGTCATCAGCCATTAACGCCTGGCAGCAATGTGTTTACTACTGATGAAGTGTTCTCCCCGTTGATGGTGATGAAGCAATCAGCGCTGCAGAACAACCTCCACCAGCTCGCCACGTTTTGCCAGGAAAACGGCATCATGCTGGCAGCACATGGAAAAACCTCTATGTCGCCCGCGATCTTGCGCCGCGCTATCACAGAGGGTGGCGCGTGGGGATTGGGTGCTGCCACGCCGGCACAGGTCCGCGCGCTGCGTCAGTTTGGCATCCGCAATGTGTTTCTCGCCAATGAGTTGGTCGATCCGGCGGGCATTCGCTGGATTGGTCAATGGCAGCAGCAGCATCCTGACCACGGTTTCCTCTGCTATGTGGATTCACTGCAGGGCGTAAAATTGCTGGAGCAGCATCTCGGTGATACACAGATTTCCGTGCTGCTGGAAATGTCGGTGAGCGGCGGCCGCACCGGCTGCCGTTCGCAGCAGGAAGCGCTAAAAATTGCCGCAGCGATTAAAGCCAGTACTTCACTGCATCTGGTGGGCGTGGCCGGTTATGAAGGCGCGCTGGGTGCGGGTCGTGATGAAGCCGGTATTCAACGCGTGAAAGCATATTGTAAGATGATGATCAGCACCGCCGCACTGCTGGCAGGTCAGCAACTCTTCAGCAGCGATCACATCATCCTCAGCGCTGGCGGTGGCGCCTGGTTTGATGTGGTGACCGAGTGTTTTACTGCCGCGACATTACCGCTGCCGATGACACCCTTGATTCGATCCGGTGCCTATATGGCGCATGACAGCGGCTTGTATGCGCGCATTGCACCCTTCGCGCAACCGGGTTCGAGCCATCACTTCGATGCAGCACTGGAGATTTGGGGGCGGGTATTGTCTCGTCCTGAGCCAGGATTGGCTTTTGTCGATTTTGGCCGACGTGATGTGCCGTTCGACCAGGATCTGCCCAATCCATTGTGGATTCGCAACGCAGATGGCAGTGAACCGCGCGCGGCAACCCATCTGCGTATCAGTGACGTCAACGATCAACATGCGTATCTGCTGCTGCCCGATGATGAAACGTTGCAGCCGGGTCATTGGGTAGGATGCGGTATCTCTCATCCCTGCACCGCTTTTGATAAATGGCGCTATCTGCCACTGGTGGACGACGATTATTGCGTCACAGATTCACTGGAAACAGCATTCTGACCACAAAAAAGGCTGCCAACGTATTGGCAGCCCGTTCTGGCACATCCCTGTACGACCATGTGGGGTCAGACGTTGTGCCTTCAATGAACAGATAATAACACACAAAATAATTAGCAGGATAATTATTTTGTTGCCAGAGCCAGTTTCACCGCATCCTCGGCATGAATTAACGTGGTATCAAACAGCGGCACGCTGGCATCTTCGGGCTTCACCAGCAGGGTAATTTCGGTGCAACCCAAAATGATCGCTTCGGCGCCCTGCGCAACCAGCTCAGCAATCACCTCACGATAACGCGCTCGCGACGACTCACGAATAATGCCAAGGCACAACTCCTGATAGATGATGTCATGCACCGTCTTCCGGCCCGACGCATCCGGTACCAGCACATCAATGCCAGATTGCGCCAGGCGGCCTTTGTAGAATTCCTGCTCCATGGTGAATGCCGTCGCCAGTAAGCCCACGCGCTTCACGCCCGCTGATTGAATACGCTGAGCAGTCGCATCGGCGATATGGAGCAGCGGAATATCCACGGCACCGGTAATCTGGTCAGCGACTTTGTGCATGGTGTTAGTGCAGAGCACAATAAAGTCCGCCCCGCCCTTTTCCAGACTGCGCGCGGCTTCTGCCAGAATCTCGCCGGCCCGCTGCCATTCTCCCGCCACTTGCAGCTTCTCAATTTCCTGAAAGTCGACGCTGTACATCAGGCTACGCGCCGAGTGCAATCCGCCAAGTTGCTGCTTCACCTGTTCATTGATGATGCGATAGTAGAGCGCCGTCGATTCCCAACTCATCCCACCGATCAAACCGATCATTTTCATCTGCGATTTTCCTTTATCAAGCCTGTCCAGCACTGTACGGGATTTGTCAGTCTGGCGCATGCCCCCAGCTCAAATACAGGGCTTGCGGCACACTTATGCGCGATCAACCTCAAGTGGCGCGTTTTCCGGCCAGCGCGCTGAGGGAAACAGCGATAAGCGGATATTGAACAGATGGAACATCGGCGTAAACAACGCCTGTTCCTGTAAAGTCCGCGCCTCTAAACCCAACAGCAGGCGATTAAGTTCATGCAACAACGCCGGATGGGGCTGTGTCTGCAGGGATTTCAGCCTGCGTTTGAGGAACACTCTCAGCTCATGGAACATCGCCGCACTCTCAATGCCATTCTCGGTCAGCAGCGCCTTGTGCCGCGTGTAATAGTCGTAACAGTTGGCGCCAAGCCAGGCTTCGGCAATCAGATTGCCGCCGGAAACCAGATCGGGTGAGGGATCGACGCGCTTACGTGGCAGGATAATGTTGACCTTATCCAGCGTACGCGCCACAAATTGCTGGCGCGCCGTCATCGTTACCGTGTTGAGGCGCAGCGCAGCGATAAACTGCAGCAAATCGCGGATCCCTTTACGCACCGCGCGTTTCGCCGTCCACGATGGACGCTTGTTGCGAATAAGCAACGTCAGCACCAGGGCGATGACAATACCCACCAGCGTTGAAATCATTGCGTTCACTATAAGCAGAAGATCGGGTTTGAAATGATGACTCATGCCAATCAGACCCGGAATCTGCGTGGCGACGATCAGGCCAATCAAATTGGTTGCCGGGTTGGCAATCACCAATCCCAGCGCAAATAATCCGGGCGCGAGGCAGATGATCATCGCTTCAAACGTTACCGCTTGTGGTATCAACACGGTGACGTAAAGCAGACTGATCGCCATTGAGATCAATACGCCCTTCAGGAATAGCTTCATTGGCGCGATGGGACTATCCAGCCCGGCAAAGAAGGAGCAGAGTACCGCCGCCATCATCGGCGCTGTCGAGCCATCTTTCCAGCCGCTGCCGATCCAGAACAAGCAGGTGGCGAAGGTGGCAAGAAACGCAGTGAAGCAGGAGAGCAGCAGCAAACCTTTATCGACATGCTTATGCGCACGCACGGTTTTTCCCGGCTTGACGGTCGGTGTCCACTCACTCACGCGTTCGCTGACGCTGTGATAGGCATTTGCGATACGCACGAAGTTAAGCAGACGTTCCAGCAATCCAATCAACAAAATACTCTCTTCACTGTTGAGTCGACCTTCCTGCCAGGCCTGTTTCAACTGCGCCTGTGCAACAGTGAGGACATCGTGCACCTGAACCTGATCATCGCCATTTAGCCATAACAAAAACTGCTGGAACGCCTCAGACACATAGACTGGAAAGCGGATTTCCTGCTGCGCCAGCAAATTGAGACGTGATTCAATTGCCGTTAGGGTCGGGATCAAATAGGAGAGGTGTTGATACTGCACGCTGACCAACCGCACCAGACGTCGCGCGGCATCGCCTTCATATACACAGTGTGTAATCAGGGTTTCGACGTTGAGAGGATAGTTCGCCATCTGAACCAGAATATCTTCTCGTTCTACCGATTTATCAGCTGGCATCACCGTAACTAACTCGCTGCACAGCTTACGGGCATTTTGGTACCACAGGCTGACACTCTGTTCCAGCAAGTTGCGCATCGAGACCGGCATGATTAAGCGGTGCACCAGGCTGCTGCAGATAATCGCCACGGTGATCTCTTCAATACGCGATATCACCGTGTAGGTGATGGCCGAAGGGGATGTCACATCGGGGAATCCCATGATCGCCGCGCTGTAACCCGCCAGCATAAACACATAGCTTTTCGGCGTGCGATCATGCAATGAAAGGTAAAGGCACACGGCAACCCATAGCGAGATACACAGGCTGAACAGCATCGGTGACTCTACCGTAGTGGGATAGATCAGCAGCGTAAACAGCCCACCCAGCAAGGTGCCGAAAAAGCGAAACACCGATTTCGATACGGTCGAACCCGAATAGAGTTGGGAGGCAACGTACACTGTAGTCAGTGACCAGGCCGGTTTATCGAGATTGAGTTCCAGAGCAATGTAAAAAGCCAGAAAGGCGGCAAGACAAGTTTTGGCAGAAAACAGCACTGCGCTTTGTGAAAACCACTTCATAGAGCGAAAGAAACCCATAGCAGGCAACGTAAGTGCCTATCCTGACAGAAGCCTATCGATATGACATTTTGATTTGTTATACAAATTATTAGCGTGCTAATTATCTGGGCATCTATGCAAATCAAGATGACATACTGATTACAGTGAATGATCTTGATCACAAAAATTCGGTTATAAGCGATCGAAATTCGTTATTTATTGGTTATATAAGTGCTTTGTTATGGTGAGATAAAAACCACCAAGGACTGATTATGCCAACTAAAATTCCTGCGCTAAGCATCCTGGCGCTTAGCGTCGGCCTGCTCTCTGCGCACGCCTTTGCCGCTAAACCAGAAACCGTGACCATCGGCTATCAGAAAGCCAATATCTTTGCGCTGCTGAAGTATCGCGGCACGCTGGATGAAACCTTCAAGAAGGAAGGCATCAATGTCCGCTGGGTCGAGTTTCCGGCCGGGCCGCAGATGCTGGAAGGGTTAAACGTGGGCAGCATCGATTTAGCGGCCACCGGCGATGCCCCACCCGCTTTCGCGCAGGCTGCCAAAGCTGATTTGATTTACCTCGGTCACTCCCCTGCTAACCCCAAAACCGAAGCCATCGTGGTACCTAAAGATTCACCGATCAAAAGTGTCGCAGATTTGAAAGGGAAGCGCGTTGGGCTGAACAAGGGTTCTGACGTGAACTATCTGCTGGTAAAAGCACTGGAAGATGCCGGATTAAATTATAAGGATGTGAAGCCCGTCTATCTGCCACCCGCCGATGCCCGCGCGGCATTCCAGAAAGGTGCGATTGATGCTTGGGTAATTTGGGACCCCTACCTTGCAGAAGTGGAAGCCAATGCCGATGCGCGTGAAATCCGTAATGCGGAAGGTTTAGTGCCGCATTACACCTTCTATCTTGCCAGCCGCCCGTTTGCGGAAGGCCATCCTGACACCGCGAAACAGGTGGTGGAGGAACTGGGTAAGTTGAGTGATTGGGCGAATGCCAACCAGGATGAAGCCGCGGCGATATTGTCGAAATCGACCGGGTTAGATAAAACGATTTGGCAGACCACGTTGAAGCGCCTGCCGTATGGTGCCACGCGCATGACACCGCAGGTATTTGATGAACAGCAGGCGTTAGCCGATACGTTTACCCGCGTTGGATTGCTGCCGGTTAAAGTGGATGTGCGCAGCGCGACCTGGTCACTGGATAAGCAGTGACCAGGTAGTGTGCGGCCTTACGGCCGCACACTGTTAAACAGTGATAAACACTCTGCCCAAACGCCCACGCGTTTCTGCTCGTTGATGAGCTTCAACCACCTGTTCCAGCGGGAAAGTACTATCAATAGGCACGATCAGTTCGCCTTTCGCCGCCATCACCATTAGTTCATTCACCAAATCGCGGGCAATCTGTTTTTCGCCCCATTCTGGCCCCAGTAAGCATCCGATCAACGTAATACGGTGCAGCAGCAGATATTCCGCATCGACCATCTGATTACGTCCAGCGAGAATGCCGATCAGAATCGCCGCCCCGCCATCTTTTAATACTTCAATGCCATCTGACAATGCTTCACCGCCAATGGTATCGATCAGCAAATCCACTTTATTGCCGCCCAGCAATTCACGCACCTGTTCGCCAGCCTGCTTGTCACCGACCACAATCGCGTCATTGAGGCCAAACTCACGTAACTTTTCCAGTGATTCTGGCCGCGTACCGGTTCCGATCACCCGGACACCCATGCGGGATGCCAGTTGGACGGCAGCCATGCCCACTCCACCCGCCGCGCCGAGAATGAGTACGGTTTGGCCTGGCTGCAGCTTTCCTAAATGAAACGCCCATGCTGCGGTGCCTGGCCCAACCGGAATGGCAGCAGCAATCCGCGCATCCAGGCCTTCAGGAACAGGGAAACAGTTATATGCAGCGACAGCGCGACGTTCTGCATAAGCACCTCGCCAGTTGAACGTTGCCACTTTCTGGCCAATCTTAAATCCCGTCACGTTGGAACCCATATCAAGAATGGTGCCCGCTGCCGCATAGCCCAAAGACTCACCCGCTTGTAAGTGCTGGCTGTTGCGAGAAATGATATCGCCGCCCTCAACACTGATGGCTTCCACCGCCACCAAAAGCTCATCCTGCGTGATCAGAGGTTCGGGGACATCCACCAGTTGCAAAACCTCTGGACCACCTGGTTGTGGGTAAGTTACTGCTTTCATCTCTGCTCTCCACACTGCTGAACACGAATAATGACCGGTAGATAAAGCGTAGCGAAGCTGATGATATGTTGGTAGGCTGCATTCACATGTATCAGACATAACCCCATCATGATATCGGACAATTTTGAACCCGCGCTGCTTCGTACTTTCGTTGCCGTTTGTCATCACCGCAGCCTGACACGCGCCGCCGAGCAGGCCGGACGAGCCCAATCCGCACTCAGTGCACAGATTCGTCGACTAGAGGAACATACGGGCCAGCGTTTGCTGCGTCGTACAGGACGAGGCGTCGTCCCCACCAAAGAGGGAGAAGTGCTGCTCAGTTTTGCGGTGCGAATTCTTGCGTTGGGGGAAATGGCGGTCGCGCAACTGAGTGAAAGTACGCCCGCCGGCACGCTTCGCATCGGGATGTCCGAAGATGTGGCATCGAGTTTGCTCCCCCTTGCACTCGGCAGGCTGAGAAGATTGTGTCCGGGCCTGCACATCGAGCTTTCCATTGAGAGCGATCACATTCTCGCCAGACGCTGGCAGGAGAGCGCGTTTGATATGGTCTTGGGTTTGACCGCCGGATTCAGCGAAGACCCGTTAACCAGTTGGGAGATCGACCTGCATTGGGTGTGCGGAATTGACTATCCCTGGGATAGCGCGCTGACGGTCGATGCTATTGTTTGCGGTGAACCTTGTTCATGGCGACGCTTGATGTTTGATGCGCTGATTGAAGCAGGCAAGGAGTTTAGGATCGCGGTAACCAGCTCCAACCTGGGCGCGATCATCCCCGCTGTTGAAGGCGGATTGGGTGTGGCCATGCTGCCAGCGGAGCTCATTCGTCATGACAGTATGCGTCTGGTGAATGTCGCGCAGGCTCCGGTGAAAGTGACATATGGTTTGTTTGTCACGCGGCGGCCGAACTCCAATGTCACCACGGCGCTGAATGTGATTCAGGACAGTTTAAAAACGCTGTATTAGAAGTGGGCGGCTCAAGCCGCCCGGCTTGAAATGTTTTACCCTTCCCCGCGCCCAATTTGCCAAATCCCCGTCGGCGGCGTGCCGTTAACCTTCCAGCCGCCGATATCACGTGCTTTATAAATCACAGGATTGTGTGACGAGACGGTACGTGCATTACGCCAGTGGCGGTCTAGCGCTTTGCTGATACGCGTATCCGACGCGCCAAGCGCGTTAAACAGCTCGGTGGCGGCACGCGGAACCAGTTCACTGGCGATGACTTGTGCCTGCCCTGCTTCGGCTTCCGCTAATGCGTTGACCTCAACCCGTCTCGCTTCATCGTTGCTCACATGGGCTTCATAGGCTGATTGCAGTGAATGTGCTGCGCGGATTACTGTGGCTTCGACCGCAAACGCCAGGCTGGTGATCTCACCGATCACCTGGAGTACCTGCACATCCTCGCGTGAAGTCGAACCATTGCTGTGACTATAAATACGATTTCGTGCAGCCACCGCTTTCGCGCCGTCACGTGCCACCGCCCGCCCAATACCGGCCAACGTAGCCAACAGCACATGTTGATAGAATGCCGTTTGATAGCGGAAACGCGTGGCGAAATCGAAGACGTGTTCCTGCTCGACGAGCGCATTTTCAAAACGTGTGGTGCCGCTGCCGGTTAAGCGTTGGCCAAAACCATCCCAATCATCATCACGCGTTACACCAGGTTGGTGAGTGCTTACCAGAGCGATGACATCGCCCTGATTGTCGTTGCGTCGTGCATACACATCAATCCAGTCGGCGAACAATGTGCCCGTGCTGTAAAACTTCTCACCGCTGAGCGTCCAGCCATTTGCGACGGGCGTGACACGGGTTATCACATCGCCGAGTTTCACGGTGCCAATTTCAGTCCAGCCGCTGCCCACCAGCTCGCCGTCGATAAAACGGCGGAACCAGCGATCGCGTTCAGCGCTGGTGGGCTGGTTCAGGCGGTCTTCGACAAATGCGAAGTGCGCACGTAATGCCTGCGGCAGATTGGAATCCGCTTCCGCCAGTTCGGTGAGCAATTGGAACAGCTGTGGCAGCGATGCGCCCCACCCGCCCTGCTCTTTCGGGATGCGTACCGTACCGAAGCCCGCCTCTTTTAACCAGGTTATTGCTTCATGGGGCAACGTGCGGCTGCGTTCGCGCTCTACCGCGCCTTCAGCAATGCGATCAAACAGTGGACGGAAATGCGCAGCCAGCGCAGCGTAATCGGTGCCTGTAGAAAGTTGGCTCATAATCACTCCTGATGAGAAAGATCGTCAATGTCGTGGCGCGTCGGTTCGTGGCGAACCGCGAGCAGGAAAAAGATCGGGATGATGGCGGCAAGCGACACCACCCAGAACATGTTGGTGCCCAGCGCCGCCTGCAGAATCGGCAGAATAAACAGCGCCAGTGCGCTGCCAATTCCTGACAGCGCACGACTGAAGCCCACGCCAGTCGCGCGAATGGACGTCGGATAAGAGAGCGCCGGATAGACCATCAGTTGCGCGCCCGGGCCAAAGCCTTCAGCAAACAACCACAAGCCCAGCATCAGCACCGCAAACACAATCCCCGCAATCGCTTCAGGGTGCCCAATCAATGCCAATGCAATCAGTGCGAAGAACTGCAGTGCAAATCCGGCGATCGCCACATGGCGAGACGGATATTTCCAGGCCAGACGCATGCCCAGCAAACCGCCAGTGAAGGCAAACAGCGCGTTCAGGCCGAGCGATGCGGAGATAGTTTCAAACACGCCCGCACCAAGAAACTGTGCAAGAATCGAAGGCAGGAAGAAGGCGATCGCGGTGTACTCAAACGAAATGCAGATGTTCATCACGCCTGCCACGATGGTGCGTTCACGCCAGGGTTTCTGGAACAGCACGCGGAAACTGACTTTAGGTGCCGCTTCTGCTGGTGGCGCTTCGGGTTCCGCTTCATGCGCATGAATACCGTAAGAGTCACGCAAAATGCGCACCGCAGACTTAAGATCGCCCTGATTGGCTGCCCACAACGGTGATTCGTTCATAAATTTGCTGCGTACTGCGATGATCAATAATGCAGGAACAGCACCGAAGAGCAGTGATGCACGCCATAACCAGTCAAGATGCTCTTTCGGTAACAAGAAGTAGAGCGCGAAGATCAGCAGGAAACACACCGTTGATGCGGCGTACCACATCGGGCACCATGCGGCGAGTCGCGCGGCTTTGTTGCCCTTGCCAGCGAATTTAGAGAATTCCGCCAGGTAGGACATCGCCACGGGTAAATCGATACCCACGCCAATCCCCATCAGGAAACGTGCGCCAATCAGTACCCAGACATTGGGCGCTAATCCCGCTGCGATGGCGGAGACCACGAAGAACAGCATATCGGCCATAAACACCGAGTAACGGCCATATTTATCGGTGAGCCAGCCACCAATCAGGTTCCCGACAATGGTGCCGACCATGATTGAGGACGTCACCAATCCGGTAAGAAGAGGAGAAAGCTGGAATTCGCGTACCACATCGTCAATCCCATAAGAGAGCGTGGTGAGATCGTAGGCATCGAGGAAGACGCCGCCGAGCGCGAGGAACACAATCATGCGCGCATAATTGTTTTTGTCACTGCGGGTGTTGATCAGCCTTGCCACATCGCTGACCGAACGAACCGGCTCAGACGCCGGTAAGGTGTTTTCGAAAGAAACGGAACTCATAATGCCTCACGTTGTTTTTTAGTTGTGCAGGTGAGGTTGTTATAAGCGCTTACCTATCAGGTCCAAAGCAACAAATAGTGATATTTAATTGTTATAAATCAATAATATAAATCAAAATACAAACACAAAAACCCGGACGCGCATCGCGTGTCCGGGTAAGGCTATTTAACGTCAGGATTAATCAGCAGAGACCGGCACTAATACGCCTTTTACTAAGGGATCATCGGTGGTTTTCAGCCACTGCTGGACGCGAGGATCGGAAAACGCCTGCTTGAGTTTCACGATGTTTTCCTGCTCCAGGTACGGCGTCCCAATCACCAACTGCGAAGCAAAAGTACGCGGCGCCGGTGGGAACAGAATGCCTTTATCACGCGGCACTTTTCCGGCGTCAAACTGAGAAACATAGCCAATCGCCGCGTCCACCGAATTCAATGCGCGTGGCATGGTCAGCAAATCGAGTTCTTTGAAGACGAAGCCATGCGGATTACCGACAATGTTTTTTAACTTGGCGGTACGCGGTTCAACGTTAGGATCGAGTGTGATCAAACCCTGACGTGCCAGCAGCCATAAGGCCTGGCCCTGGTTTGCGCCATCATCCGGCACCACAATGGTGGCGCCCTGCGGCAGGTCAGCGATTGATTGATAACGATCCGAGTAGACACCAAACGCCCACTGGAACAGCGGCAGCGCCGAAGTGAGTTTGAAGCCATTGGCATCCACTACCTGTTTCAACCACCACTGGTGCTGATAGACGGTTGCTGCATATTGCCCTTGTGCCACGGCGCGGTCCGCCTGCACCGGATCCTGCACGCCCACCGCTTCCAGCTTCAGGCCATAATCCGGCGCAATGTGCTCGCCAACATACTCAATCAACTTCTGTTCTCCCGCCATTGCCGGTTCAAAGTGGATTTGTAGCGTGGTGCCAAACACCACCGCTTGCGGTTGCTGACTGCGCCAGAACCAGGCGGCAGCGGCCAATACAATGACCACTATAATCAGAAGCAGCCACGGCCAGCGGCGCGTCTTACGTAACTCAAATTCTTGTGTTGTCATCGTGATATCCCCTGAGGATGGCGTAAAACAGCGACTAAACGGTCGCCGATAAATTGAATGGTTTGTATCAAAGCGATCAGCACCACGATGGTGGCGATCATGATGTGGTTGTCGAAGCGCTGATAGCCGTACACCACGGCTAAATAACCGATACCGCCCGCGCCGATGGTGCCAGCGATGGCGGAGTACTCAATCATGGAAATCAGGTTGAGGGTGATGGCGGCAACAACAGCAGGTAAGGCCTCACTCAGCTGCGCCGAACGGATGATTTGCCAGCGCGAACCCCCGCACACCAAACCCACCGACGTCACTTCGCCTGGCAGTTCACGGAGCGCGTTATCCACCAGGCGGCCAAAGAATGGAATGCCAGCCGCAATCATCGGGACGACGGCAGCAGGGATGCCGATGGTGGTGCCGGTAAGCCAGAAGGTGAACGGGATAATCGCGGCCATTAGCACCAGAAATGGCAACGAGCGCCCCATATTCACTATCCAGCTCAGCACCCGATGAATGCCGCGATGAGGAAATAACCCCTGCACTGAGGTGTTGAATAGCACCACGCCAACGATACCGCCGAACGTCACCACGAACAGCATCACAATGCCGACCATCAGTGCCGTTTCGGCCATGGCGGGCAACATCAACGCCGGGATCTCCAGCCAGGGCGTATCCTGACTTATCACGGAAATGCTCATACCGCCTCCCGCAACTGATGAACGCTGCCCGAGACGCTGGCGACTAATCCAAACTGTTCGAGTTGCGCCAGTAATCGCGCCAGTGGCACGCGTTCTTGCTGGAAGTGGATGCCTACCAGCAAGCGTCCGGCCTGAATGCCGTTCACCTGCTCAACGTGCGCGCCGAGCAGATCGATACGCAGATTGAATTGCACACTCAGGCGCGAGATCCAGTCGCTGATGACCGGGACATCTGTGCGATAACTCAGTTGCAGGATTAATTCCGCCACGCCAGGTTGTGCCACCAGTGGAAATAAGCGTTGGGCCAGGGAGGAATCGGGCTGTGCGAGTAACTGCTTCACCACGCCATACTGCACAATCTGCCCATCGCGAATTTCGGCAACCGCATCTGCCGCCTGACGCACGGCATCCATCTCGTGGGTGATCAGCACAATCGCCAGTTTGTAGTCGTCACGCAGTTTCTTCAGCAAGTCCAGCACAGCAACCGTGGCTTCAGGATCCAGTCCTGACGTCGCCTCGTCGGCCAGCAGCACGGAAGGGCGAAGCGCCAGCGCACGAGCGATGCCAATACGCTGACGCTGGCCCCCCGATAGCTGATCGGGAAACGCTTTGGCTTTATGGCTCAGACCTACACTCTCCAGCAACTCACCCACGCGTGCGGAAATCTCCCGCTCGACCACGCCGAGATAACGCAATGGCAGCGCGATGTTTTCCCAGGCGCTTTTACGCTGCAGTAGGGCAGAAGATTGAAAAACAGTGCCAATCGAACGGCGCGCGCGTCGCAGTGCTTCGCCATTCAGCCGCGAGAGATCGCTGCCATTGACGCGAATGCTGCCCGTGCTGGGCTGCTCCAGTAAACTGATGCACTTTGCCAGTGTGGATTTTCCCGCGCCGCTGGGCCCAACGACAGCGGTGATGTTGGCCTGTGGTACCTGCAAGTTGATGGCTTTCAGCACCTCGGTGACGCGCCCATCCGCGGTGCGGTAATGCTTACTCAACTGGTCAATTTCAATCATATGACCTCCGGCAGTACCGAATGCTTCACTCGATAGCCCACGCCGGGATGCGGTGCGGTTAACTGTGGTCCGGCGTTAAACAGCTTCTCGCGCAGCGTACCTTCCGCATACGACTTCTTGTAAACGCCGCGCTTTTGTAGCTCAGGAATCAGCAGTTCAACCACATCTTCAAAGGTTTCATGCGTCAACGCGTAGGCGAGGTTGAAGCCATCAACGTCGGTGTCTTCCACCCAACTTTGCAATTCGTCGGCGACGGTTTCTGCACTGCCGACGATCAACGGGCCAAAACCGCCAATGCCAACCCAATCCGCCAGCGCTTTTACCGTCCATTGGCGATCAGGGTCGGCTGTGGAGAACGTTTCGACTGCCGATTGGATGGCATTGGTGTGAAGGTACTTAAGCACCTGGTCCGGTTGATATTGACCGAAGTCGATACCGGTCCAGCCGGATACCAGTGCCAGCGCACCTTCATAGCTGACATAGTTTTGATATTCCTTCCACTTCGCCTGCGCGGCAGCATCGGTCTCCCCGACGATCACTGTTTGCAGATTAAAAATCAGGATGCGGCGAGGATCGCGGCCTGCTTCTTCTGCACGGCGACGAATGTCCGCCACGGTTTTCTTCAGCAAAACTTTCGACGGCGCTGCAACAAACACGCACTCCGCATGCTCAGCGGCAAACTGTTTGCCACGGCTCGATGCCCCCGCCTGGTACAACACGGGCGTGCGCTGCGGCGACGGCTCACACAGGTGAATGCCCGGCACATTGAAGAAGGTGCCCTGATGATTGATCGGATGGATTTTGCGGGGATCGCTGAAGATGCGTCGTTCACGATCGCGTAATACCGCATCCTGTTCCCAGCTGCCTTCCAGAAGCTTGTAGACCACCTGCAAATATTCATCGGCGTAGTCATAGCGACTGTCGTGATCGCTCTGCGCCTGATGGCCAATATTGCGCGCCCCACTCTCCAGGTAAGAGGTCACAATATTCCAGCCGATACGCCCTTTGGTCAGGTGATCGAGCGTCGATAAACGGCGCGCAAATGGATAAGGATGTTCAAACGACAGCGATGCAGTGAGGCCAAAGCCGAGATGCTCGGTCACCAGCGCCATCGGCGTAATCAAGGCCAGCGGGTCGTTAACTGGCACTTGCGTTGCCTGACGAATCGCGGCATCGCCGTTCCCGTTTAGCACATCGTAAATGCCCAACACATCGGCGATAAACAAACCGTCGAATTTGCCTCGCTCCAGTAATCGCGCCAAATCGACCCAGTACTCCAGATCCTTGTATTGCCAGGAGCGGTCGCGCGGGTGCGCCCACAGGCCCGGTGATTGATGTCCGACACAGTTCATATCAAAAGCATTCAGGCGAATTTCACGTTGCGATGGCATAGCAATCTCCATAGCGAGGCCGTGATCGTGCGACGACCCGGCGTTCGTTAGTGTGTTTTTAGGATGTTTGAGAGATTAAGAAGCGTAAGGGGGACATCGCTCATCTTGAGCGATGTGAAGATCTTCGAGAATTTGCTGAGCAACGGCAGCGGCGTGATCGGCAACCTGCGGCAGGCCCATCAACTCGCCGAAACGCGCGCGGGCGGCGGGGCCGACCACGAACAGGCGGGCATTGGGCAGGCCTTGTTGATTCAGTGCGTGTGACTGCGTATCAACGTCGAGGCCAAAGCCAAGCTGATCACCGCGAATCAGGCCTTGGTCACTCAGCGAACGGAGCAGCGGCTGGCTTTGTGTCAGCGCATCATGCCCCGGTCCCGTGGTGACGATCAGATGATCGAGCAAGCGCGTTTCAATTTCACCGTTGCGCGTGTGCAGAGTGATTGCCAGCTGGTTGCCCTGCGCCGTAATGGCCTGCAGTCTGGCTGCCAGCACCTGCAAACTCCCCTGCTGCTGTCGTCTGATGATTTCCGCTGACACCTGCGGCGCGATACGATAACGATGTACATCCCACCACGAGCGCAGATGGCGCACAAAGCGCTTTTGCTCGTGCAGCGGTAAGGTTTGCCAGATGGTCTGGCCCTGTGCGCGTACGTCATCCAGCACGCGCTGCCAGGGTAATTGCTGCTGTGCGGCACGGGTGACCTCATCCCTGATGTGATGCAGCCACAGACGCACGCCAGGGACGTTCTGAGGCGCTAACGTCCATTCAGGCCACTCACCCTGCAGATTAGCGCGTGAGAGCTGCCCACGGCGCGAGAAGGCGGTTAATGGGCCTTGATGGTGCCGAGTGCCTAATGAGGCAACCACATCTGCCATACTCAGGCCCGTTCCGATAATGGCCACGGCAGCGTCGGGGTGTATCGCATCCAGCACGCCAGCTTGCCACGGATTGGCAATCAGCGCTGGGTGATGAGCAAAGGGTTGCAGCGAGCAAGGCAATGAAGGCGGCGGGTGGCTGATCGCTAATGCCAGTAGATCGCCTTGTAACATCTCGCCATTGCTGAGTAACAGCTGTTGCCCTTCCCAGGCCACGGCACTGGCCTGAATGTGCCGAAGTTCGATCTGTGGATACCGTTTTGCGGCGAGAGCAAACTGTTCGGCCAGATAGCGACCAAACATCGCGCGCTGCGGATAGACTGAGCCGTCATCACAATGGGCTACTGAATCCAGTGAACACTCAGGCTGCTGACGATACCAGCGATCAAAGGCGCCCTGCTCATCGCCGCTGAGTTGCATGCGTGAAGCTGGGACGTTGATGCGATGCGCCGGTTCCTGCGTGGAGTAGGCAACACCACTGCCGAGCTGCTCACGCGGTTCGACCACTGTAATCAGTAATGGAGAGGACGATTGGCGCGCGAGATGAATCGCCAGCGCGGTTCCGCTGAACCCGCCACCTGTGATGATGATGTGAGATCGTGCCATCGTCTTCTCCTGCATTAGCTGGCGCTCGTCTGTTTTGAAGGACGCTTATCGCCTCCAATGGTTTCGCCAAACGGACCAGTGTTAATGGTGCGCGCGCGCTGCTGCTGACCATTTGCGAGCGGTAGTAACGGCAGCAATAATTCTGCCACACGGTGCGCCTCTTCCAGATGCGGATATCCCGACAGGATGAAGTTGGTCACACCCAGCGCCTGATATTCCCGTATGCGTTCTGCAACTTGTTCAGGACTGCCCACCAGGGCCGTTCCTGCTCCGCCACGTACCAGACCGACGCCTGCCCATAAGTTTGGCGCGATATAGAGATTATCGCGCGACCCTCTGTGCAGCGCGCTCATCCGCGCCTGACCTGCCGAATCCATACGCGCAAAAATCTTCTGCGCCTGCGCGATGGTGTCTTCATCCAAATGGCCGATCAATTTCTCTGCTGCCGCTTTCGCTTCCTGTTCCGTTTCACGCACGATGACATGCAGACGGATGCCGTATTCCAGTTTGCGCCCGCGTGCTTTTGCACGTTCACGGACGACTGCCAGCTTTTCTGCGACCTGCTCAGGGGGCTCACCCCAGGTCAGATAGGTATCGATTTGCTCAGCAGCGACATCAATTGCGGCCTCCGACGAGCCGCCAAAATAGAGTGGTGGGCCATTTTCCTGCACCGGCGGGAACAACACCTCCGCGCCTTCAACGTGAATATGCTGCCCTTCATAGTCAACCTTCTCTCCGCGCATTAAACGGCTATACACGTCGAGAAACTCTTTGGTGACTTCATAGCGTTCACTGTGATTGAGAAAGATGCCGTCGCCTCTATTTTCAACCGGGTCACCGCCGGTCACCACGTTAATCAGCAAACGTCCTTCAGAGAGGCGATCTAAGGTGGTAGCCATGCGCGCCGCTAATGTCGGCGGCTGTAAACCTGGACGCACGGCAACCAGGTAACGCAGTCTTTTGGTGATGGGTGCCAGTGCAGAAGCAACCAGCCATGAATCTTCGCAACTTTTTCCGGTGGGAATCAGCACACCGTAGTAACCGAGATTGTCGGCCGCCAATGCCACTTGCTGTAGGTACGCTAAATCGACCGGGCGCCCACCTTCCGTGGTGCCGAGATAGCGACCGTCACCGTGCGTCGGGAGAAACCAGAAGACATTGATGTTCTTATTTGCGGATTCGGCCATTATGCTTTTCCTATATAACTTTATTTAAAAATGGTCATTTCGGGCTGCTTTTTTAGTTATATAGCTGTTAGCGAAAAACGTGCCAGCTTTCCCGCTCTTGATAATCACGGTTTTTCAGCAGGTTAGATATTTAGCGTCATTTCAGCTTGTTGCATCGGCAACTTGCTGCCTACAGCTATTGCTGCATATGCAACTGCTTATGCTTTTTTCCTGCTATTCACAGTGAATAGCAACGTTTAGCGTATACTGATTCTCCCCCGCGGAAATCAATCAATGCTGACCAACTATAGCAATTACGCTGACTCACCACGTCTAGTCGATCCAGCTTCACTTGCGTTTCAATCACTGCTCGACAAATTCGCCCCTACGGATGCCACTGTACTGATTGTCGGCGAAACCGGGACGGGAAAAGAGGTGGTCGCACGTTATCTCCATCATCATAGCCAACGCCGCCATGGCCCCTTTCTCGCCGTTAACTGCGGTGCTTTAACCGAAAGTCTTGCGGAAGCAGAGCTTTTTGGTCATGAGAAAGGGGCATTTACCGGCGCGACCCAGGCGCATCCCGGCTGGTTTGAATCTGCTCAGGGCGGCACCCTGCTGCTGGATGAGATTGGAGAGCTGAGTCTGTCGCTACAGGTTAAGTTGCTACGCGTGTTACAGGAGCGCGAGATTACGCGCGTGGGCTCGCGCAAGCCGATCAAAGTGGATGTGCGTGTCATTGCTGCCACCCACGTAGATTTGGCACAGGCGATACGCGAACGTCAATTCAGGGAAGACCTTTACTATCGTCTGAACATTGCCGTCGTGCCGCTGCCTCCGTTGCGGCATCGTCGGGATGATATCCCGCTCCTGGCGCAGCATTTCCTTTCGCTGTATGCACGTCGTTTAGGTCGACCGGTGCGTCGTTTGTCACCGGATGCTTTGGAAGTGCTGCTGGAGTACAGCTGGCCGGGCAATATTCGCGAACTGGAAAATACGCTTCACAACGCAGTGCTTCTGAGTCGGGAGGAGACGCTAACGCCAACCCATTTGCGGCTGACGAGATACAGTGAACAGGGTTTTAGCAGCGCGGAAGAATCAACGCTTGATAACTTCCTGCGTCAACAACTCTCCACTAAGCCCAATCAGCTGTTTGATCGCGTCATCGCCAGCCTGATTACTCACGCGCTGGAATTCACCGAACACAATCAGACACAGGCCGCTGCGCTACTTGGCATCAGCCGCCACACACTGCGTACCCATCTTGCTCATCAGGGAATGATAAAAGGACGTCGTAAGACGACAAGTCACGTTGCAACTGCCTCTGTTAATGAGCCTAATCAGGAGCGTGAGTTACGTATCGGCTATCAGAAATTCGGGAATCTTGGGGTATTAAAGGCGCGTCAAAGTCTTGAGCAGTGCTTCGCAAAGAAGGGGGTTAGCGTGTTGTGGAGTGAATTTCCTGCCGGGCCTCAACTGCTTTATGCCTTACAAAATAGCGAGATCGATTTCGGTACAACCGGCGAGGTGCCGCCTATTTTCGCCCAGGCGAATGGCAATGCCGTGACCTACATAGCCTGGGAACCTCCTGCGCCCAACAGCGTGGGGATTATTGTCCCGAACAATAGCGATATTCGGAGTATTGCTGATTTACGTGGGAAACGTATTTCGGTCAATAAAGGTTCTAATGTTCACTGGTTATTGCTGCAGCTGTTGGAAGAAGCAGGTATCGCCCTTGATGAACTCAAAGTGGTATATGCGCCGCCAAAATATCCTTTGACGGCAAGTGACTATCTGGCGGTCGATGCGTGGATGATGTGGGATCCCTTACTCAGTGCGGCAGAGAGCAATCCTGAATTGCGCGTGCTGGCCAACGGTGAAGGGCGCGTGCGCAACCACCAATTTTATCTGGCACGTCGCGATTATGTGGAAAAACATCATGACGTGGCCCAGCAGCTGGTGGTGAGTTTACAGCAGACCGGCATTTTTATTGATAATCATCGGCAGGAAGCTGCTGGTCTGCTTGCGCAGGAATTGGGTCTTGACCTTTTGGCTGTTGAAAGAGCTTTAACACGACGCAGTCATAAAACCCGTTCAATGGCATTCGAAGTGATTAAAGAGCAACAAATCATCGCCGATCGTTTCTATGCATTAGGTCTGATAAACAAGCCTGTTCGGGTTCGGGAAGCGGTTTGGCAGTCGCCCAGCGGTTTGTCACTTACAGCCTAACGACTCGAATAAAGTTATCCACCTTTTCTGTGGATAAATCATTGAATATCATCTGGCTAAACCGGGTTAGTTACATCGATGCAGCGCTGAAATCTGCTGAAATGCTGGCGATTTCAGCCTGAAATTAATTTTAAAAACACTTTTAATTCAATTCATTAGCCGTGAAATCCTGATGGCGAATGAAGAAAATTTCAGGGCATCCGCAATCTTATTTCCTCCCCTGGTTAGCCTTTGTTGATTTCCTATCCAGCTGGTTATTTTGACTTCACCTTAGATTCACTAAACTCTACAGCGCAAGAATTTTACGCATATATACGGTGAAAAAGTTGGCGATTTCAGCC
>NZ_JACVUO010000014.1:0-165209 GCF_016625145.1 Pantoea sp. S61
TGCCGGATCGTTCAACCGATCATTTTTGTCTTAACTGATCGGCATTACGCCAATCGGCAGCCCTTCGTATCGCTTATCGACCTTATTGCTGGCCGATATCGCGCAGTTTTTTGCCTTTCATCAGGTTGCGCTCGATGTGTTCCAGCGAGACGTTTTTGGTCTCGGGAATCAGCGCTATGGTCAGCAGGATAAAGAACACGTTCAGACCTGCGTACACCCAGAAGGTCGGCGCGTTGCCCAGCGTGTTGAGCATGGTCAGGAAGGTGGCACCGACGATCATGTTGGCAATCCAGTTGGTTGCGGTCGATACGGTGATACCAAAATCGCGGCCTTTCAGCGGCTGAATTTCTGAACACAGTACCCAGATCAACGGACCCGCAGACATCGCAAAACCAACGATGAACATCAGCAGCATGGCGACAGCAAAGTACTGTGCGGATGCAGAGTTGATGCCGATGTGCAGCATGGTACCGAGGATACCCATACCGGCAGCCATCACGATAAAGCCCAGCACCAGCGTCGGTTTACGGCCCCAGCGATCCACCAGGCCAATCGCAATAAAGGTCGCCAGTACGTTGACCAGACCGACAATGACGGTGCCCCACATCTGCTGAGTGGTATTAGCGAAGCCCGCAATCTCAAAGATTTTTGGCGCGTAATACATGATGACGTTCATACCGGTGAACTGCTGCATCACCTGCAACAGCACACCCAGGAACACCGCACGGCGGAAGTTACTGTTGCTCTGGAACAGCTGCCAGCCAGACTGTTTGATCTTCAGGCTTTCACGAATCTCATCCAGTTCACGTTTAGCTTGTTCGCTGGTATCACGCAGACGAGCCAGCACGCGTTCTGCACTGCGGAAATCGCCTTTCGCCGCCAGCCAGCGTGGGCTGTTTGGCAGGAAGAATACGCCCACCAGCAGCAGCACTGCCGGAATGGTGATGATGCCCAGCATCCAGCGCCATGCGCCAGCGTCACTGAAAGCGGTATCAGACAGATACGCGCCAAGGATACCGATGGTGATCATCAACTGATACAGAGAAATCATGCTGCCACGAATCTTTTCCGGTGCGATTTCAGAAAGATACAGAGGAGCAGTGTAAGACGCGACACCCACGGCCAAGCCGAGCACCACACGTGCAGCAATCAGCATGTCCGGGCTAACCGCCATGGCTGACCACAGTGAACCGATCACGAACAGAATCGCACCCGCCATCAGGCTCTTTTTACGGCCGAGATGTGAAGACATCCAGCCGCTACCAATCGCACCGACAGCCGCACCGAACATCATTGAGCTGACAATCCACTCTTGCTCATGTGCAGTCACGTTGAAATCTTTGGCGATGAAGGGCAGGGCACCAGCGATAACGCCGATATCCAGACCAAACAGCAGGCCGGCCAGAGCCGCTAAGAAGCAGACAAACAAGGTCATCATCTTGTTCGACGTTCTGCTCTTATGAGTATTACCAGGCATAATGCCTCCGAAGTTTATCTATCATTGTTTTTATCAATGTTATGAAACCTGCCGACGGAAAAAAGTGAGGATGATCACATCAGTGTAATCGGTTACACACGCTGAAACCCTGCAATCCAGCATTTTCCGCCTGAAGTAGTTACGTAACCAGTAAGGTATAGCACCCTTTAAGTTTCTGACATCTCTCTAAATATCGGCTATCAGACGACGCTGAAAATAACGCATTTTAATGCGAATAACTACGCTGAAAATTCTCTAAATGACAGATTACAAAAGGTTTTCAAAATGTAATCGTTAACACTTTGTTGTAAACAGAGAAAATGAAGTGTAGACGGCGGGGAAAAATGTGCTGGCTGGTTAACGGGCGAGGTATCAGAAGACATGAAGAGCCCCACTCATGAGGGAGTGTTGGGCAAACCATTGCAGTTTTGATGAGCCGACAGCAGGGGCAGTTAAAAAATGCCAGTCAGGTTTAACTGGCTGGCATGACGCAATAAGCGGACCCTATACAGAGAAATACGGGGTTAATTAATTGAATAACTCAGGGAGTACGGGCCGGATTTGTTTTCCATACCGTATACCTTACCGCTGTAATCAACATGTATCCTGTCGCCATCTACCGCAACAGAGGATATTGTTCCTCCCCCTGTCAGGAATGGGAATTCTGCGTTTAGCGCCTTCACATCGGCGCCGCCATTATTATGAAAGTAATAACGGAAAACAGTTGGCACTGTTGCCCCACCATCATTGTTTTGCGTAGTGTAAAGCCATAGTTCCGCACTGACCTGCCGCACACTCTGAAGTGAATCATTCGCGCGGGGATCTGGTTGATAAGTAAACCAAACGAAAGCCAATAGCATGATCGTGATTAGCCAGTGGATACCATTAATAACCGTTCTGGCGCGCATAATCGATGCCCTCCCGGATAGCACGTTGGTCTTCGGGGTCATCACCATAAGGCGGGCCACCTCGCCAGTTTCCCCATTCAGGACGTGAGGTTCCGGCACGAGACTGCGCCCATCCGGCTCCCATGAGTAAAATCTCAGCTGGAATACCCGCTGCAGTACCCGTCGCACCAAAGTTAAAGTTACCAAATGCGGCCCAGTACGGATCAAATTGTTTGTAATCCCATGGTCCACGCCCGCGAACTTTTTGGTAGAACCAGTAATACGTTTGCGGCAATGCCATGTTGCATCCATAGCCGCGACTGCGTGCTTCTCTCATATTGTTTTGTAAGATCTGAATTGCGCCGCTGGGGGCAATGCCAGGTGGTGATGCCATATCCAACTCCCTTTGCAGTTTCCATGTTATTAGTGTGGGATTATGTAATAAATAGAAACAACTTAAAAGGCCGCCACGGGCGCAATTGCGGGCAGTTAATGATTAGCTGAAAGAGTTGCGCTGTTCGTACGTAGAACGATCACTGGGTCACATTATTAAACGGACAAATGACGTTAGCTCGAAAGTTTGGATGGTGAGTCTGTTGGGAAGACAGCAACAAAAAAATGCCAGTCAGACTTAACTGACCGGCATTACTATTTAAGAGGCTTGTTTTTCGCTGAAGCGGTCTGAATTACAGGCCAGCAGCCTCACGCAGTTGAGCAGCTTTATCCGTCTGCTCCCACGGGAAGTGTTCGCGACCAAAGTGACCGTAAGCGGCGGTCTCTTTGTAGATTGGCTTCAGCAGGTCCATCATCTGAATCAGGCCGTAAGGACGCAGGTCGAAGAACTCACGTACCAGCAGGGTCAGCTGTTCGGTAGGGACTTTCTCAGTACCGAAAGTTTCCACCATGATGGAGGTTGGCTCAGCCACGCCAATCGCGTAAGAAACCTGGATTTCGCAACGGTCAGCCAGGCCCGCCGCGACGATGTTTTTCGCGACATAGCGCGCTGCGTAGGCAGCAGAACGGTCAACTTTAGACGGGTCTTTACCAGAGAACGCACCGCCACCGTGACGCGCCATACCGCCGTAGGTATCAACGATGATTTTACGACCAGTCAGACCGCAGTCGCCCATTGGGCCGCCGATCACGAAACGACCGGTTGGGTTGATGTGGTATTTGGTGCTGGCATTTACCCACTCAGTAGGCAGTACCGGCTTGATGATCTCTTCCATTACCGCTTCACGCAGATCGGCTGTCGAAATTTCTTCAGCGTGCTGAGTTGACAGTACAACCGCATCGATACCGACAATTTTGCCGCCATCGTACTGGAAAGTGATCTGGCTTTTCGCATCCGGACGCAACCACGGCAGTGTACCGCTTTTACGCACTTCAGCCTGACGCTGCACCAGACGGTGCGCATAGGTCACCGGAGCAGGCATCAGCACGTCTGTTTCGTTGGTGGCATAGCCAAACATCAGGCCCTGGTCGCCTGCGCCCTGTTCCAGCGGATCGCTACGGTCAACGCCCTGGTTGATATCAGGAGACTGCTTGCCAATCGCGCTCAGTACGGCGCAAGAGTTTGCATCGAAGCCCATATCGGAATGGACATAGCCGATTTCACGTACGGTATTACGGGTGATTTCTTCGATATCAACCCATGCGCTGGTGGTGATTTCACCGCCAACCAGCACCATACCGGTTTTAACGTAAGTTTCGCAGGCCACGCGTGCTTTAGGATCCTGTTCGAGGATCGCATCTAACACGGCATCGGAAATTTGGTCAGCGATTTTATCAGGATGTCCTTCTGATACGGACTCAGATGTAAATAGGTGTTTAGCCATTCTGTTCTTTACCTTACAAATGGTTTGAATTCGACTGCATAGCGTAAGTGGACCAGGCCAACTCGACGCCCCTTCAGGCAAAGCCGCGAGCAGTAGGGAGTATGGGCGCATTCGCCGACACCGCCTGGATGTTAACCAGTTTAGATGGAAAACCATCTGGACGGCTATTCTAGGTTACACAGTGAGCACTTTTCCAGTGCTTTTTCGGATTCCGCACGTTTACGCAAGTGGGCTGATGGAAGAAATTCCTGACACCTTCCACAGAATCCAGACAAAGATTTTGCTTTTTCACCCTGCAGATTGTATAAAACGCCGCTGCTGTCGACCACAGTACAAAAGGATGACGCCCCCGTGCGTCGCGCCGTCAGAGCTGTTCTCTGATTTTCACCCAGGCCGTTTCTCGTTTGCTGATTGCAGGCGTTGGAGGTGATAAAAGTAATGAACCACACTTCTCTTCTTCCCGGTTCACTGCGCTCTATGTGCGCGCTGGCAATCCTATCCCAATCCAGTTTTATTCTTTTCTCTCGTCGAAGTTTTGCGCGTTGCGGTAATTATCCCGACACGAGCGCCGGCTAAGCTATTCCCTCATTTCTGTCACTGTGTTTCACTCGTCTTACGCGGTACAAGCGTTGGCTTTTGGCCCGTTTTTTACTGACTGCGGCGTGGTGTTTTACACTTAGAGTCAGCAACGTGCACGGCAACCCGATAATCGGAGCTCAGCAGGATGGGGAAATGTTTACCCGGACTCACAACAGCAAGACCCGGCAACTGTTTCATATTTCAACGGAAAATTGAGGTTCGCGATGTCTGACGACATGAAGAATATCAAGGGTTCGTCAGCTGGCGAACAGGGTGTACTCCGCTCCATGCAGGAGGTGGCGATGAACGATCAGGAAGCAAGCAGAATGCTGCGTACCTACAATATTGCCTGGTGGGGTAATAACTATTATGACGTCAACGAGCTGGGCCACATCAGCGTGTGCCCGGATCCGGATCAGCCGGAAGTGCGCGTTGACCTGGCGAAGCTGGTCAAAGAGCGTGAAGCCGATGGCCAGCGTCTGCCTGCGCTGTTCTGCTTCCCGCAGATTTTACAGCATCGCCTGCGTTCGATTAACGCCGCCTTTAAACGTGCGCGCGAGTCTTACGGCTACAAAGGTGACTACTTCCTGGTTTACCCAATCAAGGTTAACCAGCATAAGCGCGTAATCGAGTCGCTGGTGAACTCCGGTGAACCACTGGGTCTGGAAGCCGGTTCGAAAGCTGAGCTGATGGCAGTACTGGCGCACGCCGGTAAAACCCGTTCCGTGATCGTCTGCAACGGCTACAAAGACCGTGAATACATTCGCCTGGCGCTGATCGGTGAGAAGCTCGGTCACAAAGTTTACCTGGTCATCGAGAAGATGACTGAGGTTCGCCTGGTGCTGGAAGAGGCGGAACGCCTGAATGTGATCCCGCGTTTGGGGATTCGTGCGCGTCTGGCATCGCAAGGCTCCGGCAAATGGCAGTCGAGCGGTGGCGAGAAGTCTAAATTTGGTCTGGCGGCGTCGCAGGTATTGCAGCTGGTGGACATCATGCGCAAAGCCGGTCGTCTCGATAGCCTGCAACTGCTGCATTTCCATCTCGGTTCGCAGATGTCGAACATCCGCGACATCGCCACCGGCGTGCGTGAATCGGCGCGCTTCTATGTGGAGTTGGCGAAACTCGGCGTCAACATCAAATGCTTCGATGTCGGCGGCGGTTTGGGCGTCGATTATGAAGGTACGCGTTCGCAGTCTGATTGTTCGGTGAACTACGGCCTGAACGAATACGCCAACAACGTGATTTGGGCGATTGGCGATGCCTGTGAAGAGAACGGTCTGGAGCATCCAACGGTCATCACGGAGTCAGGTCGTGCGGTGACGGCGCACCACACCGTACTGGTCTCCAACATCATTGGGGTTGAGCGCAACGAATTCAGTACGCCAGTGGCACCGGATGTGGATTCACCGCGTCCGATTCAGAGCCTGTGGGATACCTGGCAAGAGATGCACGAGCCGAACGTCCGTCGTTCGCTGCGTGAATGGCTGCACGATAGCCAGATGGATTTGTTCGATATCCATACTGGCTACTCTTCCGGCACCTATGATCTCGGTCAGCGCGCCTGGGCAGAGCAGCTCTATTTGAGCATTTGTCACTATATCCAGCAGCATCTGGACCCAAGCAACCGCGCGCACCGTCCAATCATTGATGAATTGCAGGAGCGCATGGCGGATAAGATTTACGTCAACTTCTCGCTGTTCCAGTCAATGCCGGATGCATGGGGTATCGATCAGCTGTTCCCGGTGCTGCCGCTGGAAGGGCTGAATAAGATCCCTCAGCGTCGTGCGGTGTTGCTCGACATCACCTGTGACTCCGACGGCACCATCGATCACTACGTGGATGGCGACGGTATTGCGACTACCATGCCGATGCCAGAGTACGACATTGATAATCCGCCGATGCTGGGCTTCTTTATGGTGGGCGCGTATCAGGAAATCCTCGGCAATATGCACAACCTGTTTGGTGATACCGAAGCGGTTGACGTGTTTGCCTTCCCGGATGGCAGTGTAGAAGTGCAGTTGTCAGATGAAGGCGATACCGTGGCGGACATGCTGCAATACGTGCAGCTGAACCCGAACGATTTGATGACGCTGTTCCGCGATCAGGTTACCCGGCAGCATGATATCGACGAAGACCTGCGCGCGCAGTTCCTCGAAGAGTTTGAAAGCGGTCTGTATGGATACACTTATCTTGAAGATGAGTAATCGTTAACGCGCTTAGCGGGCCCTGGTCAGGGCCCGTTTCATTCCCCTGCCATTATATTTTCTTATTTCTTCTTTATTTATTTAAAATGTGATGAAGATCATCTTCAAAGAATCTTAACCTTGCGTTTTAAACTCGCGCTTTAAATACGTCTTTTCTATCTCCTTTATTTTCATTCATTAAGCCAAAAGCACACAGTGTCGCGCGTCTTAATACCCCTCCATTAACTACTGATTTCGTAAGGATTAGGTAGCCTGACTGTTATGTTTTTCTTGCAATGTATAATCAAAATTTAAACATTAAGAGTTGAATAGTACCGGTTTGAAATTGAGTTTATTGGAATCTTTTGGAGCCAATTAATTCCAAAAGAAAAAACTGCATTTTAGGACAAAAATAAACTACCACAATTGTTGACTTAATTTTTATTATTTAAAATCAATTGCTTATATTTTTTTGGATCTGTCAAGGTTAGCGGTAAGTTAAATTTTTCCAGGAATTATCTGATCGTTATCTGAAATTAAAAGAAATTCACTCACGAAATTGATAGTTTTAAACGATTAAAGTTGGGGGCGACGTTTACTAAAATCTATTTTTCAAACTGTAAGGTGTACGTTAGGCTTCAGTTAAGGTGTTAAGTTTTATCGATGTTTCCCTTACCTCTCACATGAGTAATCCTAACAATTCAGGAGTATCAGTTAGTTGCAGAAGGGACCGTGAAATGAGCAATCAACCCGAATACATTTTTTTGTTAGAACCGGTTCACGACATCACCGGGGAGTTGATTGCATGGGAGTTGCTTACACGATTCTCAGATGATGCAGATATTAATAATAAGCGTAACCCTTGCAGGGATGAAGGGTTCTTCAGTCGGCTTCCTGCTGACGAGAAATGGCAGTTATTCCTCCACCAGATCGGAAAACTTATTCAGCTATACCAGAAAGGGTTTGATCAGATAGTCAGTGTAAATGTGGATAGAGATATCGTCGCCGGTATTTTTGAAGATGCTGAAATACAAAAAAAACTGGCGAAACTGACGTTGTTGCGTTTAGAGATATCCGCCTTCTTTACCGCGCGCTTTAACAGCGCAGACCTGCTGATATTAAAAGGTGTCGCGAAGGTGACACACGCCCCTTTATGGCTTGATGACTTTGGTCCGGGTTATTCCAACCTGACCATGCTTGATAGCGGAATATTTGAAATCGTCAAGATTGACAAAGAATTTTTTTGGCAATTTGGCGACGGTCACATTTTTGACACGCTGCTTAGCCACCTCAACCAATTATGCAAAGGCGTGATTGTTGAGGGCGTCGAAAGCCAATCACACCTCGAACTGCTCGCGCATAAGGCAGTTTACGGTATGCAGGGCTATCACTGGCAGAGTGTCTATCTAAATGATTTTATTAAGCAATCCTGAAGTGGTGCGGGTTCGGCCAGGATAATCGGGGGCAGATAAAATGTCAAAAAATGGGTTTGTTGCATTCAACTTGATTTGTGCTCGCCCATTGGAAAATAGAGGCATTTCCCCCTTTGTTCCGCTGAAAAATAAACCCAACCCTCTCTCGGGATGGAGGCTTAACTCGGCTCAGCGCGATTTCATCATGAGTTTTTATGAAATCGACCAAGAGAGGAAGTGAATAGTCATTTGGATTATTCGCCATTGAAGCCGGTATCTGCGGATACCGGGCGTTTTTATGGAATTTAATAACTGCGCGGGATTTCGATAACATGAATAATATCTCTATCACTCCTAAAGGTGGGACGGTTGCTTCTGAAGTCAGTGGCAGCCAGGTCAATTTATCTGCGCCAAGCGTAGTTAAACTTCACCTTAATCAATCAGATATTAAGTCTTTCACACGCAATGGTAATGATTTAGTCGTCACCACAAAATCTGGTGAAGTAGTTGTTATTCATAACTTTTATACGGCAGCAGGCGACAGTGACCTGGTGCTGCAGGACGACAAAGGTGCGCTGTGGTGGGTTGAAGATCCGGGCACTGATGGGTTCCAGTACGTCAACATCGACAGCACCGAAGGGCTATTGGCTGAGAACACCACCAATGATGGCACGATTGCGGCCTTCGGTATCGGTGGTGCAGCTCTGGCAGGCTTGGGCGCGATGTTTGCCGGTTCGGCGGGCGGTGGCGGCGGTAATGCCGCAGTCAGTGACGGTAGCACCGGTGGTGGTAATAACGGCGGTGGTAACAACGGCGGCGGTAATAACGGTGGCGGCAACAATGGTGGAGGCGATACCACTCCTCCAGCCGTAGTCACCAACCTGGTGGTCAGTGATAACGTTGGTCCCTATCAGGGCGCAATCACCACCGGATCAGTCTCTGATGACAACACTCCAACCTTAAGTGGTAACGGCGAAGTCGGGGCCATTATTCGCGTTTATGATGGCACAACGCTGCTGGGTTCCACCGTGGTGGGCGCGAATGGCACCTGGACTTTCACTTCCCCAACGTTGCCAGACGGTTCACATAGCCTGACCGTCACCGCGACCGATGCGGCTGGCAATACCAGCGCCGCCAGCGATCCGATCACCTTTACTGTGGATACCACTGCGCCAGAAGCGGTGAGTGATCTTAGTGTCGGGAATAACGCCGGCTCGGTGGTGATTCCCATCACGAACGGCGGCGCAACCAATGACACCACACCAGTGCTGAGCGGCCGAGGCGAGGTGGGGAGTATTATCACTATTCGCGATGGCGATACCGTTCTGGGCAGCGTCACCGTAGGCAGCAACGGCAGCTGGAGTTTCACCAGTCCCGCGTTAGATCAGGGTAGTCATACTCTCAGCATCACCTCAACAGACGCGGCGGGCAACACCAGTGCAGCGACCACTATTACCTTCACGGTCGATACCGTAGCACCAACCAGCGCCACGGGTCTGGCCTTAAGCGGAAATGCTGACGGTACGGCCTCACAGGTTTCCAGCGGCGGAACAACGGATGACAGCACACCAACCCTGAGCGGAAATGGTGAAGTAGGCGCGGTGATCAGTGTTTATGACAACAACATTCTGATTGGCACGGCGGTGGTCGGTAGCGATAGCACCTGGAGCTTCACCACGCCAGCTCTCAGCAACGGTTCACACAGTCTGACCGTGACGCAGACTGATGCTGCCGGCAATGTCAGCTCGGTTTCTGATGCGTTTGACTTTAATGTGCAGGCTGGGCTGCCTCCAGCCACCACCTCACTGGAAATTACCGACGACACCGGCAACACTCTGGTGCAGCTGGCTAATGGCGCCAGCACCCATGACAGCACGCCAACGCTGAGTGGGCTGGCCATTGCCGGTGCACTGATCACCCTCTACAACGGCACGACAGAAATTGGCAGTGTGGTGGCGGGCCCGGATGGACAGTGGAGCTTCACGCCAGCTGCACTTTCAGATGGCACTTACAGCTTCCATGCCTCTGTCACTGATACCGATGGCGATGGCAGCGTGACGCAAACGCCGATCATTGTCATCACCATCGATACAGTGGTGCCGAGTGCAGCAGCGGGCTTGCAGTTGAGTGATAACGACAGTGGTACCGTGCAGCCCATTGCTTCAGGGGGGGCAACCAATACCTCTCATCCAGTGCTGAGCGGCACAGCGGAACCTGGCAGCACCGTTACCGTTCGTGATGGTACGATCGTACTTGGCACCGCCACAGTGGGCAGCAACGGCAGCTGGAGCTTTACATCCCCAACCCTCTCAGAGGGTAACCACAGTCTTACCACCACCGTGACCGATCCTGCAGGTAACACCAGCGCAGCATCGGATCCTATCACCTTCACCGTCGATACCCAGGCGCCAGCGGCTGCTAGTAATCTGGTCGTCACTGACGATGTCGGCGCAAGCACCGGGCCGCTCACGGCTGGAGCAACGACTGACGACAACACGCCGACTCTTAGCGGTAACGCCGAAGCGAACAGTATCGTAAAAATTTACGATGGCACGACGTTGTTGGGAAGTGTTGCAGTCGGCAGCAGTGGCAGCTGGAGTTTCACCACGCCAGTTCTGAGCAACGGCAGCCATACGTTAAGCACCACGGTGACTGATGCGGCGGGAAATGTCAGCCAGGCAACCACCGGATTTGGCATCACTGTTGCTGCGGGAGTGCCACCAACCACCAGTACGCTGCAAGTCACCGACGATAGCGGTAGCACGCTGAAAGTTCTGCCAGATGGCTCCAGCACGCATGATAAAACACCAGTCCTGAGCGGCCTGGCGGCGGCCGGGGAAATCATCACGCTTTACAACGGCACTACACTGCTGGGCAGCACCACGGCGGGTTCAGATGGACAATGGAGCTTCACCCCGGCTTCGCTGGCGGATGGTACTTATGCCTTCCATGCCGTGGCGACCGATAGCACCGGAAACCCCACCAATTCCGTTACCATCAACATCACCATCGATACCGTCGCGCCCGCAGTGGCAGGCGATCTGCAACTGAGTAACAACAACGGAAGTGTTGTTACGCCAATCGCTGCAGGCGGCACGACCAGCGACAATACCCCAGTACTCAGCGGCACGGCAGAACCGGGAAGCATCGTCACAGTGAGTGATGGTAGCAATGTGCTGGGTACGGCGACAGTGGGGAGTAATGGCAGCTGGAGCTTCACCTCGCCAGCTCTGAGTGACGGTAGCCATAGCCTGACCACGACGGTCACCGATGCGGCGGGTAACACCGGCCCAGCGTCGACACCCGTTACGTTAACCGTAGACACCACACCGCCTGCCGCAGTAAGCGGTTTAGTGGTCACCGATAATGTTGGCGACTCACAGGGTGCATTGGCATCAGGAGATGTCACTGATGACAATACGCCAACGCTGAGTGGCACGGGCGAACCGAACGCGCTGTTAAGTATTTATGATGGCACCACTTTGCTGGGCAATGTGACCGTGAATACGGACGGCACCTGGACCTTCACCACCCCAGCACTGAGTAATGGCAGCCACACTTTCACCATCACCGCCACAGACGCAGCCGGTAACGTGGGGCCAACCAGCCCGCCGTTTACGGTGAATATCGAAGCCGGATTGCCAGCAGCTACCACTTCACTGCAGGGTGTTGATGACAATGGGAATACCGTCGAACCGTTGACCAATGGTGCCAGTACCAATGACCCTACACCGGTGCTGATTGGTGTGGCGAGTCCGGGAAATATCATCACTTTGTATGATGGAGGTACGCTGCTCGGTAGCACAACGGCGGGTAGCAATGGCCAATGGTTATTCCGAGTTGGCACCCTGTCGGATGGTGCGCACGCGCTGCATGGCACCATTACCGATGCGGCAGGTAACGTAACGCCAACTGCCACACTCAATATCACCGTCGACACCATTGCACCGGATGCCGCCAGCGGATTGCAGCTGAATAACGATGCAGGCAGCACCGCCGTTCCTATCACCGCAGGTAGCGTCACCAATGATCCGACTCCCGTGTTGAGCGGTAGCGCGGAGGCGGGTAGCGTTGTCACGGTTCGTGACGGCAGCACCGTTCTGGGTACGGTGACGGTCGGCAGTAACGGCACCTGGACTTTCACTACCCCGGCACTGGGTGAAGGCAACCACAGTCTGACCACCACCGTGACGGATGCGGCAGGTAACGCCAGCCCGGCAACCACGCCGATCTCCTTCAGTGTAGATACCACTGCACCCGCTGCTGTCAGTGGTCTGGTGGTGACCGATGATGTGGGTAGTAGCACGGGTCCACTGACATCGGGTGCAACTACCGATGACAGCACACCTACCTTGAGTGGTACAGCGGAAGCGGGCAGCATCGTAAAAGTTTACGATGGCACCACGCTGCTAGGGTCGGCTGCAGTAGGCAGCAATGGTAGCTGGACCTTCACGCCAGCATCACCGTTGACTAACGGCCAGCATAACTTCACTACCACGGTGACCGATGCAGCGGGCAACGTCAGCCCAGCTTCCCCGGCCTTTACGGTCAACATTGATGCGGGTGTACCTGCAACCAACGATCTGATCGTCGTGTCAGATGACAGCGGCAGCACTATTGTTCAGTTGACGGATAACTCCAGCACCCATGACACCACGCCGGTGTTAAGCGGTCTGGCGGGCGCGGGCGACCTGATCACTATCTTCAACGGCACGACCGTGTTGGGCTCGGTGACGGCAGGCAGCGATGGGCAGTGGAGCTTTACGCCATCTGCTTTAGTTGACGGCACATACGCCTTCCACGCTCAAGCGACAAATCCAACAACCGGTGCGATAACAAATACCCCTACCATTAATGTCACTATCGACACTGCTGTTCCAACGGCACCAACCAATGTTGGACTGACAAATGGGGATGGCGATCCGATCCCTTCAGGCAGCAGCACTAACACCAACACGCCAACCCTCACCGGCAGTGGTGGTGAGCCTGGCAGTACCGTAACCATTTCCAATGGCACCACGGTAATTGGTACCACCACAGTCGGTGGCGATGGCACCTGGACATACACCACTCCGCCTCTAAGCGACGGCAACCATAGTCTGACGTCAACGGTGACGGATCCCGCGGGCAACACCAGTCCGTCCTCAACGCCTGTTACCGTGACCGTCGATACTCAGCCTCCGGCAGCGGCTGGCAATGTCCAACTCACTAACGAGGGTGGCACGCCTATTACTTCTGGCGGCAGCACCAATGACAACACGCCAACCCTGAACGGCACCGCAGAACCGGGCAGTACGGTAACCGTTTCTGATGGCGGCGCGGTATTGGGCACCGCCACGACCGGAAGCGATGGCACCTGGAGCTATACCCCAACCACGCCGCTGGGCGATGGCAGTCATAGCCTGACCACAACCGTCACCGATCCGGCGGGTAACACCGGACCGGCTAGTACGCCCGTCATTGTGACAGTCGACACCACCGCGCCCGCTGCAGCATCCGGTGTGCTGCTGAGCAATGATTCCAGCGGCACCGCAGTACCGATCACTGGCGGCACCACCAATGACACCACGCCGGTGCTGAGTGGTCGTGCCGAACCTGGCAGCACGGTTAACGTGTCTGATAACGGTACCGTGATTGGCTCGACCACGGTGGGTAATGACGGCAACTGGAGCTTTACGCCATCGGCCCCGTTGAGCGATGGCAGCCATAGTCTGACCACGACCGTGACTGACCCTGCGGGCAATACCGGCGCGGCAAGCGCACCCATCTCAGTCACCGTGGATACCACTATCCCTGCTGCACCGGGTAATGTGGCGTTGAGCAATGATGAGAGCGGCACCCCTGTACCGATTACCTCTGGTGCGGCGACCAATGATGTCACGCCAGTTCTGAGTGGCTCGGCAGCGGCAGGCAGCACGATCACCGTCTCTGATGGTGGCACGGTGCTGGGTAGCGTGGTGGTGGGCAGTGGTGGCACCTGGAGCTTTACGCCAACGACGCCGTTAGGCGAAGGCAGTCACAGTATTACTGCGACCACCACCAGCCCGGCAGGCAATACCAGTGCGCCATCTTCGCCAATCGTCATCACGGTCGATACCACAGCACCTGAAGAAGCGAGTGGTCTGCAGCTCAACAATGACAGCAGCGGCACGCCAGTTCCTATTGCCGCAGATGGCACCACCAATGACACCACTCCAGTCCTGAGTGGTACCGCTGAACCGGGCAGCACGGTGAAAGTTTCTGACAACGGCACGGAGATTGGTTCGGTCACCGTTGGCAGCAATGGTAGCTGGAGTTTCACCCCAACGACGCCGCTGGAGTCGGGTTCGCATAGCCTGACGACCACTGTGACGGATCCGGCCGGCAACACCGGTCCGGAAACCACACCGATTACCTTTAACGTGGACACCACGCAGCCTGAACCTGCTAGTGGGCTGGTGCTGAACAATGACACCAGCGGTACGGCGGTACCGATTACCAATGGCGCGACCAATGACACCACACCGGTGTTAACCGGTTCAGCCGATGTTGGCAGCACTGTTACCGTGCTGGATGGCACCACGGTTCTGGGCACTGTGGTTGTAGGCGCTGGCGGGACCTGGAGCTTCACTACGCCAGCGCTGAGCCAGGGCGATCACAGTCTGACCACGACGGTGACCAGCCCGGCAGGTAACGTGAGCGAGGCCTCACCAGCCATCACCTTCACCGTGGATACACAAGCACCTGCAGCGGCAGGAGGGCTGCAGTTCACCACCGACGACGGCACGCCAATTGCCACAGGCGGATCCACCAGCGATACCACGCCAACCCTGAGCGGAACTGCTGAAGTCGGCAGTACGGTTACCATCTCCGAAGGGACCACCGTGCTTGGCTCTGTCGTGGTCGGCAGCGGTGGTACCTGGAGCTTCACACCCACAACGCCGCTGGAGGAGGGCAGCCACAGTCTGACCACCGTGGTCACTGACCCGGCAGGAAACAGCAGTGCGCCAACCTCTGAGGTGATTGTCATTGTCGATAGCACCTCTCCGGGGGAAGTCGGCGATCTGCAACTCAGTAATGATTCAACGGGTGTGGCGGTGCCTATTACTGCAGGCAGTGCCACTAACGACGCTACACCAGTACTCAGCGGTACCGCTGAAGCAGGCAGTATCGTCACAGTGAAAGACAATGGCGCCACGATTGGTACCGCGATTGTTGGCAGCGATGGTAACTGGAGCTTTACGCCAGCGGCCGCATTGGCTGAGGGCACACACAGTCTGACTACCATCGTCACCGATTCAACCGGCAACGCCGGTCCTGAATCACCTGCATTTGAATTCAGCGTGGATACCGTTGCGCCTGATTCGGCCAATGCAGTGGTACTGAACAATGACAACGGCGGTGGTGCGATTCCGATCACATCAGGTGGCGCGACCAATGACACCACGCCGGTACTGAGCGGAACAGCAGAGGCGGGTACCATCATCACCGTGCGTGATGGCGATACCGTGCTCGGCAGTGTGCAGGTCGCAGTGGGTGGCGCCTGGAGCTTCACTTCACCTGTGCTCAGTCAGGGGGCGCACAGTCTCACCGCAACCGTGACAGATGCAGCAGGCAACAGCAGTGCACCTTCTACGGCGATCACCTTTACTGTCGATACCCAGGCACCTAACACCGCCGGTGCCGTGCAGTTAAGTAATGACAGCAGCGGCACTGCTGTACCCATCACCGCGGGAAGTGTCACCAATGACAATACGCCAGTACTGAGCGGAACCGCTGAAGTGGGCACGACTGTCACCATCCTTGATGGCAGTAATGTGCTGGGCACTGTAGTGGTGGGCACTGGCGGCACCTGGACCTTTACACCCACATTGGCATTGGGCGAGGGGGTGCACAGTATTACCACCACCGTTACCGATGCTGCGGGCAACGTCAGTGCACCATCAGCGGCGATTGGCTTTACCGTGGACAGCACACCACCAGCGACTCCGGTGGTGACCAGCCTCAGCAATAACAACGCCGGTACTGCCGTGGTGATCACTGCGGGCAGCACCACCAATGACTCCACACCTGTTATTCGCGGAACGGGCGAAATTGGCGCTACCGTGACCATTCGTGATGGCAGTACGGTTCTGGGGACGGCGATTGTCGGTACCAACGGCATCTGGCGCTTCGAGCCGACTACAGCACTGGGCCAGGGCAGCCATACTCTGACGGCTACCGCAACAGACACCGCAGGAAACAGCAGTGCACCTTCTGCTGGCATTACTTTCAACGTAGATACCATCGCACCTGACGCTATCAGTGATTTGGTGGCGAAAGATGACAGTGGCAATACGCTAACCGGAGTGACCAACGACAATACACCATCCCTGAGCGGCACGGCGGAAGCGGGCAGTATCATCAAAGTTTACGATGGCACCACCCTGATCGGTTCAACTCAGGCTGGCACCGGCGGTACCTGGAACTTCACGACTCAGACCCTGACCGACGGCGCTCACACGCTGACTGCCACCGCCACCGATACGGCGGGCAACGTCAGTGCTGCGGGTAATGCGGTGACAATAACGGTGGATACTTCTGTTCCGTCTACGCCAGATTTTGTGGTCACCAATAACGATGTCTTGCCAACGGAGACAGTAGCGAACAACGGCTATACCAACGACAACACGCCAGTGTTGAGTGGTACCGCTACGGCTAACAGCCTGGTGACCATTTATGATGGCAATACGGCGATTGGTAGCGTCACCACCAATGCGCAGGGCGTGTGGAGCTTCACAGCGGATACGCTGAATGATGGTGCGCATCCACTGACCATTACGGTGACTGATTCAGCGGGCAACGTCAGCCCGGCTTCTGCTGTGGTCACGATCAATATTGACACTGAAGCGCCGGATGTGGCGCAAGGCGTGACCGTCAACAACAACGAAGGCAGTACGTTGGTGCCGATTGCAGCAGACGGCTTTACCAACGACACCACGCCACAACTAACCGGCAGTGCCGAGGCTGGCAGTATCGTCAGAATTTATGACGGTGCTGGCGAAATCGGCTCGGTGTTGGTAGGCAGCAGTGGTAACTGGAGTTTCACCACCGACACCCTGGGTCAAGGTGAACACAATCTGAGTGTGACGGTGACGGATGCGGCAGGTAATACCAGTGCTAATTCCCCAACCCTGACCTTTACCGTGGACAGTGAAGCACCGGACGCAGCGCAAGGTCTTACGCTCGCCAATAACAACAGCGGCACAGAAGTGCCTGTTACGAGCGGCAGCACGACCAATGACAGTACACCGGTTCTGCGCGGTACAGCGGAAGCCAACAGCACCATTATTATCTCTGATGGCAATACCGTTCTCGGTACGGTTATCGCGGATGGCAGTGGTGACTGGAGTTACTCACCAACATTGACAGATGGTACCCATAATCTGAGCGTGGTGGTGCAGGATGCGGCCGGCAATACCAGCCCGATCAGCGACGTTGTGAACGTCACCATTGATACCGTGGCACCGCCATCGGTCACCAACCTGGTGCTGACCAACAACATTGATGGTGCGATTAACATTCCAAACGGCGGTTTGACCAACGACAGCACGCCAGTGCTGAGCGGCAACGGGGAGGTGGGCAGCATCATCACCATCTCTGATGCCAGTGGGGTATTGGGATCCACAACCGTTATTGCCGGTGGCACATGGAGCTTTACGCCACCCACTGCGCTGGCGGACGGCTCTCATACCTTCAGTGTCAGTGCATCTGATGCGGCTGGTAACGTGAGCGGTACCACCACCATTAGTGCGGTGATTGATGCCACACCTCCTGCGGCACCAAGTGCGATTACTGCCAGCAATGACGACGGTACTACGCCAGTAGCGATTACGAGTGGAAGCACCACTAACGACAGCACGCCGTTCCTCAGTGGCAGCGGAGAGGCGGGTAGTATTATCCGGATCTTTGATGGCACGACTGTGTTGGGTAGTACGGCTGTGGGTAGTAATGGCCAGTGGAGCTTTAGCGTGCCAGCGCTGGATGACGGCGCCTATACGCTGCGTGTGACGGCGACCGATGCGGCAGGCAATACCAGCGAGGCTGCCGATACCGTTAACTTCACTGTGGATGCCACTCCGCCAGATACACCAACGCTGGTGGTGACCAACGACATCACTTCTACGGTCGTGGCCAACAACGGATTAGCCAATGACAACACGCCTTCACTGAGTGGTAGCGCCGAGGCGAACAGTCTGGTGACCATTTATGATGGCACCACGGTGATCGGCTCGACCACGGCAACCGGCGGCGGGACCTGGACCTTTACCTCGCCAACGTTGACCGACGGTTCGCATACTCTGACTGTCACCGTGACCGATGAAGTGGGTAACGTGAGTACTTCGGCGCCGACTGTCGTTCGCATCGATGCCACACCGCCGCAGCCGATTAGCGATCTGCTGCTGCAAAACAACAGCGGTAGCACCCCGACTACCATTGCCAATGGCGGCACCACCAATGACAGTACACCACTGCTCAGCGGTAAGGCGGAAGCGGGATCAACCGTAACGGTTTATGAGGGTACCACCGTGCTGGGTACTGCAGTGGCAGATACCAATGGCAACTGGAGTGTGGCGACCACAACACTGACCGATGCGACGCATTCGCTAACCATCAATGTCACTGACCCGGCAGGTAACGTCAGCTCCAATGCTTCTGCAACGCTGACTGTGGATACCTCGACACCAGCGCAAGTGTTGACTTTTGCGATTTATAACAACGCCAACACCACGCCTGTCGAGGTAGCGAACAATGGCTACTCCAACGACAACACACCAGTGCTCCGCGGCACCGGTGTCGCAGGTACCACTATCAATATCTTTGTGGATGGTGTGCAAGTGGGTACCACCACGGTAGCGAGCAACGGCGTATGGCGCTATGAAACGGGCACGCAAACTGACGGTCTCCACAATTATGCGGTGTCAGTCACCAACGCTGCTGGCACCACTAGCGCTCAAACTGCAGCGATTGGCGTCAATATTGATACGGGTATTCCGACTACAGTGAGTGCCCTGGTGGTGAGTGATGATGCAGGTGGCAGCACCGGTAACCTGACGTCTGGCCAAACCACCGATGATAATACACCGACTTTCGGCGGCTCAGCGGAGGCTGGAAGTACGGTATCAGTTTATGATGGTACAACGCTACTAGGAACCGCGACGGCAACAGGTGGTGCATGGAGCTTCACGCCACCGGCAGGGTTATCAAACGGTAGCCATAGCTTCACCTTTACGGTGACGGATCAGGCTGGCAACGTCAGCGCTGCAAGTACTCCGGCATTCACGCTGAACATTTCTGCAGGATTGCCGACCACCACCAGTACGTTGGTTATCACCGATGACAGCGGCAGTACGCCTGTCACGCTGGCTAATGGTGCGAACACCAAAGATGGTACGCCTGTGCTGACAGGTTCTGCGGATCCGGGTGATGTTATTACCATCCACGATGTCAACAATACGGTGCTGGGAAGTCTCACTGTTGGCGCAAGCGGCCAGTGGAGCTTCAATCCAACGCTGGTAGATGGTGCACACGCGATTTATGTCACTACCGTTGATTCACTGGGTAACCCGGGGGACACCTCTGCAACCATCACCTTCACCATCGACACTGTTGCACCAGTAGCCGTGACCGACCTGGCGGCTGCCAATAACAATGGCGGCGCACCGGTTGCGATTACCAATAACGGCATCACCAATGACAGCACTCCGCAGCTCTCTGGTACCACGGAAGCTAACGGTATAGTGACTATCTATGACGGCAACACCGTTGTGGGATCCACCACTGCCAGCGGCACTGGCGTATGGACCTTCATATCGCCTACCCTGAGCCAGGGCGCACATACTTTGAGCGTCACAGTGACTGACGCTGCGGGTAACGTTGGACCTCGCTCCTCTGCTGTGAACTTCACTGTGGATAGCATCGCACCTAACGCCACAACTCTGGTGGTCACCAATGACGCCAATGGCAATACGGTGGTGCCAAACAATAGTGCGACCAACGACACGACTCCAACGCTGAGTGGCACGGCAGAAGCCAATGGCCGCGTCTCCGTTTACGATGGCACGACGCTGCTAGGTACGGCGATTGCCAGTGCGACAGGGGCATGGACCTTCACCTCAACGGCATTGACGCAGGGCTCGCATACGCTGAATGTCACCGTGACAGATGCGGCAGGCAACGTCAGCGGTACTACGTCGTCGACTGTGGTGATCGATACCACTCCACCGGCTGCTGTCGCGGGTCTGGCTGCCGCCAATAACAACGGCAGTACGCCGGTGGCAATTGCCGCAGGCAGCAGCACCAACGACAACACGCCAGCGTTGAGCGGTACGGCGGAAGCGGGCAGCGTTGTCAAAATCTATGACGGCACGACTTTACTCGGATCGGTGACAGCGAATGCCACCACCGGTGCGTGGAGTTACACCTCTACTCAGCTGGCTGATGGCGCACACACCATCAACGTAACGGCGACCGATGCGGCGGGCAACACCAGCTCGAATGCTTCGATTACCTTTACCGTGGTGACAGGCGCGCCGAGTCCGGTGACAGCCCTGGTGGTGAACGACAACGTGGGCTCCTCACAGGGTCCGTTGACGAGTGGTGCATCTACCGATGACAACACGCCAACCCTGAGCGGTTCCGCGACGGCGGGCAACATTGTGGTGATTTCTGAGGGCACCACCGTTCTCGGCTCGGTCGTCGTCGGAAGCGGTGGCACCTGGACCTTCACCACTGCAGCACTGAGTGAAGGATCGCATCCACTGAGTGTCACCGTGCGTGATGCGGCGGGCAACACCAGTACGGCCACTAACTTCACTGTGGTGGTGGATACCGTGGCGCCGGCAACGACGTCACTGGTGGTCACCAACGATAACACCACGGCCGTCGTCCCCAACGGTGGCTCGACCAACGACACCACGCCAACACTGAGCGGTGTGGCGGAAGCCAACGGTCGCGTCTCGATTTACGATGGTACTAACTTGTTGGGCACGGCGATTGCCAGCGGCACCGGCGCATGGACCTTCACCTCAACGGCACTGGCGCAGGGCTCTCATACGCTGAACGTCACGGTGACTGATGCAGCAGGTAACGTCAGTGGTACCACCTCTTCTGTGGTGGTGATCGATACCACACCTCCGGCGGCGGTAGCGAGCCTGGCAGCGGCGAACAACAACGGCAGTACGCCGGTGGCGATTCTCGCAGGCAGCAGCACCAACGACAACACGCCAGCCATCAGCGGTACGGCGGAAGCGGGTAGTGTGGTGAGGGTCTACGATGGCGGAACCCTGCTCGGTTCTGTTATCGCAGGCAGCAACGGTGCCTGGAGTCTGACATCCACCACGCTGGCTGACGGTAGCCACACCATCAACGTGACGGCGACCGATGCGGCGGGCAACATCAGTCCGAATGCGTCCATCACCTTCACGGTGGATACCGCCGTGCCTGCCACGGTCACTAACCTGGTGGTCACCAACGATGTCACCAGCACCACGGTGCCAAACGGCGGTTCAACCAATGACAACACGCCAACCCTTACCGGTACGGCTGAGGCGAATGCGATTGTCACGGTGTATGACGGCACGACAGTATTGGGCTCCACTACGGCCAGCGGCACCGGTGCATGGAGCTTCGTCAGCCCGGCATTGAGCAACGGGACACATCCGCTGAGTGTCACAGTGAAAGACGCAGCGGGTAACGTCAGTCCGGCATCGACCCCGGTTTCCGTGATTGTCGATACCGTGGCGCCGAATGCTTCGACGCTGGTCATCACTAACGACAACACCAATACTACGGTGCCAAACGGTGGATCGACTAACGACAGCACGCCAACCCTGAGCGGTACGGCGGAAGTGGGCAGCATCGTCAGGATTTACGATGGCAGCACGCTGCTTACCTCCATCACTGTCGGTGCTTCTGGAAACTGGACCTATACCACTGCGGCTCTGAGCCAGGGTTCACACCCGATCAGCGTCACGTCGACGGATGCGGCAGGTAACATCAGCGCGACCACCAGTGCGACGGTGAATATCGATACCGTAATTCCGACCATCACTCTGGTGGCGGCCAATAACAACGGCAGTACCGCAGTAGCGATTGGCGCAGGGACCAGCACCAACGACAACACGCCTGCATTTAGCGGCACCGCGGAAGCGAACAGCGTCGTCAAAATCTTCGACGGCGGTGTGCAGATCGGTTCTGTGACGGCCAGCAGTACGGGCGCGTGGAGTTGGACCTCAACTACCCTGACTGAAGGTGCGCACACCATCACCGCGACCGCGACCGATGCTGCGGGTAACGTCAGTCCTGCCGCTTCCACCAACTTCATCGTGGATACGGTGGTGCCTAACACCGTCACCAACCTGGTGGTCACCAACGATAACACCAGCACAGTGGTGCCAACCGGCGGTTCTACCAACGACAACACGCCAACCCTTACCGGTACGGCTGAGGCGAACGCGATTGTCACGGTGTATGACGGCACGACCGTGCTGGGTTCCACTACCGCCAGCGGTACCGGCGCGTGGAGCTTTGTCAGCCCGGTATTGAGTAATGGTAGCCACCCACTGAGCGTGACGGTGAAAGATGCGGCGGGTAACGTCAGCCCATCCTCAACACCGGTCACCATCACCGTGGATACCGTGGCGCCAAATACCGCAACGCTGGTGATCACCAACGATGTCACCAACACCACGGTCGCCAGCGGGGGTTCCACCAACGACACTACGCCAACGCTGAGTGGTACGGCGGAAGCCGGTGGTCGTGTGACTATCTATGACGGTACAACGACGCTGGGTACTGCTATCGCCAACAGTTCGGGAGCGTGGACCTTCACAACCTCGACCTTGACGCAAGGCTCGCACACCATCAGCGTGTCGGTCACGGATGCAGCCGGTAACGTCAGTGGCAGAACCAACGCCACCGTGGTTATCGACACCACGCCTCCGGCAGCGGTTACCCTGGTGGCGGCCAATAACAATGGCAGCACGGCGGTGACGATTCCGAATAACGGAGTCACCAATGACAGCACGCCGCTGTTGAGCGGTACGGGTGAGGTCGGGGCTAAGGTCAGTATCTATGACGGTACAATCTTGCTGGGCACCACCACCGTCGCCAGCAACGGCACCTGGAGCTTCATCTCCACCACGTTGAGCAACGGCAGCCATACGTTGAATGTCACCCAGACAGATGCGGCGGGCAACGTTAGCCCGAATGCATCAACCGTGATGACCATCGACACTGTGGCACCGAATGCGGTCACCAACCTGGTGATCAACGATGATGTTGGTGCGAGCCAGGGACCGTTGGCCAATGGCGCCGTTACCGACGATGCGACGCCGACCTTGAGCGGTACCGCAGAAGCGAATGCCATTGTCACCATCTATGACGGCACAACGGTGCTGGGTTCTGTGACTGCCGGGACCAACGGTGCATGGACCTTCACCACGGCCACGTTGAGTAACGGTACCCACCCGTTGAGCGTCACGGTGACCGATGCAGCGGGTAACACCAGTGCAGCTTCCGCAACGGTCTCCATTACCGTGGATACCGTGGCTCCAGCGGCATCAACCCTGGTGATTACCAACGACATCACCAACACCACGGTGGCAAACGGCGGTTACACCAATGACACCACGCCAACCCTGAGCGGTACGGCGGAAGTGGGCAGCAAAGTGTCGATCTACGACGGCACGACGCTGCTGGGCACGTTGACGGTGGGCAGCAGTGGCGCATGGACCTACACCACGACGGTATTGACGCAGGGTAGCCACCCGATCAATGTCACCGTGACGGATCCAGCAGGCAATGTCAGCGGCACCACGTCAGCCACGGTGATTGTCGATAGCGTGGCTCCAGCGGCAGTAACCAGTCTGGTTGCAGCGAACAACAACGGCAGTACAGCGGTGACGATTCCGAACAATGGTGCCACCAATGACAGCACGCCACTCTTGACCGGTAACGGTGAAGTCGGTGCACGCGTCAATATTTATGATGGCACTACGCTGCTCGGCACGACTACGGTGGGCAGTAACGGCACCTGGAGCTTTATCTCCACCACCTTGAGCAACGGTACGCACACCATCAACGTATCGCAGACCGATGCGGCAGGTAACACCAGTCCAACGGCCTCGACCACGCTGCGTGTGGACACCGTAGCTCCAACGGCAAGTACGCTGACCATTACCGACGATACCGGCACCACGCCGGTGACGCTGGCCAATGGCGCCTACACCAAAGACAGCACGCCAACCTTGAGTGGCACGGCGGAAGTGGGTGCGATTGTCACCATCTATGATGGCGCGACCGTTCTCGGCTCCATCACCGTAGGCAGTTCCGGTGCATGGACCTACACCACTGCGGTTCTGGCGAACGGTGCGCATCCGTTGAGCACCACCGTCACGGATGCGGCGGGTAACGTCAGTAGCGGCAACACCACGGCAACGGTGAACATCGATACCGTGGCACCGGTGGCGGTGACTAACCTGGCGATTAATGCGGCGGGTACCACCGTAACGGGTAGTGGTGAAGTGGGCGATACGGTGTCGGTGCGTGATGCTAACGGTAACTCGCTGGGTACCACGACAGTCGGCGCGGCGGGCACCTGGTCGGTGACTCTCAGCACCGCACAAACCACCGGTGCTTCACTGTCCGTTATCCAGACTGACCGTGCGGGCAACGTCTCACCATCCGCATCGTTAACCGGGGTGATTCGTATCGTGGCCGCCAACGACACCAATGAGGTGGACTACAGCACAACCACGCAAACGGTGAATAACGGCACCACCAGCGTCTCGCATGCGGCTTTGGCCACGGTGAACCTCGGCACACTGCTGGGAGTAGGCGTTCTGTCTAACGGTAACGCTTATACCTTCAACGTGGGCACGGGTGATACCCGTACAGTGACCTTGCACGGTTCGGTTGGTGGTATTGCGCTGGTATCGACTTACTCGCTGTACCTCTACCAGCAGAACTCAGATGGTTCCTGGACGCTGAAGAGCGTGACATCAAACTATCTGGCGACCACATTGCTGTCGATTGGTACTCAGACAGGTGCCAACGTCACTTATAGCGGACTCGGCGCGGGTACCTATGCGGTGGTGATTGGTTCGAGTGGCGGTATTGCCGTGCTGCCAACCACGACGATCACGACGGTGACGGATACCACGCTGGATGCGGTGACGGTTTCCTCAACGGTGACAGGTAACCTGCTGACAAACGACACCAGCTCAGTCGCGGGTACGGTACCAACCGGTACTGCGGTGACTACGGTGTCGGGCAGTGCCGTCGCCGCGACGGGCAACACGGTGATCAATACCACCTACGGTACGCTGACCATCGATTCGCACGGTAACTACACCTACGTGCTGAAGGCGGGGCTGGACGTCAGTACCTTGCCAACCACCGACACCTTCACTTATTCGGTGAGGGATTCCAGTGGTGCAGTGACTTCAGCATCCCTGACGGTCACGTTGCATAACGGTGCGGCGACATCGCTCACAGTGAACAGCCTGCTGGCGGAAACCACCTCAACCGGTGATCACGATGCCAGCGGCAGTATCTACGGTGACTCGACGACGCATACCGGAACCTTGAGTATCACTAATGAACACGGTGATGTCACAACGGTTCACAGCGTGGGTACCACGTCGATTGCCGGGGACTATGGTGTGCTGAGTATTGCAGCCAACGGTAGCTACACCTATACGCTTAATGCAGGGGTTGATGGACAAAGCCTGCTGCATAAAGAGGTGTTCAGCTACACGCTGGCAGCAAGCGATGGCACCATCACCACGCACTCCTTCACCATCGACCTGCATCCGACCATCACAGGAACGGCGGGGGCTGACACTATTACCGGCGGTGCGTATAACGACACCATCACCACCGGTGCAGGTGCCGATACCCTGGTGTATCACCTGTTGGCGAGTGCAGACTCAACGGGAGGGAACGGTCACGATACCTGGACCGACTTCAATGTTGCGCAAGGCGACAAAATTGACATCAGTAACTTGCTAATCGGCTGGAATGATTCCACAAGTAATATTAATGATTTCGTGAAAGTGGATCATACTTCAGATGGCAATACCGTGCTCTCAATTGACCGTGACGGTACCGGTACGGGTTACAGCAGTACCCAGTTGATAACGCTGGAAGGTGTCAACGTTTCACTGGAGGAATTGCTGCAGCAACCGCACCAGACTCACACGGCATAAGGGACCGCGCGTAGCAAGGATGCAGTAAGGGCTCATGGATGAGCTCCTTTCCTTTTACTGACTGGTGGATTATCGATGGATTTGATGCAATCAGGCGCTCCAACTCGCCGTTACTCTAAGCTCAGCGTCTTCTGTGCGGGCATCGCTTTATTTCATTGTTCACAAATCATGGCTGCCAGTGATGCGCTCACCTCGGCCAGCCGAATCACCTCCGCAGGCTTGGCGCAACAGCAGCAGGATCTGCCGTCATTAACCGGTGAAGTGGCCGAACCCGCATTGGCTCACGTCCCGGATTCACTCACCATCAACCAGGCCGTACAGCGTGCCATTCAGTGGCATCCGGATATCGCGCAGGCGGTGGGCAAAATGCTGGAACAGGCCAACCAGGTGGATGTGGCGAAAGCCAAATATTATCCGCAAATCAGTGGCGGGATGAACAACGGCTATAGCAATGCCTATACCGAAAAGGGGTTCAGCCCATCGTTTGTGTTATCGGTTTCGCAGATGTTGTATGACTTTGGCAAAGTCAGCAGCTCGGTGCGATCCGCTGAAGCCGGCGTGGCGATGGAACAAGCCAACGTGCTGGTGAGTATTGATACAGTGGCACATGACACGGCTTCCGCGCTGGTGGAAGTGCAGGGCTATCAGCAACTCGTCAAGATTGCCCAGCAGCAGCTCGATGCACTGAGCAAAATTGGCGATCTGGCCCGTCAGCGAAATGATGAAGGCGCGGCTTCGCTCTCCGATGCCACGCAAACGGATGCGCGTATTGAAGGTGCGCGCACCACGCTGATTCAGTATCAGGCCAACCTCGATCGCTGGCGTGCCACGCTGGCGACCTATCTCGGTTGGCCGCTGGTGAAGAAAGTGAATGAGGATTTTCCGGTGAACCTGACGCGCTCCTGCTCGGTGGGTAAAGCAGATGACAAACTCAACCCGGCGGTGCTGTCGGCATGGGCACAGGCCAATCAGGCACAGGCAAAACTGGATAATGCTAACGCGCAGAACCTGCCAACGATTTCGCTGGAACCCCAGGTGACGCACTACCTCAACAATCATTACTCCGGCAGCGAAACGCTCGATCGCACTCAGTATCAGGCGTTCGTCAAAGTGGAGATGCCGATCTATCAGGGAGGCGGGATCACTGCCGCGCGTGACGCCGCTGCCAACGCCTTGCAAGCCGCCAACGCGGCCGTCAATTCCGCGCGCCTGAAAGCACGGCAGCAACTCAGTGAATCGCAAAGTGCAGCCCTTAGCTTGTCGCAAAGTCTGGCGATTATGGGGCGGCAACAGACGCTGGGTGAGAAAACCCAGCAGCTCTATCAGGATCAGTATTTGCAACTCGGCACCCGTCCGCTGCTGGACGTGCTTAACGCCGAGCAGGAAGTGTTCCAGACCCGTTTCACCCTGCAGCAAACCATCAGTCAATTACGATCGTTGCAACTCGACTGCTTATACAGCACCGGGCATATCCGATCGGCGTTCGCGTTGAATAATCAGCGGATCCAGAATGTGGAGATCCAGCCATGACCCAGTTACAAATTCCCGATGCCCCGAACGGTGATACCAGCAGTGGTGCCGACGGGCACGTTCCGTTAAATGGATGGGCGACGGCGATCATCCAGATCGCCACCCATTATCGTCTGCCCTGTTCTCCGGGCATGATCATGGCCGCCGCCGAATGGCAGGGTAAACAGACGCGCGACAAAGCGCTGCGCCATTTAGCGCGCCAGGCGGGGTTATCGCTCCAGCTGTACGAAGAGAACAAGTGGGAAATCACCAGCTGGCGTTTGCCACTGGCGGTAGAACTGGCCGACGGGCAGGTCGGTGTCATCACCAACTTCGATGGTGAAGATGAAGTGCGTGTGCACTTTTCGGGAGATGAGCAACCGGCGCCCGTTGCGCTGGAAACGCTGCTGCCGGAGATTCGTTTTGCCGCCGCATTACGTCCGGTCACCGCTGCCAAAGACAGCCGCGTCGATCGCTATCTGGCAACGGTCAAGCCGGATTGGCTGCGGCGTTTGGTGCTGCACGACCTGCGGCCTTATGGCCACGTGATGCTGGGATCCTTCCTGCTCAACCTGCTGGCGATGGTTGGCATTATCTTCTCGATGCAGGTGTATGACCGCGTGATTCCGGCGCAATCTTATCCCACGCTGTATGTCCTCTATATCGGGGTGATTATCTCCGTGGTGTTCACCTACGTCCTGCGTGTCGGGCGCGATCATGTCACTGACCTGCTGGGTAAACGTGCCGATATGCGTGTTTCGGATCGCGTGTTTGGTCATGCGCTGCGGCTGCGTAATAGTGCGGTGCCGCGTTCCACCGGTACTTTTATCTCGCAGCTGCGCGAGCTGGAATCGATCCGCGAAATGGTGACCTCAACCACCGTTTCCGCCATTGTTGATATGCCGTTCTTCCTGCTGTTTATGCTGGTGATGGCGATCATTGCGCCACAGCTGGCGTGGATTGCGCCGATTGCGGTGATCCTGATGGTGTTGCCCGGCATTCTCAGCCAGAAGAAGTTGTCAAAGCTGGCGCAGCAAAACCTGAAGGAATCGACGCTGCGAAATGCGGTACTGGTGGAGAGCGTGCAGGGGCTGGAGGACATCAAGCTGATGCAGGCGGAAGACCGTTTCCTGCAACAGTGGAACAGCTACATTCGCATTACGGCGCAATCCGGTGTGGAGATGCGCAAAGTGATGCATTCGCTGATCAGCTGGGGTGTCACGGTGCAGGGGTTGGTGTATGCCAGCGTGATCGTGGTCGGTGCGCCGATGGTGATCAACGGCGATATCACCACCGGTGCGATTGTTGCGGCTTCGCTGCTCTCTTCGCGCATGATTGCCCCCATGGCGACGTTGTGTGGTGTGCTGGCTCGCTGGCAGCAGGTGAAAGCCGCCAAAGGCAGTCTGGATGCATTAATGAATCTGCCGGTGGAGAACAGTAAAGACGAGACGCGTATCCATTGTCCGGTGCTGTTTGGTCATTATCAGTTCAATGATGCGATGTTTCGTTACTACACCGATTCACTCACCATCGCGCTGCGTATCAAAAGCCTAACCATCAAGCCGGGTGAGAGAATTGCCGTGCTGGGTCGCAACGGTTCGGGCAAATCGACCTTGTTGCAGGCGATGATTGGCGGCATGGATCTGGTGGGCGGCGAGCTGCGTCTGGATAACCTCAGTTTGCCACATATTGATGTCTCGGATGTGCGGCGCAACGTGGGTTTGATGACGCAAAACGCACGCCTGTTCCACGGCACGCTGCGTGAAAACCTCACCATGGGCGCGGCCCACGCGACTGACGATGCCATCTTCGGTGCATTAACGGTCAGCGGCGGGGCGGATTTCATTCGTCGTTTGCCACTCGGTCTCGATCATCCGGTGATGGAAGGCGGGATAGGCTTATCGGGCGGTCAGCGCCAGTCAGTGCTACTGGCTCGCATGCTGTTGCGCGATCCCAACATTATCCTGCTGGATGAACCTACGGCGGCGCTGGATGATCATACCGAGAAGGAGTTCATCGAACGTCTGGGCGCGTGGCTGAATGGCCGCACGCTGATCGTGGCGACGCACCGTGCGGCGATCCTTGCACTGGTGGATCGCGTGCTGGTGCTGAAAGATGGGCAACTGGTGATGGACAGCCCGAAAGAGAATGCGTTGCCGCCACCGCGTGCCGGCGGTAATCCACCGGAGGTGCGCCCATGATGAAGCAACTTTCCGGCAAACTGCGGCTGGTCACCGCGGCAGAAGTCGATTCCTCTGACGACCTGTTGGGGGAGCTGAAATCTGAGACCCACTACACCGGTGCGGTCAGGCTGATCACCATCAGCGCCGCGTTGATCCTGATATCGCTGGTGTGGGCCTGGTTCGGCACGCTGGATGAAGTCTCAACCGGCACGGGTAAAGTGATCCCGAGTTCGCGTGACCAGGTGCTGCAATCCTTAGAAGGTGGGATCCTCACCGAGCTGTATGTGCACGAAGGCGATCGGGTGAAGGCGGGGCAGGTGGTGGCGCGTCTGGATCCCACGCGCTCGCAATCCAGCGTCGGTGAAAGTGCGGCGCGTTATCGTGCGGCACTGGCAGCGGCCTCGCGCCTGAGAGCCGAGGTCAACGACGATCCCCTTACGTTCCCCAATGAGCTCAAAGCTTATCCTGATTTGATTGCCTCTGAGACGCGGTTGTACAAAACCAAACGCGCTCAGCTTGCTGACTCGACGAAGCAGTTCAACGAGTCGCTGGCGTTGGCGAACAAGGAATTGGCGATCACACAAAAGCTGGCCAAAACCGGTGCCGCCAGTAGCGTCGAAGTGCTGCGTTTGCAGCGTGATAAATCAGATCTGGAGCTAAAACTCACCGACATGCGCTCGCAATACTATGTGCAGGCGCGTGAGGAGTTGGCAAAAGCCAGTGCCGAAGCGGACAGCCTGGCTGAGGTGATCAAAGGGCGCGAAGATACGGTGACGCGCCTGACCATCCGTTCACCGATGAACGGCATCGTGAAAAACATCAAAGTCTCCACCGTTGGCGGAGTGATTCCTCCCAACGGTGAACTGATGAACATCGTGCCGTTAAACGACCGGTTGCTGATTGAGGCGCGCCTGTCACCGCGTGATATTGCCTTTATCCATCCCGGCCAGCGTGCGGTGGTGAAGATCTCGGCCTATGACTACGCGATTTATGGTGGGATGAACGGCGTGGTGGAAAGCATTTCACCGGATACCATCCAGGATGAGGTGAAGCCGGAGATTTACTACTATCGCGTGTTTATCCGCACTGATAACGACTACGTGCAGAACAAAGCCGGTAAGCGCTACTCGATCAGTCCGGGGATGGTTTCTACGGTCGATATCAAGACTGGCGAGAAGACCATCATGGATTATCTGGTGAAACCGTTTAATAAAGCCAAAGAGGCGATGCGCGAACGTTAATCGCATATCGTGCATGTTTAAAAGCCGCCGCTGAGGAGTCAACGGCGGCTTTTTTGTGTCTGCAAGGTACATTACTTAAGTTTGGCTAATATTTGGTGGCAGGATTAATGCATTGAATAAAGCGTAATACAGCCCTCTTTTACAAAGCATTAGCAGTAATCTTTTACCTCATTTTTTGCAGGTATTGATGACAGAAAAACAAGACCGGTCTTAGGGCTTTTCTGCTTTTTTATTGATTTAATTAGTTGAAGTAGCAATTGCTGGAAGCTTTTTGATATTTTTAGAAACCTTTAGTGCAATTTAGTGTAATGTTTCGCCTCGTTAACTTATTCGACCATTAACTTGCTTAAAACAGGTGCTTTATACCAATTGTATTTGTTTTTAATGCAAGGATAGTCTGTTGAATGTCAGGCTTTAAATAGAGGTTTACTGACAAAAATTGTGCGGGCTAGTGCCATGTATTACAAAGCGTATCGAATTTCCACCTCTTGCTTATTTCAGGTTTCTCCGTGAGTAATGCAATGCGAAAAAATAAAAAGCGCTAACCTCCTGACTCGTTAAATGTCCGCTTACGCTCGCGCTTTGACTCGCCTTACGGTGTGATTGCCCGGTCTGGTTTTAAGTAAATTAGGATAGAAGTTTTAATGTAATGAGTGCGTCATGAATCCACCTGTCTGGAAGCATGCCGATGGCATTTGCTCCATGACTTCATGCAAAAGAACTTAATCCAAAACCTTCGTGCCGACTCAATGTCAGCGCTCAAAGAGTTCCGCATTGAAGTTTTTTGGGCGTTGCCTGGCGTGAGTAACCCATTAGCAACAAATAAATTACCGAATAATACGGGTTAGCTGTCTGCCAGAGGATATAGGCAGGAAAACATGGCGAACATCTCTTCAAGCGGATCAATTCCGTGCGGTAGCTATGGATATACAGCAACGTATAAGCCTATTTCTGCATTTCAAGCCATTCCTGCTCTGGTAATACCTCGCAATAGTTTGGCAAATAATCTCCGTTGGGTGCCTTCAGCGGCTATTTCGCCTTCCAGAATTTAAATTGTTGGAAAACTGATCTATGAACAACGTCACTCGTCTTCTGGTGATTTCATTCGCCCTCATCTTGAGTGGATGCGCATATTCACCGAAGCAGGTTAAGGCATCAAGGCCGCTTGTTAATCAGGCTGCGACACCCGGTCTCCAGGCTATGCCAAACAATCTGCAGCAATCCCTGAATATCCTGCAGCAGGGTGCCACGCTAAACGCCAACAGCCATACCTATACGCTGGGGCAGCGTTATGTCTCTGCTTTGGGGCAGGAATGTATCGAATTAGTGCGTAACCGCAACGACAACCGGTCGCAGCTCGGCGTGACCTGTAAAAACGACGAGACATGGTATCAGGTACCGCAACTTGAGCAGGCTTCTGCCAGCGACCTCCTTGTCGTGCAATAAATTTAAAGAGAAATGTTGTGAAGATAACGAAATTTCGGCCATTGAGTGCCATCTTACTGCTGATTTGCACCTCTTGCGCTGCGCTGGCCGCACCGACGAAAGAAGAGGCGCAAGCCTTCGGCATGAATAGTCCGGCAGATACTGGCGATGGTCGAATGCACTTGGGCGGCCAACAGGCAATGAGCGGACAGGCGAATACCACCTCCACGACCGGGACTTTTACGCAACAAAACCGGCAGGGAATGCTACTGCCGGGTGAGAGTGATGTACGTAAATTATTGCCGCAGTCTGAATCTGGTCTGCCTCCCCCTTACGGCGCCAACTTGTTTGCCGGCGGCTATGAAACCGAACGCAGTGACGGGCTGAACGATAATTATCTGATCTCACCCGGCGATAAGATCAACATTTGGATCTGGGGCGCAGTCAATTTCTCAAACGTGGTAACCGTTGATAATCAGGGAAATATTTTCATTCCTGACGTTGGGCCGATTAATGTCCACAACGTGACCGCCAGTAAAGTGAATGCACTTGTCACCAGTCATATCAGCGAAGTATTTACTAATAACGTCAATGTCTATGTCAATTTACTGACGGCGACGCCAGTGAGTGTATTTGTTTCTGGTCCGGTCATCCGTCCGGGTCAATATGCCGGACAATCTTCTGATAGCGTGCTCTATTTTCTGAAGCGCGCAGGCGGCATTGATTCCGACCGTGGTAGCTATCGCCATATTAAGGTACTGCGCCAAAATCGCGTCATTCAGGAAATTGACCTGTATGAATTTATGCAGCAGGGCAGGATGCCAAAGCTGTCGCTGAAAGATCAGGACGTGATTCTGGTCGAGTCGCAGGGTCCGATGATCAGTGTGGCCGGTAAAGTACGTAATCCGTTTCGCTTCGAATTAAAGAACAGCAGCGCGCTGGGCTCTGAACTGGTGTCATTTGCCTTGCCCCTTGCCAAGGTGAGTCACGTTGGGGTGATTGGCGATCGTCCAAACGGTCCGTTCTCGGTGTATATGCCGTACAGAGATTTTGACCGCATCCAGTTAAAAGACGGCGACAAAGTGCTGTTCAATGATGATATGCATGCGCAGGTTTACGATGTGCAAATTATCGGCAGTTACCGCGGGCCATCTTACTTCACCGTACGTAAAGAGACGCGTCTTCACGATCTGTTAAATCACATCCCTATTGATCCGAACATGGCGGATTATGGCTCGATCTACATCATGCGTAAGAGCGTGGCGGCACGGCAGAAAGAGATGCTGGAAGATTCACTCAACCGCCTTGAGCGCAGTGTGTTTACCGCACCCGCCAACTCTGACGGTGAAGCCTCTATTCGTACTAAAGAAGCTGAGCTTGTCATGCAGTTTGTGGAGAAAGCGCGTAAGGTCCAGCCACTGGGTAAAGTGGTGGTGTCTGATAAGGGCGTGATTGCCAATATCATGCTGGAACAAGGCGACCAGATTGTGATCCCGTACAAAACCGACCTGATTCAGGTGGGTGGCGAAGTGATGATGCCGCAAGCGGTGGTGTACAACGAAGGCGCCAGGCTTGACGACTATGTTGCCTGGGCGGGTGGTTTCACCGACCGTGCGAATGACAAGCGTATTGCTGTGGTGCATGCCAACGGTCTGATGGAGTTCCAGGACGCTGGTAGCGTGATGCCGGGCGATCAGATTCTCGTTATGCCGAAAGTGGACAGCAAAATGATGCAGTCCATCAAGGACATTACTCAGGTCATCTATCAGGTTGCTGTAGCGGCCAACGTGGTCCTCAGATAAAACTAACTTCGGGCTCGCTTGAGGTGAGCCCCTCCTGTGATATCGGCTTTCCTATGTTTAAACCCATTCTTAACCAAACGCCTCGCAGTCCATTTCAGGTCCTTCGCGATGTGACGTTTGGCCTGCTTATTCGTGAACTGAAAACCAGATTTGGTAGTTATCGGCTGGGGTATGCCTGGGCGCTGATAGATCCGTTACTGATGATTAGCGCATTTAGCCTGATATTTGGTATGCGCGGACATAGCGGTTTTGGCGGTGCGCCAGCACCGTTGTTTATTACTGCCAGTTATTTGCCCTTTCTTTTTTTTAGAAATGTGGTGAGTAAACTGCAATCGGCAGTCAATGCCAATATGGGGCTGTTCTGTTATAGGCAGGTAACGCCTTTTGCTACGTTTGTGGCTCGCTTTATCCTGGAAGCCATTATTGGGCTGGTAGTTGGTTGTGTGCTTGTATTGGGATTACTTTGGCTTGGTTTCGATGCAATTCCTAACGATCCCTTACAAGTTGTTTTTATTTATTTCTTGTTGATGATCTTATCATTTTCATTAGGTGTTATTTTTTGCATCTTAATTAATTTATTTAAAGAAACAGATAAATTCCTCAACCTTATAATGATGCCATTAATGTTTATTTCATGCGTAATGTACCCACTGGCAACGGTACCTGTCCAGTTCCAACACTGGTTTATATGGAATCCATTGGTGCATGCCGTCGAATTAATGCGAACTGGTTGGATAGCAGGTTATGTAAGCCCTGATGTTAGTTGGAGCTATTTAGCAAGTTTGACATTGGTCTTACTAACGTTTGCGATGAGCTGTTATCGCCTAAGCCATCGCAGATTGATTGCTAGCTAAAGCTAAATAAACATGATTATTCTTGATAACGTTTCGAAATATTATCCCACTAAGTTTGGCCGTAATTATGTGCTGCGTGATGTAAACGTAACGCTGCCACGAGATCGTAATATAGGTATTCTAGGTGCCAATGGGGCGGGGAAATCAACCCTTCTGCGTCTGCTGGGTGGGATGGATATGCCCAGCAGGGGTAAGGTCACTCGTCAATGTCGTGTTTCCTGGCCATTAGCGCTTAATGGTGGTTTTCAGGGTAGCATGACTGGACGGGAAAATACCCGATTTGTCTGTCGCATTCATGGAGTACGTGATACGCAAGCCATTGAAGAGTGGGTGAAGGAATTCTCGGAAATTGGTCAGCATTTTGAACTGCCGATTAAAGCTTACTCCAGTGGTATGAAATCAAAATTCTCATTTGCCGTTAGTATGGCATTCGATTTTGATATCTATCTGACCGATGAAATTACTTCTGTGGGTGATGCTCGCTTTAAGCAGAAATGTATTGATACGTTCACGCAAAAGCGCGAGACCGCTAGTTTAATCATGGTTTCGCATGATATGAAAAATTTACGCCAACAATGCGATATGGGTATTCTACTGCGTAATAGCAAGCTAGAAATATTCGAAAATATCGACGATGCCATCCGTATTTATCAGAGCCTGTAACAAGCCTAAAACAATGACTCAGCCAATTCACCCCCACAAACCTTCAAGTTTGATGCGCAAGCTGCGCAAATTAAAAACCAAACCTAAACATTTTATTGTCGACTCCAGTGGCTATCGCCTGACTCATCGCTCCTGGAAAAAAAGCCATAGACTTGGTGGATTTCAGTGGGTAGTCGCCTGTTTTGTTATTGCCACAATCTACTTTGGGTTTATTGCATCGGATCGTTATGTAAGCCGGGCAGATATAGTGGTTAAGCAAGCAGACCAAATTAAGATGCTACCTGATGCTTTGTCGATGCTAGGGCTTGGTGGTAGTAATCACGAAGATGTGCTGTTAATCCAGGACTATCTGAAATCAGCAGACCTCCTCGATAAATTAGATAAAGAATTGGCACTTAAAGTACACTACCAAAACCACAAGGTAGACTTTTTTTCTCGTCTTCCGAACGACGTTAGCCGAGAACAATTTCTAAAATATTATCGTGATCACCTCTCATTGCATCTGGATGATTTATCCGGAGTACTCACTATTGAGCTACAAGCCTTTGACCCTGCCTACGGTCAGCGAGTGGTCAATCAGATGCTTAAGGAATCTGAGGGCTTCATCAACAGGCTGGGGCATCAGGTAGCCCTGGAACAACTTACTTTTATTGAGAAAGAAGTTGATCGTTCCTATCAGCGTCTGCAAAGCGAGAAAGCGAAAGTTCTGGAGTTCCAAAACACCCATCATCTAATCAGCCCAGAATCATCCAGTACTGCCCGCATGGGCGTGGTTAGCCAGATAGAAGCCCAGCTGGCTCAACAGCAGGCTCAGTTAAAACAACTGCAAAGCTATATGAAAGAAAGCGCACCTTCAGTTGTATCTGTGCAGGCAAGGGTCGATGCCTTAACTCAGCAATTGGCTCAGGAGAAATCCAAACTGACAGGTGTGGATAAAGATGCGATGAACGAAGTGATCGCCAGCTATATGGGTGTTGAAACACAGGCAACATTAGCTGCGGATCTCTACAAAACTGGCTTGATTAGTCTGGAGCAAGCCAGAATAGAGGCGTACCGCAAACTAAAACATCTGTTAATTATTAGCAAGCCGACGTTGGCAGAGGAAGCAGAGTATCCACGCCGGCTTTATAACCTGGCTACTATAGCGGTACTACTTTGTCTGCTATATGGCCTGATTGTAATGGGCTTGGCTACCTTACGAGAGCATCAGGACTGATTATATATTATGGACTAAGCTTCTATATTATCGACTGGGAAATTAATTTGGTTATTAAAGAGAATCCCAGACTTATATATCCTACTTATGAATCATTATGCTGAATACTTACAAGTGTTATGTATGACATTTGTGACTTTTTAAAATAAATTAATTTTTGAAATGCCAATAATTTTAAAACCATTATTATTATGAGTGAGGATGTCTGGTGAGCTTATATTTATATAGATCTTCAGAGGCTAAGTTAGAGCAGTGCAGATCGTTCCCCATACATTCACCTTCTGCGGAAGAACTAATGTCTCTGCTTCAATTAGCACCAGAGGATGATATATTCATATGGGAGTATGATTATCCATGGAGCGATGTTGGAAGTGAGGATGCTATCACAAAAGAAACATTAGAAAAATGGAATGAGAAACAACAGTATATTTTGTTATTAATTAACAAAACCAAAAGAAAATTTATTTTATTCAATAGAAGCGTTATCACACTGTCTTCAGTTATTAAACATATATCGAGCGGAGGGGAAAACAGAGAAATAAAAGACCTGCTAAGTGATAAACAAAAGGTAATAATAAGTCAATATTTAGGTTTTTTTTGGGTGTGGGGTAATAAATATTGGCGTACTTTAGAGCGTCTAGATGAAGTATCGCTTCTGCCAAATGGTATTAAGCCAATTAGAGAGAGTGCTTTTACAAACGGATCTGAAGATAAATTAATTTGCGCTGCTAATTTTTTGTCAGATGTAATAAATGAAGTCACAGCCCTGGAAGATAATATTAAGTTAAGATTCAATGAAATATCTACATTGACGCTGATGCTGCAAGAAAGTCAAAGCAAAGAAGAAAAAATCTTTTCAAGAAATAACAGTGTTAAAGTAAAAAATTCTCAATTAAATTTAAAAGAAAAAATTAAATTTGAGCATGTTGAAGATTTTGTTAATCTTAGTGAAAATCCAGATTTAAAAGAAATGGCTGAAATTGATTATCTAAAGGAACTTAGTAGGTTAAACGTTGAACTTGGTAAAAATAAAGCGTCACTGACGTGTAGATTCAATGAGTTAGCACTGATTACAAGATTGCTTGAAAAGGCAAATCGGGAAGTGTTAAAGCTTCAAGGGGAGATTTCAGCGGTTAATGATAGGCATGAAAAAATCAAAAATAGTTTTTCGTGGAAAGCAACAGCACCTATTCGCGCTTTATGTTATCCCGTAAAGATTAAAAAAGAAAAAAGTAATAATAAGCTAAATAATAAAATACAGTTAATTAGGAATTCAGTCTATTTCGATTCTGAGTGGTACTTGTTGCAGAATCCAGATGTTGAAAGCTCTGGGATTGATCCTGCTAAGCATTACTTATTATTTGGCGGTTTTGAAAATAGAGATCCATCATCAAGTTTTTCTAATGAAGTGTATTTTGAACTTCATCCGGACGTTAAGAAAAAAGGCGTTAATCCGCTTGAGCATTACATTGTTTTCGGTATTAAAGAAAACCGGAAAATAAAATATTAATGGGCAAGAAAATGAGTTATTCTAATTTATTAAATGAAGTATATTCCATTGGTTTAGTAGATCCAGTTTGGTATGCCATGGAATACCCTGATGTGATCCAAACGGGTATTAATCCTATTGAGCATTATATTAAATATGGCTTTTATCTCAAAAGGAAGCCATCAGAATCATTTGATGTTAATAAATATGGAAAAATTTCAAGTTTGACGATGTTGTGTGAAATGATAGCTAAAGAGAATAACGCGAGTCATTTAATTATTCAAAAAAACACTACACAGCCGAAGAATACTACAAAGACAAAGAATACGGCAAAGTCAAACAATAATACCCGCTTCCGGGGATGCTTTGATTCTTTGTCAACGACAGAGATGCGTGGTTGGGCAATAGATGAAAGCAATCCAGGGAAGCCCGTAAGCATTGATGTTCACGTTGATAATAATTTACTTATGCAAATCAAAACGGATAAAAACCGAGGCGATCTTACAAGGAAAGGACTTCCTGGACAGTGTGCAGGTTTCTTACTATCCTTCCAGGAAGGTATTTTAAAAAATGGCTCTGTTATTGATTTGAAGTTTTCTGGAACAACTCAATCACTTAATAATACCAATAAGACATATAATAGTGATTTTCTAAGAAATATCTACAATTCAAGATATATCGATTTTCTAAGATCAAAAAAAATAAGAAATATAACGGTCGTAGTTCCTGTTTATAATGCTTACGAAGCTGTTAGTGATTGTTTAAACTCTCTTGTTAAAACACTGAGTGATGAAGTACAAGTACTGATGATTGATGATTGATGATTGATGATTGATGATTGCAGTACTGATGGAAAAATACCAATTCTACTCAAAGAGTTTAAGGATAAACATGGTTTTATACATGTAACTAATAATTATAATCTAGGCTATACAAAAACAGTAAATAAAGCTATAAAACTAAGCGGTGAAAACGATGTTGTATTGCTTAATAGTGATACAGTTACTACGCATAGATGGTTAGATTCGCTTAAATACTTAGCTTATTCCAGAAGTCAGGTATCAACCGTTACAGCTCTTTCAGATAACTCCGGTGCCTTTTCTGTTCCTGATGTCGGGAAATTCAATGAAATAAAAGCTGGGTTGACTCAGGAAGAACATGCTCGTCTGATTACTCAAAACACCTTTGGCAACTCTATCTCAGTTCCTACTGGGAATGGTTTTTGCTTCTATATTAGAAGAGACTTCCTTAACATATTTGGTCTGTTTGACGAAGAAAAATACCCAATAGGTTACGGTGAGGAAAACGATTTATGCATGAGAGCTTTTCGTGCTGGTTGGCTTAATCTCATTTGCGATAAGTCCTTTGTTTATCACAAAAGAAGTCAGAGTTTTAAAGATGAAAAAATTAAGTTAATGGAGGCTGGAGCTAAACAACTTCGCTTTGATTATCCCGAGTATAAAAAATTGACATCAAGATTTCATGATGTCGAATTCAACCTATTGCGTTCAAACATCAGAGCTGCACTTGAAGAAGACCGTACTATATTGCCACGTGCATTATTTGTTATATCAACGACAACGGGAGGCACACTGCAAACCAATCAAGATCTAATGCGTGCAATATCAGACAAATATAGCTGCTATTTATTAAGGTGCGACAAGTCAAACATTTATTTATCAAGGATGATAGATGGTGAATTAGAAATAATTGAAGAGATGAAAATCAGCATTCCTATCAACGCTTTAGAACACCGTTCAGAGGAATACGATATTGTTGTTGCTGAAATGTTATATAAATACAGGATTGAGTTGTTACATATTAGACATATTGCCTGGCATAGTTTAAATCTCCCCTCTATATCAAAGTCAATGAACATCCCAGTCATTTATTCGATGCACGATTTTTATTCAATTTGTCCTACAGTTACGCTGAGTAATGAATCAGGGGAATACTGTACTGGGGCATGCAATAATAAGAATAAAGATTGCAAAGTAGCACTATGGGAAGATGGCGATATTATTAATTTAAAAAATAATTATGTGTATAGATGGCGTGAGCAATTTAGTGATTTCTTATCATATTGCGATGCTGTAATTACTACAGATAATTCCGCCAAAGAACAAATATGTAATATCTTCCCACAGTTGGAAAATAAGTTCGCTGTTATACCGCATGGCCAAGACTTCAGTTCAATGCACCCTGGGGAAGTACTTGATACTCACCCTAAAAAAATAAAAATCATTGTACCTGGAAATATTTCTTTAGCCAAAGGTGCATTGCTAATTAAAAAAATGATTGAAGAAGATACACAAAATGAATTTGAGTTCCATTTTTTAGGGAAAGTTGCATCCGAGTTAAGCGGATTGGGGGTTTACCATGGCCCTTATACTCGTGATGATGTTATTGATAAGATAAAAGAAATTAAGCCCCATATCGGTATAGTACTTTCTTTATGGCCTGAAACTTTCTGCCACACGCTCACTGAAATGTGGGCCGCAGGCGTTCCCGTTTTAGGTGTAGATTTGGGTGCCGTAGGTAATAGAATTAAGGAAACTGGGGCCGGCTGGCTAGTAAGCAGTGATATAAATTCTTATGATTGCAAAGAGTCGATAATTAATGCAGTTTCTGATAAAAAACTCTATAAAGAGAAAATTGATAATTTAAATATTTGGCAAAAAAGTGTTGGTTTGACTAATACAACTGATTGGATGAGCGAACAGTATATATTATTGTATGAGAGCCTTCATGTTTCTTGAAGGGATCTTGCTGAGTGTGTGTTTCTTTCACAAATATGTTGTGCGAAAAATTTTAGAGTAAGGTTTTTGCTCTGAAAGTTTTCATAATTCCAGAGGAAATGCCGTAGGACTTTTACCATGATTATTAAAACTTTAAAAAGGTTGATGGATGGTTAACGGCGTCGAGCCCCAAATGGGCGTTGAAGTGATTTTTGCAGAAGATATTGGGTACAATGCGATCACTATAAAAAATAATGGTTTCAGGAATAAAAAACCAAATGTTTTCAATGAACATCTTATCCCTGATAAAGTAAGACGTGCAATGTCAACTGGATGGGATTCCAATGAAATATTAGGTAAGGATATTAGAATAATCGAATTACATGACGTTATTGTAGGAGAGCAAGGCTTAGTTATAGATTCAAACTTTAGAGTAATAAAAGAGACTATAACGCAACATTCATCTCTTGAAATAGAAGGGTTTATAAACAGAGCTAGAAATTTCAATCACATAGAATATGTTCAGGGTAGTTTTATAAATCTTAGGAAAAGGGGAGAGCAAAATTACGGGCATTGGTTGATTGAGTGCCTTCCTAAGATCAATTACCTTTCTCATATTAATAAAGATTTAAAAGTGCTTGTGCCTGATGTTAGCAGTCAGATGAATCTCGTTATTGAGACATCGTTGAGAACGTCTTGTTCATCTCCAAATCTTATGATAATGAAGATGGGAAAAAGTGAGATCAAACGTTTCCAGAAACTTGTAATAATTGATGGCTTGACCCATCACGGCACTTATATGGCTCCGCAAGTAGTCCAGTTTAATAGTCAGTTGAGGGAAAGTGTCGCTGGAGCAGGACCGAAAAAAGTCCTATTATTAAGGGATTCTCCTCATAGACGTATTAGCAATATTGATCACCTGTCATCTTCTTTGAAAAAACTTGGTTTTTCAGCTATAACTCCAGGTAAGCTTAATCTAAAAGAACAAATATCTGCTCTGAAAAATGCTGATACTGTAATTGGTGTTATGGGGGCTGAAATGACTAATATTGTATATGCAGATAAATATGCGAATATACTTAATATTGCACCCGCATCAATGCCTGATACTTTTTTTCATTTTATTTCCGTTCATAAAGAACACTCCTATAATGAATATAGATGTGAAACTGAAGGTGTTGAGAAAAATAGAAATAATTCCATGAGTGTAGACGTGGGGCATATATGTGATATTGTAATGGGAATGTCTTTATAATATGTATTTTGTCTGTTTTTGAATTTATATTAGGCTGTGGTGATTTAATCATTTTTAATGAGAGTTAGACGTGGTTGGCATTGTCAGTTAGTGGCTGAATTTTGCAGTGATTGGTCATTGATGTCATGATGAGTTTCTTTGCATTATGTAATCTGAAGCTGAAATATTATGTGGGGTGTTTTATGTGTTTTGGAATCATCATTTATAAATCCCCTTCAATAAATTTCATTTGAAGTTTATCTCTGTTCTCTAGAATGTTCTGGTTTTAAATGAAGTACGCCCAAGCACCTGCCAAGATTAGGGTTGTTAATGATCGCGCTGAATTTACCTTGAATTATGAATTTGGGGTTTGATTTTTGCTTTGCAATGGAATGTGTTTTAATTGCAGTTTTAATGATGTTCTTTGTTGTTTTGTTTTTTTTATTCTTGGAACTTTAATTAAAGTGGCTTAACGCATTTAACTTATTCGTTGTTGAGGTACGGGTTTGAATTACTACCTTTTATTACCATCGGTTAACGATTTTTATGAGTGATTATTATGAAGATAGCTATAACTGGAACTGGTTATGTCGGCCTATCAAATGCCATACTATTATCTCAGTGTCATCAAGTCATCGCTCTTGATGTAATGCTCGAAAAAGTTAATAAAATCAACAATCATCAGTCGCCCATTGTAGACAATGAAATTGAAGACTACTTAGCCAATAAGCCTCTTAATCTTAGTGCAACAATCGATAAAGTCGAAGCCTATAAAGATGCTGAGTTTGTCATTATCGCAACACCAACTGACTACGACCCAAAGACTAACTACTTCAACACCAGCACTGTAGAAGCCGTTATTAGGGACGTAATCAGCATTAACCCGCTAGCAATCATGATCATCAAGTCCACCATTCCAGTGGGCTTTACCGAGCGAATGCGACAGGAATTTGGCACAGATAATATAATCTTTTCACCTGAATTTCTTCGTGAAGGGCGTGCCCTCTATGACAACCTTTATCCCTCACGAATCGTCGTAGGTGAATGCAGTGAGCGTGCGCAGCGTTTCGCCGACCTGCTTAAAGAAGGTGCCATCAAGAAAGATGTTGAGGTGTTGCTTACTGGAAGCACCGAAGCTGAAGCTATCAAGTTGTTCGCCAATACCTATCTCGCCATGCGCGTTGCGTATTTCAATGAGCTAGATACCTATGCTCAGTCGCATGGGCTAGATAGTCGACAGATTATTGAAGGTATTGGTCTGGATCCACGTATAGGCACGCATTATAACAATCCTTCGTTTGGCTATGGTGGCTACTGTCTGCCTAAAGACACTAAGCAGTTGTTAGCAAACTATCAGGAAGTGCCTAGTAATCTGATACGCGCTATTGTCGATGCGAATACCACCCGTAAGGATTTTATTGCTGACAGTGTGATTAGTCGCCAGCCTAAGGTTGTGGGCATCCATCGTTTGGTCATGAAAGCGGGTTCCGATAACTTCCGTTCATCCGCTATTCAGGCGGTCATGAAGCGGATTAAAGCCAAAGGGATCGAGGTCGTCGTCTTTGAACCAACAATCAAAGAAGATACCTTCTTTAATTCTCGGGTTATCCGAGATATCGGAGAATTCAAAGCGATTAGTGATGTTATTCTCTGTAACCGAATGGCAAATGAATTAGCCAATGTAGCGGATAAAGTTTATACCCGCGATCTCTTTGGTTCAGATTGAGATACGCCAATAAATAATCATACCCCTCATTATTGATAGTTCTTTCAGACGACAACTTTATCTGTAATTTGACCGAGAGTGCATTTTGAAATTATTAGTTGCTGCAATTGTTAAAAACGAAGTAGATGCCCTTTTGGAGTGGGTTGCATACCACAGAGTTGTAGGGGTAAGCGGATTCATTATTGCGGATAACGGTAGTAATGATGGTTCCCGTGCTTTGCTCGACGGGCTTAAAAGGCTCGGGATTGCAACGGTACTCGACTTTCCAACTGTTGATGGAAAAAAGCCGCAGTTACCCGCTTACGAGCGTATTCTACGTAGTTGCGACACTGACAGTGATTTGCTGGCATTTATTGATGCCGATGAATTTTTGGTGTCGCTCAATCCTGAGCAAAGTTTAATAACTAGTCTGAAAGAATGGTTTAACGAACCTTCAGTTAGTGCTGTTGCCCTTAACTGGGCAAACTTTGGTTCAAGCGGTGAGTTGTTCGCTGAAGAGGGATTGGTAACAGAGCGCTTTACCCAACGTGCCCCTCAGCAATTCAATGCCAATAAAAATTTTAAGAGTATTGTCAGATCCAACTGCGTCAATCACTTTAGTAATCCACATCATGCCGATCTGCGTTTTGGCCGCTATATCGATACGCAGGGCAATGATTTGGTCTTACACCCAAAACATGGCAATGGCGTCAGTGCCGAAGTTATCTGGAGCGGTGTGCGGGTCAACCATTACGCAGTCAAATCGCTGGAAGAGTTCTTACTCGGTAAACACCTGCGCGGCAGCGCTGCCACGACCAACCGTGTAAAACATAAAGCCTATTTCAACGCCCATGACCGCAATGACGAAACCTGTCTATTGGCCGCCGCTCTAGCCCCTAAAGTCAAAGCAGAGATGGCAGCAATACAAGCGCAATTGGATGCATTGCCAGAACCAGAACTAGAGAGCCCGCCGAAGAGCGACTCCTGGTTGGCGTCCCGAGTTAAAAAGCTCATCGGCTAATCGACGTATTTTCATTCTCTGACAGGAGTCAGAAGCGGGCCTTCCCACTTCATGGCTGTAAACCCTCTATGCATAGCTATCACCACTGGCACCCTCTGGCACTGCCAGACACCACCTTATTACGCGCGGGCTGGTTCCTGATTCAGGGCACACTGCATGCGCGTTATCCTCGGGGAGAAACCCGGCTGCGCTGGCAGTGCGGCCAGGAGACCTGGCATGAGCAAATCCTGCCGGTCACGCGTCGCGGTACTCTGCTGGAGCTGGTCTGGTTACCGGTGGGGGCCACCGAAGTGGGGCTGCTTGCCAGCAGCGAAGGGACGGAATATCAGTTGAGTATTGTCCGCTTTGCGCAGGTTTCAGCGGGCAACAGTCTCATGCGCCGTTTACGCCGGGTGTGGCATTTCTATCAGCGCCTGGACGCGCAAAAGCGCAAGCGCCTGGGGTTGTCTTGGCATCTGTGGTTTACCGACTTACAGCAGGCTTACCAGCTGGTCGGCAAGATCCGTGACGACAGGCCACTACACGCCTATGAACACTGGCTGGCTAATTTCGATACCGTGCAACCTGGTGAGCGCCGCCTGATTGACCGTCTGCTGGCCCGCTGGGGCAATCTGCCCCATGTATGTCTGCATCTGGTGAAGGGGGGCGACGAGGCGTCACGGCAACGTACCCTCACCAGCATCGCGGCGCTATGTTACCCGACAACACATATCACTGTGCTGGAACAACCTCCAGCCGCGCACAGGCCAGTGGGAGAGTGGCAATGGGCGATTCCTGTGGGCGCTGAACTGGCACCGGCTGCGCTGGTGTGGCTGGCTTATCAGCTCCGCCAAACACCCAATGCACAATGGATTTACGGCGATCACGATTTGTTGGACGGCAAAGGCAAACGCCACTCGCCAGACTTCAAGCCTGACTGGAATGAAACCTTGCTGCAAAGCCAAAACTATATTGGCTGGTGTGGGTTATGGCGGGAGCAGGGAGATAAATCCATCCCTCAGGATGGAGCTGAAAGTTATCGTGGGTGGTTCCAGTTGGCTCGCCAGCTTGCGCCACAAGAGATTGCACACATTCCGGCCTTGTTGATGCACGTGCCGGACACATTGCCGATGCAAGATAGCTATGAATCACTGGCAGCTATGCTGCAAGATTTGCCCGTCGGCGTAACGCTGGAGTCAGCGCCACACGGGATTTGCCGCTGGCGCTGGCCGTTGCCAGCTGAACTGCCGCGGGTGTCGGTGATTATTCCCACTCGCAACGGGCTGGCACATCTCAGACCTTGTATTGGAAGCCTGGTGCAACACACCTGCTACCCAAATGTTGAAATAATGGTAATGGATAACCAGAGTGATGACCCTGAAACACTGGCCTATTTTGCTCATATCAGCAAAGAGTACGGTGTGCAGGTCATCTCCTGGGACCATCCGTTTAACTACTCGGCGATCAACAACGCCGGGGTGCGTGAGGCCACGGGTGAGTTTATCTGCCTGTTGAATGACGATACAGAAGTGATCAACCCACTGTGGCTGGATGAGATGGTTTCTCACCTGCTGCGACCGGGCGTAGGGATTGTAGGGGCTCGACTCTATTACGGTGATGGTCGGGTTCAGCATGCGGGGGATGCGGTTGGGCCGGGGGGCTGTGCCGATCATTTCCACAGTGGCCTGGCCGCCGACGAGCCCGGTTACCAGCGCAGGGCGGTGAGCGCGCAGGAATTGTCCGCTGTGACCGCGGCCTGTTTGCTTACCCCTCGGGAACTCTATTTGTCTCTCAACGGCTTAGATGAAGTGAACCTGCCAGTGGCCTTTAACGACGTGGATTACTGTCTGCGGGTGGGGGAGGCTGGGTGGCGCATCGTCTGGACGCCTTTTGCTGAGCTATACCACCATGAGTCGGTATCTCGAGGCAAAGATGTGACGCCGGAACAACTGGCACGCTCGCGGGGTGAACTGCGCTATATGAAAAAACGCTGGGCCAGGCGGCTCAAACACGATCCTGCATACAATCCTAACCTGAGCTACGATCGACCCGATTTCTCCCTAAGCCATACTCCTAATGTGGTACTGCCATGGACGAGTTAATCAGAAAGGCGCTGTTTAAACCCTATCTGAAGTTGAATAAGCAAAGCAGCGGGACAGAGTGCCGCACATTACTGATTTTGCATGAGGGTAATTCACCGACGCTGGCCTATTTTGAAGCCGCCATCAGAAGCCGTTTTTCCGGCGCACAATGTCAGCTAGTGGATACCTTAACCACACCCACTATCGAAGTGGATAACGGAACCGCTATTGTAGTCATCCGCTTTATTTCTGCTCCGTGGCAGCGTGAAATCGCCCGCAATATGGATGACCTCTCACAGGTGGTCTATTTCATGGATGACGATTTGCTGGATCCATCGGCTTTGACGGCGTTGCCTAAAGGTTATCGGACTAAAATTATTCGTCGTTCTGCAGCCCAGCACCGCTGGATCACCTCGCATTGCGACAGTATCTGGGTATCGACGTCGTATCTGGCGAGGAAATATGCGCACCTCAATCCCGATGTAGTGCCTGCTAAGCCCACGCCACAGTTGCTTGCTGTAAAGCAGCCCGTAAAAATCGCTTATCACGGTTCAAGCTCGCATCAGGCCGAGAAGTATTGGTTGCGCGAGGTAGTGGCAGGCGTATTGGCGCAGTGTCCACAAGCCAGCTTCGAAATATTTGGTGAGCACGAGGTTTATAAACTCTATCGCGATTTACCACGCGTAACGGTATTGCATCCGATGAGTTGGCAAAACTATCTGGATTATACGCAGCACCACCGAATCGATATTGGTCTGGCACCTTTACTGGAGTCGGCATTCAATAGGGCGCGCGGTCCAGTCAAATTTTATGATTTCATTCGTATGGGAGCTGTAGGGGTTTATAGCAATTGCGCGCCCTATAGTGATTTTATTGAACAGAATATTAATGGTGTATTGCTGAGTAACGATCCACAAAAATGGATTGAGGCAATATCGCTGTTGGTCAATTCCGATCAAAAACGCCTAACGCTGGCGAATAATGCGAAAGAATATACGGACTCGTTATTGTATTAACACCCAACGCGTCGGCAAATAAAACACTCTAATTTAAAGCCGGCCATGTATTCACATGCGCCTGCCGCTAACACACGGTCAAAACGCAGAGCAAAGACCGTTTTCTGGTGACCATTTCATCCACATTGAAAGTAAAAATTGCTTATGAAAATCCTTGTAACTGGGGGAGCCGGTTTTATCGGTTCTGCTGTTGTTCGCCACATCATCCGTGAAACTCAGGATGCAGTGATCAATCTTGATCAACTCACCTATGCAGGCAATCTGGAATCGCTGGCCGATGTCGCGGCAAGTGACCGTTATACCTTTGAACAGGTCGATATTTGTCAGCGTGCGGAGCTGGATCGGGTCTTTGCCACCCATCAACCCGATGCGGTGATGCATCTGGCTGCTGAGAGTCATGTGGATCGCTCTATTACGGGGCCTGCCGCTTTTATCGAAACCAATATCGTCGGTACCTATACGCTGCTCGAAGCGGCCCGCGCTTACTGGAGCGAGTTGGATGAAGACCGCAAGCTGGCGTTCCGTTTCCACCACATCTCAACTGATGAAGTGTATGGCGATCTGCCACATCCGGATGAAGTGAGCGCAGGCACTGTGTTGCCGCTCTTTAGCGAAACCACAGCATACGCGCCAAGCAGCCCTTACTCTGCGTCTAAGGCCTCTAGCGATCATCTGGTGCGCGCATGGCATCGTACCTATGGCCTGCCGACAGTCGTCACCAACTGCTCCAACAACTACGGTCCGTATCACTTCCCGGAGAAGTTGATCCCGCTGGTGATCCTCAATGCGCTGGATGGCAAAGTGCTGCCCATTTATGGCAAAGGCGATCAAATCCGCGACTGGCTGTATGTCGAAGATCATGACCGCGCTCTTTATACCGTCGTCACCCAAGGTGTGGTAGGTGAAACCTACAACATCGGCGGCCACAACGAGAAACAGAACCTGGACGTGGTGCACACTATTTGCGATCTGCTCGACGAGATGGTGCCAAAAGCCAGTTCTTACCGCGAGCAGATCACCTACGTAGCCGACCGCCCAGGTCATGACCGTCGCTATGCCATTGATGCCTTCAAAATGAGCCATGAGCTGAACTGGCAGCCGCAGGAGACGTTCGAGTCCGGCATCCGTAAAACCGTGCAATGGTATTTGGATAACCAGCAGTGGGTGAATAACGTTCAAAGCGGCAGTTATCAGGACTGGATCGCGAAAAACTACCAGGAACGTCACTGATGCATATTCTTCTGTTTGGCAAAAATGGTCAGGTTGGCTGGGAGTTACAGCGTGCGCTGTTACCGCTCGGCCGTATTACCGCGGTGGATTTTGACTCCACTGACTACTGCGGGGACTTCAGTAACCCGGCGGGTGTGGCCGAGACCGTTCGCCTGCTGAAGCCGGACGTGATTGTGAACGCCGCCGCCCACACCGCGGTGGATAAAGCCGAGAGCGAGCGTGATTTTGCCGAGCTGCTCAACGCCACAAGCGTGGCCGCCATCGCCAAAGAAGCCGAAGCACTCGACGCCTGGTTGGTTCAATACTCCACCGACTACGTCTTCAACGGCAGCGGCGAAAAACCCTGGCTGGAAACAGACCAGACCGCGCCACTGAACGTCTACGGTGAAACCAAGCTGGCGGGCGAACATGCTGCTGCGCTGTGCTCTCGTCACTTGGTGTTCCGTACCAGCTGGGTGTATGCCGCTCGTGGTGCCAACTTTGCCAAAACCATGCTGCGCTTTGGTAAAGAGCGCAGTGAGATGTCGGTTATCAACGATCAGTTTGGTGCACCGACTGGGGCAGAATTGCTGGCCGATTGCACAGCCCATGCGATCCGTATCGCACAGGATAAACCGGAGGTTGCCGGGCTTTATCACCTGATCGCCTCAGGCACTACCACCTGGTTTGATTATGCTCAGCGCGTATTCGCCACCGCAAGTGCAGCCGGCATTGAGCTGGCAGTCACTCAGGTGAATGCTGTTCCGACCAGCGCATTCCCAACGCCGGCTAAACGTCCCCAGAACTCACGCCTTGAAACCAGCAAGTTTCAGCGCACCTTTGGGTTGACGCTGCCGGACTGGACTGTCGGGGTGGATCGCATGTTGGCCGAAATCCTCGGCAAGTAAACAGATTAAGTGAGGCTATTGATGCCTTTTTAATCGACGTGGACTTTGTCTGGGGTGGCACAGTGGCCTCCCTTTTACAGTAATCAAGAAAGAAGCATTGAAGAGTTATGAGCAAGCGTAAAGGTATTATTCTGGCTGGTGGGTCTGGTACTCGCCTTTATCCGGTGACCATGGCGGTGAGTAAGCAGCTGCTGCCAATCTATGACAAACCGATGATCTACTACCCGTTGAGCACCCTGATGCTGGCCGGTATTCGCGATATTTTGATCATCAGCACCCCGCAAGATACGCCGCGCTTCGAGCAACTGCTAGGCGATGGCAGCCAATGGGGCCTGAATCTGCAATACAAAGTACAGCCAAGTCCAGACGGTTTGGCTCAAGCCTTCATCCTCGGCGAAGACTTTATCGGAAACGATGACTGCGCGCTGGTGCTGGGTGACAACATCTTCTACGGTCACGACCTGCAAAAAGAGCTGGAAGCGGCTGCGAGCAAATCGGCGGGAGGCACGGTCTTTGCCTATCATGTGCATGATCCTGAGCGCTATGGCGTAGTGGAGTTTGATGCAGAAGGTAAAGCGATCTCCCTGGAGGAGAAACCGCTGGAGCCAAAGAGCAACTATGCAGTCACCGGGCTCTATTTCTACGATAATCGCGTGGTAGAGATTGCCAAAAGCCTAAAACCCTCCCCGCGTGGCGAGCTGGAAATCACCGATCTCAACCGCATTTACCTTGAACAGGGTGAGATGTCAGTTGCCATGATGGGCCGTGGTTTTGCCTGGTTGGATACCGGCACTCATGAGAGCCTGATCGAGGCCAGCAACTTCATTCAGACGATCGAAACCCGTCAGGGGTTGAAAGTGGCCTGCCCTGAAGAGATTGCTTACCGTAAAAAATTCATCGATGCCGACCAGGTGCGCACATTAGCCGCGCCACTGGCTAAGAATGCCTACGGGCAGTATCTGTTGAAAATGATTAAGTAATTTTCTTTTTTTCTGGGGCATGCGTCCCTTTTGGAATCAGGTTTCAACCATGGATGTTATTCAAACTGCAATTCCCGATGTATTTATTCTTCAACCAACAGTGTTTGGCGATGATCGTGGTTTCTTCTTCGAAAGTTTCAGTCATCAGCAATTCGAAACTGCCATTGGCCGCAGCGTAAACTTTGTCCAGGACAACCACTCAAAATCCTCTAAGGGTGTATTACGTGGCCTGCATTACCAGCTCGCGCCGCATGCGCAGGGCAAACTGGTGCGTTGTATCGCAGGTGAAGTGTTCGACGTGGCGGTGGATATCCGTAAAAGTTCCCCGACCTTTGGTCAGTGGGTGGGTGTGCATTTGTCGGGTGAGAACAAGCGCCAGCTGTGGATCCCAGAAGGTTTTGCTCACGGTTTTATGACGCTAAGCGACACCGCAGAATTCTTGTATAAAACCACCCATTACTATGCGCCGGAAAGTGACCGTGGCATTCGCTGGAATGACGAGACCTTAGCCATCACGTGGCCGAAAATCGACAGCGAGATTCTCACCTCGACCAAAGACAGCATTGCTAAGTCCCTCCCAGACGCAGAGCACTTTATCTGAGTCACACTCCTCCGCGATGGCGTGTGGAGTTTCTACCGCGCAGAGTTCGAATGAAATTTTACACAGGTTCAGCCGGAATCCTTGCCAAAAAAGCACGGTTTGAGCCGATGCTTGGCCACACATTACATGCCTTCAAAGCCAGTATGACGCTCGCTGAAGACGATGTGCTGGTTAGCTGGGGCCAAAAGAGCAACACCCGGCAGATAAAGCAAAGGGCCGAGAAACTCGGGCTGCCGTACTGGCAGCTGGAAGATGGCTTTATCGGCTATATTGGCCACCCCGCCAGGGGAGGCGTGCCAGTCTCCCTGATCGTTGATCCGGTAGGCGTTTACTATGATGCCCGCCAGCCTAGTTACCTTGAGCAATTAATCGCCACACCGTGCGATGCTGCTATGCTGGCGAGAGCTGAGAAGCTGACGAGCGAACTGCTTCGTCTGGGGATCACCAAATACAACTGCTACGGCACAGCGCGCGATTTACCAGCAGCTCTAGCCATACGTCTGCAAAACGATCCTCGCTCTAAAGTGTTGCTGATTGATCAGGTGGCCGGTGATCTCTCCATCCCTGGCGCGCTGGCTAGCGAAGCAGATTTTATTGATATGGTCGCAGCAGCAAGGCGCAACCATCCTGATGCCCGGCTGCTGCTACGCACTCACCCGGATACCCGTCTGGGCAGAAAGAGTGGCGTACTGGCGCGTTTGCAGATGGATGATGTGGAAGTGGTGGCCGATCACTGCCATCCCCATGCACTGCTTAATCAGGTAGACGCGGTCTACACCGTATCATCCCAGATGGGGTTCGAAGCCCTATTGCTGGGCAAGACAGTCTATTGTTTCGGCATGCCGTTTTACGCGGGATGGGGGCTGACCCATGACAGTCAACATCTTAAGCGGCGGCAGACGAAGGCCTGCCTGCCACAATTGGTGGCAGCGGCGTTGATTCAGTATCCGCGCTACCTCGATCCGGTGCTGGGCGAGCGCTGTGAAGTGGAGCAGGTGTTGCCCATTATCGCGCGTCAGCAGAATCCGCCCCCGCATTATCGACGCCTGTATCTGGTGGGTTTCTCGTTGTGGAAACGCGCATTTATGCGTGCTTTCTGTTCGCCGCTAGCTGAGGAGATCTGCTTTGTGCGTAAGCTACCAAAACAGGTGGCTTCTGATGAGCAGGTTTTGGTCTGGGGCAGTCGTCATCCTGAACTCGCCAACCCTATACGGGTGGAAGACGGCTTTATCCGCTCGCGAGGTCTGGGGTCTAATCTGTGTCGCCCTTCATCGCTCTCTATTGATCCTGTGGGGATCTATTTCGACAGCCGTCGGCCAAGCCGGATCGAGCAACTGCTGAATCAACAGCAACTGACAGAGAAACAGCTGGCGCGCGGCGCGGCGCTAATCGATCTGCTTCAGCAGAATGGGGTCAGCAAATACAACGTCGGTAATGTGCAACCTTTTACGCCGCCTGTTGATGGTCGTCCGCTGCTGCTGGTGGTGGGGCAGGTCGATGGTGATGCATCGATCCTGACGGGTAGCCCGGTCATTCATAGCAATGAACAACTGCTATGGGCCGTACGTGCCGCCAGACCGGAAGCTCATATTTTGTTTAAACCCCATCCAGACGTGGTAGCAGGCAACCGTGAAGGGGCGATATCTGAGGCGTGTTTGACCTCTTGTGTCGATAGCCAGGTGCTGGATATCGGCCTGACCAGTCTCTACCCGCATGTAGACGAGCTGCATACCATGACCTCGCTGAGCGGTTTTGAAGCTTTAGTGCAGGGTGTAAAAGTCACCACCTGGGGCCAGCCGTTTTATAGCGGCTGGGGGCTGACGAACGATATCCATCCCGCTGAACGTCGCCAGCGTCATTTATCTTTGGCTGCGCTGGTTTATACCACGCTGGTCGCCTATCCACGATATATCGACTGGCAGAGTGGTTTGTGGATGAGCCCGGAGCAGTTAATCCACCAGTTAGCGCAGCAGGGCAACTCCCCGGCACAGAAATCCAGCCGCTGGCAACGCTGGCAAATGAAATTGAGCTACCTCGTGCAGACATTTCGTTAGCGAACGATTTATCCCCACCAATGAAAGAAAAACGGTCATCAAGCCACTCATATATGCGATCCCGCAACGGAACCGCTCTGGGAAAAATAATGGAAGAGCCAGCTATCCGCCATTTGCTTAATGGCCGACGATATCTTTTTTTACAGGGGCCAATGGGCCCTTGCTTTGCACGTCTGGCGATCTGGTTGCAGAACAGCCATCGTGAAGTGAAGCAGGTTTGCTTCAATGCCGGGGATTCATGGTATGCCGCGAAAGAAACCGCGCTGCATTACACCGGATCGGCGAAGAAATTTGCTTATTGGCTGCGTGAGTTGCACAAAAAGTACCCCTTCGACACCATTGTCTGTTTCGGTGACTGCCGCCCAATGCATGTCGAAGCTAAGAAATGGTCGAGTACCCAGTCGATCGATTTCCTTGCATTCGAAGAAGGATACTTTCGTCCGTTTTATATCACCCTTGAAAAAGGGGGCGTAAATGCATTTTCTTCAATGCCGATTGATGCGAAATATTATCGCGAGCAGCCGCTGCCCGAATTGAAAACGCCGACGCCGTGGAAGCCGAGTGCCTATAATCGCGCGGCCCATGCCATGTTTTATTATGCAGCGGGCTGGTTTGGCCGCCACCGTTATAAAGGCTACAGGCATCATAAGTCGTTCTCACCCTGGTATGAGATGCGCTGCTGGATACGTGCAGGTCGCCGCAAACTCGTCTACCGCTGGCAGCAACGCAACATGTTGAGCCATATCACCGGTGAACTGGACAATCAGTACTATCTGGCGATTTTACAAGTTTATAACGACAGTCAGATCATCCATCACAGCCCTTATAAAGACGTACGAGACTATATTGAAACGGTGATCCGATCATTTGCCCGTCATGCGCCAAAAGAGCGACACCTGGTGTTTAAACACCACCCAATGGATCGTGGCCATCGATTTTATGGCACCTTCATTAACGTGCTGACTGAAAAATATGGCATCAGCGGTCGGGTTATCTATGTGCACGATCTCTCTTTGCCCGCTTTACTGACCCACACCCGGGCGGTGATCACGGTGAACAGTACCGCCGGTCTGTCGGCATTAATCCACAATAAGCCGCTTAAAGTGATGGGTAAGGCGCTTTACAACATCGAAGGCTTGGCCTGGCAGGGGCCGCTCAACCAGTTTTGGCAGTCGGATTTTGTACCCGATAAAAAACTTTTCCAGCGCTTTCGCACTCATTTGCTTTATAACACGCAAATTAATGCCGTCTTTTACGGTAAGTCCGACTGGCTCGATATTCCTTCAGAGACCCTCCAGCCTACTGCTCTCACTAATCTCGAACGGAAGTGAGCTGGAAATTTGGGGAAATGTCTCGTGCGTACCTATGCTGCCAAAGTGATATCAGCGATTCATTTCAAATGTCATTAAAGCGTCGATTGCAGAGCATGAAAATCTCCGCAATAATTACGTTCAATAAATCCCTTCCTCGTCGGGCCTAACGACGCGGAGGGGATTTTTTTTACCTATATTTTAGTGGCTAACCGACTCACGGATCTTAAAGAGGACAAGTTATGTATAACACCCTGGGCAATCAGTACGATAACTCCCTGGTTTCTAACGCCTTCGGTTTCATGCGCTTCCCGGTGAACTTCCAGCCTTACGACAGCGATGCTGAGTGGGTGATCACCGGTGTACCTTTCGATGCCGCAACGTCGGGTCGTCCGGGCAGCCGTTTAGGGCCGGGTGCGATTCGCCAGATCTCCACTAACCTCGCATGGGAAGGTTGCCGCTGGCCGTGGGATTTCGACCTGCGTCAGCGCCTGAACGTGGTGGATTGCGGTGACCTCGTTTACGCATTCGGTGATTCACAGGATCTCTCTGACAAATTGCAGGCGCACGCTGAGAAATTGCTGGCAAACGGTAAGCGTATGCTGACCTTCGGGGGCGACCACTACGTCACGCTGCCGCTGTTGCGCGCGCACGCTAAGCACTTCGGTAAAATGGCACTGGTGCACTTTGATGCGCACACTGACACTTACTCTAACGGTCCAACCTTCGACCACGGCACCATGTTCTTCACCGCACCGAAAGAAGGGCTGATCGATCCAAATCACTCAGTGCAGATTGGTATCCGTACCGAGTTTGATAAGAGCCTTGGCTTTAACGTGCTGGATGCAGCACAGGTTAACGATCGCAGCGTCGATGATATTCTGGCGGAAGTGAAACGCACTGTGGGCGATCTGCCGGTGTATCTGACCTTTGATATCGACTGTCTGGATCCGGCACACGCACCGGGCACCGGCACGCCTGTGATCGGCGGACTGACCAGCGATAAAGCCACCAAGCTGATTCGTGGCTTGCAGGGTATGAACATCGTCGGGATGGATCTGGTGGAAGTGGCACCGGGTTACGACCACGCCGATCTGACATCACTGGCGGCGGCTACGTTGGCGCTGGATATGCTGCACGTGCAGGCAGCGAACAAAGGCTAATACTGGGAAGGGCAGGGCGAGAGCCTTGTCCTCAAATCAACTGTTGATAGTGATACAAAGATTAAAAACTGAGGGCGATCATTTGCTCTCGACTTCCCCGATTCCTAATAGTCGCCATTGATGTCCTGAGCGGCAGACCTTACCACCAGATACGCGCCGATCAGCACAATCGCGATAACGACGGCGAGAATAATCAGAATGGTCATCATAGTATGTGGTGCTCCGGTGACTCTCTCTGGTATCGCCTGCAAACAAACGGTCAGTGTAGACCATCTTCACCATGAAATGGCCCCGTCTGGTGAATACAGACCATTGTCACGCTTCTCGCATTGATGCCTCAACAACTTAAAGGTGACAATTCATTATCGGCACCCTGTAGCTATACTTTTGGGCGTAGCGTTAGTTATCGCTTCGTTAATCACGGTTACTCAATCTTTGGAGGTCACCATGGGCTTTCTGGATGAATTAGTGGGTTCGCTGGGGAGCGGCAACGGGCAAGGCAATCAGTTGGGTCAGTTGCAGGCGATCTGGAATTGGGTGCAGGAGCAGGGCGGAATCGAAGTGCTACTGCAGAAGTTTCAACAGGGCGGGTTCGGTGAGGTGCTGGGTTCGTGGATCGGCACCGGCGGTAATCAACAGGTCGGCGGCGGTGAGATTCAGAGTGCCTTTGGGCAGGAGGAGTTGCAGTCGCTGGCTGATAAGCTGGGCACCGATGTGAATGGTGCATCTGGCACGCTGGCGTCGTTGTTGCCGCAATTGATCGATAAGATGTCGCCGCAAGGTCAACTGGATGAGCAGAGTCTGCACAACAACCAGCTGGATTTGGGATCGATGGTGGATGATCTGTTTAAGCGGTAATTGTCGAAGTGGAAGAGAGGAGCGCACCGGCGCTCCTTTTTATTGTCGATTATTTGCCATCTGCCGCAATACGATCGCGGATGTGCTGTGCACGTGCTGCGGAATCCGGGTGGGAATCAAACATCGAACTCGTTTGGCCTTGCTGCATTTTCGCCAGTTTCTCGAAACTGGTGGCTAAGCCGAGCGGATTAACACCGCGCTTTTTCAGCAGGTCATAAGAGTAGTCATCCGCCTGCGATTCCTGGGTCTGCGAGAACTGCGCATTGACCAGCTTTTCGCTCAGATCGCCCAACTGGGATTGCGACAGTTGACCAATCACGCCACCAACCGAGGCCGCGGCGGTGCGTGCCGCCGTGGTGGCATAAGCAACCTGCATCGCTTTACGCGTATGGCCGAGCGCCACGTGGCCCATTTCGTGGCCGAGTACGCCTTCCACTTCGTTATCCGTCATCATATCCATCAAGCCGCTGTAAACGCGGATACAGCCGTTGGCCATCGCCCACGCGTTCACATCTTTGGTCAGATAGACTTTGTAGTTGGCTGGCACGCCGTTGATATTATCGCCCAGCGCTGCGGCGATTTTGTTCAGACGCTGTTGATATTCACTGTTGGCAGGTGCGAGCTGGTTGTCTTTGTCCATCTGGGCACAGGACTGATCGCTGAGCTGCTTCACTTGTGAATCATTCAACGTATAAGCCTGATAGGCCTGCGCGCCGGATTGCAGTAGCGCGTTATTGTCCATCCCTTCACAGCCGCTTAGCAGCGAAGCGATTCCCACAGCAAGAATGGTGGCGCGGATTTTCATTGAGAGGTCCTTTGCGTAACAAGGTAGAGAAAACAAACACCTGAAATTGAGATCGGTGTTCAAACGCTTTGGTTATAGCGTGCATCCTGTTCACTGGCTAGCAGACAAGCCCCGAATTGCAACCGTTTACCCGCTATTTAGCACGTCGACGCATGTACTTTTGCCCCGATTTTCATGTACATTGATGTGCGACTTTTTTCTCGCTTCGCCTGATAACTGATTAATTACAATACGTTAAGCGCGGCGGAGCATTAATCCGACCTGGAGTAGAAGATGCCCTCTCGTAAAGAGCTTGCCAACGCCATTCGCGCGTTAAGTATGGATGCAGTACAGAAAGCCAAATCGGGACATCCTGGTGCCCCTATGGGCATGGCGGACATCGCCGAAGTGCTGTGGCGTGACTTCCTGAACCACAATCCGACTAACCCGCTGTGGGCAGACCGTGACCGCTTCGTGCTGTCTAACGGTCATGGCTCCATGCTGATTTACAGCCTGCTGCACCTCACCGGTTATGACCTGCCGATGAGCGAGCTGCAGAACTTCCGTCAGCTGCACTCTAAAACTCCAGGCCACCCAGAATACGGCTACACCGCTGGCGTTGAAACCACCACCGGTCCACTGGGCCAGGGTATCGCTAACGCAGTAGGCTTCGCCATCGCTGAGCGCACTTTAGCGGCACAGTTCAACCGTCCAGGCCATGACATCGTAGACCACAACACTTACGTGTTCATGGGCGACGGCTGCATGATGGAAGGTATCTCACACGAAGTGTGCTCCATCGCCGGTACCCTGAAACTGGGTAAACTGGTTGCCTTCTATGATGACAACGGCATCTCAATCGACGGTCACGTTGATGGCTGGTTCACTGACGATACCGCAGCACGCTTCGAAGCTTACGGCTGGCACGTGGTGCGTGGCGTAGACGGTCACGACGCTGACGCCATCAAGAAAGCAGTAGAAGAAGCCAAAGCGGTTTCAGACAAACCTTCACTGCTGATGTGCAAAACCATCATCGGTTTCGGTTCACCGAACAAAGCCGGTACGCACGATTCGCACGGCGCACCGCTGGGCGACGACGAAATCGCACTGACCCGCAAACAGCTGGGCTGGAACCACGCGCCGTTTGAAATTCCTTCAGACATCTACGCGCAGTGGGATGCGAAAGAAGCCGGCCAGGCGAAAGAGTCCGCATGGGATAAGAAGTTTGCTGCTTATGCTGCTGCTCATCCTGAGCTGGCTGCTGAGTTCACGCGTCGTACCAACAACGAGCTGCCAGCGAACTGGGAAACCGAATCGCAGAAGTTCATCGAGCAGCTGCAGGCTAACCCAGCCAAAATCGCCAGCCGTAAAGCGTCTCAGAATGCGATTGAAGCCTTCGGTAAAATCCTGCCGGAATACCTGGGCGGCTCCGCTGACCTGGCACCAAGCAACCTGACTATGTGGTCGGGTTCTAAGCCAATCAACGAGGATGCTGCGGGTAACTACATCCATTACGGCGTGCGCGAATTCGGTATGACCGCGATCGCTAACGGCCTTGCACTGCACGGTGGTTTCCTGCCGTACACTGCGACCTTCCTGATGTTTGTAGAATACGCACGTAACGCGGCGCGTATGGCTGCACTGATGAAGATTCGTCAGATCATGGTCTACACCCATGACTCCATCGGTCTGGGTGAAGATGGTCCAACGCACCAGCCGGTTGAGCAGATGGCTAGCCTGCGCGTGACACCAAACATGAGCCTGTGGCGTCCATGTGACCAGGTTGAATCTGCGGTTGCCTGGAAATACGCTATCGAGCGCGTTGACGGCCCATCAGCCCTGATCTTCTCTCGTCAGAATCTGGCGCAGCAGGATCGTACCGCTGAGCAGCTGGCTAACGTGGCGCGCGGTGGTTATGTGCTCAAAGACAGCGCAGGTACGCCAGAGCTGATCCTGATCGCTACCGGTTCAGAAGTCGAACTGGCGGTTGCCGCTTACGACCAGCTGACCAGCGAAGGCCGTAAAGTGCGCGTGGTGTCTATGCCTTCGACCGATGCCTTTGACAAGCAGGACGCGGCTTACCGTGAATCTGTACTGCCGAAAGCGGTTGCTGCGCGTGTGGCAATCGAAGCCGGCATCGCAGACTACTGGTTCAAATACACCGGTCTGAATGGCGCTATCGTCGGCATGACCACCTTCGGTGAGTCTGCTCCAGCAGAACTGCTGTTCAAAGAGTTCGGCTTCACCGTTGAGAACGTGGTGAACACCGCGAAATCTATTCTGTAATCAGCGGTCGCCATCAAGGGCGGCCCGACAGGTGATTATCGCTATTGAAGGTGCGCATTGATGCGCACCTTTTTTCATTTCAACTCCCGCCTCAAACCTGAAACGGTTCAATTATTCCTGAAGTAATAATTTTTACATGCGAATTATGTGACGCAGATCCAATAATCAGCAGCGCAATTGATCGCAATCATTCCTGTTATTCCTTGCATGCTTTATTCTAGCTGAACCGTTTCAGTTGCAATTCAGTGGCATCATTTTGCAACGTTAAGCGGGCAATAATTCCCTGTACAAAACGCAGCGAAACGCTCAAGGTATTTGGCACGTTTTTTTGGGCTGTTGTTGCAGGAAGTGAGATGACCGTTCGCATAGCAATTAATGGTTTTGGTCGTATCGGACGCAATGTGCTGCGTGCCTTGTACGAAACCGGCCGCCGCGCTGAGATCACCGTGGTAGCGATCAACGAGCTGGCTGAAGCCACTGGCATGGCACATTTGCTGAAGTATGACACCAGCCATGGCCGCTTTGCCTGGGATGTGCGCCAGGAGCGCGATCAGCTGTTCGTGGGCGACGACACCATCCGCATTCTGCATCTGGCCGATATTGATACCCTGCCGTGGCAGGAACTGAATGTCGATATCGTGCTGGATTGTACCGGGGTATACGGCAGCCGCGCCGATGGCGAAGCACATCTGCAGGCGGGCGCGAAGAAAGTGTTGTTCTCGCATCCGGGCGGTAATGATTTGGATGCCACCGTGGTGTTCGGCGTTAACGAACAAGCTCTTAAACAAACTGACCGCATTGTCTCCAACGCATCCTGTACCACCAACTGCATTATTCCGGTGATCAAGTTGCTGGATGACGCCTTCGGAATTGAGTCAGGCACCGTGACCACGATTCACTCGGCGATGCACGACCAACAGGTGATTGACGCCTATCACAGCGATCTGCGTCGTACCCGTGCCGCCAGCCAATCGATCATTCCGGTGGATACGCGTCTTGCTGCGGGCATTACCCGTATTTTTCCGAAATTTAACGACCGCTTCGAAGCCATCGCTGTCCGTGTTCCCACGATCAACGTGACAGCCATTGATTTGAGCGTTTCAGTACGCGAAGCCGTGAAGGCTTGTGAGGTCAATGCCTTGCTGCAAAACGCGTCAGAAGGGGCGTTTCGTGGTATAGTTGACTATACGGAATTACCGTTAGTCTCAGTAGATTTCAACCATGATCCGCACAGTGCCATAGTGGACGGCACACAAACGCGGGTCAGTGGTCACCACCTGATCAAAACCTTGGTTTGGTGTGACAACGAATGGGGCTTTGCTAACCGCATGATCGACACCACGTTAGCAATGGCCGCAAGCGGTTTCAGGTAAGACGCGGACTGCGTCTGGCAAAACTTATGAGAATCAACGAGAGGGTTCACCATGTCTGTAATTAAAATGACCGATCTGGATCTTGCTGGTAAGCGTGTTCTGATCCGTGCCGATCTCAACGTGCCAGTGAAAGAAGGGAAAGTGACGTCAGATGCACGTATCCGTGCTTCTCTGCCTACCATCGAAGCGGCGTTGAAACAGGGCGCGAAAGTGATGGTTACCTCTCACCTGGGTCGCCCGACCGAAGGTGAATACAACGAAGAATTCTCCCTGCTGCCTGTTGTTAACTACCTGAAAGACAAACTGAACGGCACCACCGTTACCCTGGCGAAAGACTACCTCGACGGCGTTGAAGTCGGCGCTGGTGAGCTGGTGGTTCTGGAAAACGTTCGCTTCAACAAAGGCGAGAAGAAAGACGAAGAGACCCTGTCGAAGAAATATGCCGCACTGTGCGACGTCTTCGTGATGGATGCTTTCGGTACTGCGCACCGCGCGCAGGCTTCTACCCACGGTGTGGGCAAATTCGCACCAATCGCTTGTGCTGGCCCGCTGCTGTCTGCTGAGCTGGAAGCGCTGGGTAAAGTGATGAGCAACCCAGAGCGTCCGCTGGTCGCCGTTGTGGGGGGTTCTAAAGTCTCTACCAAATTCGACGTGCTGCAGTCTCTGGTGAAAATCGCGGATACCGTGATTGTCGGCGGCGGCATCGCTAACACCTTCGTGGCTATCGACAACAAAGTCGGTAAATCACTGTACGAACCAGACTTCGTTGAAGCGGCGAAAAAGCTGCGTGACGAGCACGGCATCCCAGTTCCAACCGACTCTCGCGTAGGAACGGAATTCTCTGAAACTGCCCCTTCAACCGTGAAAAAGGTTTCCGAAGTGGCGGATAACGAAGAGATTATGGACTTCGGTGACGAAACCGCACAGGCGATGGCGAAACTGCTGAAAGAAGCAAAAACCATTCTGTGGAACGGTCCAGTTGGTGTGTTCGAATTCCCGAACTTCCGTAAAGGCACCGAAATCGTGGCGAACGCGATTGCAGACAGCGACGCGTTCTCTGTTGCGGGTGGTGGCGATACCCTGGCAGCGATTGACCTGTTCGGTCTCGAAGACAAGATCTCCTACATCTCTACCGGCGGTGGCGCATTCCTCGAGTTCGTGGAAGGCAAAAAACTGCCAGCGGTAGCGATGCTGGAAGAGCGCGCTAAGCAGTAATTTTTGGGGGCGGCGCTTCGGCGCCGTCTGAAGGCTTGCCCATCCTGGGCAAAAAATCGACGTCCCCTCGTGGGATGAACGGTAACGAAACAGGACACAACCATGTCTAAAATTTTTGATTTCGTAAAACCCGGCGTTGTCACTGGTGATGACGTTCAGAAAGTTTTCCAAGTAGCGAAAGAAAACAAATTCGCTCTGCCTGCAGTTAACTGCGTCGGCACGGACTCCATCAACGCGGTACTGGAAGCTGCGGCCAAAGTTAAAGCGCCGGTCATCGTTCAGTTCTCCAATGGTGGTGCTGCCTTCATCGCCGGTAAAGGTTTCAAAACCGACAAGCCACAGGGCGCGGCAATCTTCGGCGCTATCGCGGGTGCACACCATGTGCATCTGATGGCTGAACAGTACGGCGTGCCAGTGATTCTGCACACCGACCACTGCGCCAAGAAACTGCTGCCGTGGATCGACGGTCTGCTGGATGCCGGTGAAGAGCACTTCAAGAAAACCGGTAAGCCACTGTTCTCTTCTCACATGATCGACCTGTCAGAAGAGTCACTGGAAGAGAACATCGAGATCTCTTCTAAATACCTGGCGCGTATGGCGAAAATCGACATGACGCTGGAAATCGAACTGGGTTGCACCGGTGGCGAAGAAGATGGCGTGGACAACAGCCATATGGACGCATCTGCGCTGTACACCCAGCCAGAAGACGTTGATTACGCGTACACCGAGCTGAGCAAAATCAGCCCACGTTTCACCATCGCGGCTTCCTTCGGTAACGTGCACGGCGTGTACAAGCCAGGCAACGTGAAACTGACCCCGACAATCCTGCGTGATTCTCAGGAATACGTGACCAAGAAACACAACCTGCCGCACAACGCGCTGGACTTCGTGTTCCACGGTGGTTCAGGTTCTTCTGCTGCAGAAATCGAAGAGTCAATTGGTTACGGCGTAATCAAGATGAACATCGATACCGATACCCAATGGGCGACCTGGGACGGCATCCTGCAGTACTACAAAAAGAACGAAGACTATCTGCAAGGCCAGTTGGGTAACCCAAATGGTGTGGATAGCCCGAACAAGAAATACTACGACCCACGCGTATGGCTGCGCTCTGCACAGGCTTCAATGGTTGTGCGTTTAGAGCAGGCTTTCAAAGAGCTGAACGCTGTCGACGTGCTGTAATTTCTCCTTACAGTACAAAAAAGGCCCGAAAGGGCCTTTTTTTTATGCATTCGATTCGGAATAGTGAGTAAATTCAGGCCATCTTTGGCGCTTCATGCCATTTTTGTTTACCCTTGTACACGGGAGTGCCGGAGTTAATCTGGCCGTTTTTGCATTTTCCTGCGGGAAACTCAACAACAGGGCTAACAAATGGAAGACTTAAATGTCGTCGATGGCATTAACAACGCTGGCGGCTGGCTGGTAAGAAATCAGGCGCTGATCCTGAGCTATTTCGTCAATATCGCTGCAGCGATTGTCATCATTGTGATCGGTATGATGGCAGCGCGTATTATTTCGAAAGGCATCAACCGCGTGCTGGTGGCGCGTCATATCGATGCCACAGTCGCAGATTTCCTTTCGGCGCTGGTGCGCTATGGCGTGATTGCCTTTACCTTGATTGCTGCGCTGGGCCGCGTCGGGGTGCAAACCGCATCGGTGATTGCGGTACTGGGTGCAGCGGGTTTGGCCTTAGCGTTATCCCTGCAGGGTTCGCTGTCCAACCTTGCCGCGGGTGTGCTGCTGGTGACCTTCCGTCCATTTAAAACTGGCGAGTTCGTGGATCTCGGTGGCGTGATGGGAACGGTGCAGAACGTGCAGATCTTCTCCACCACCATGAAGAGCGCGGACGGTAAAATTGTCGTGGTACCGAACGGTAAGGTGATTGCGGGTAATATCGTTAACTATTCCCGTGAGCCGATCCGCCGTAATGAATTCATTATCGGTGTGGCCTACGAAGCGGATGTCGACCAGGTGATCGCGCTGTTCAGGGAAGTGGTTGAGGCCGATGAACGCGTGCTGAAAGACATGGGTATCCAGATCGGCCTGAACGAACTGGCCGCGTCTTCACTCAACTTTGTCGTGCGCTGCTGGAGCAAGAGCAGTGACCTGCAAAACGTCTACTGGGATCTGTTGAAGAACTTCAAACGCACGCTGGACGCGAACGGTATCGGCATCCCTTATCCGCAGATGGACGTGCATCTGCATCAGGTGAAGAACGAACAGCAACCTGAGCGCGCTGAGTAATCAATGAGTGGCGGTGCGCATCTGATGTGCACCCCACAAACCCGGTTATATCCTTAAAGGGCTATCATCTATGGCGACCGAAAGCGCACTCGTCGCCATCACTTCGCTATTGATATCAATCTTATTACTTTCTCTAATACCCGATTAAATCTTTCAATTTCCACTAATATCCTCGCGTCACTATACTGCATCGCATTATCTCGTTACTCAGGACCGCCATCGTGTTATCTGTTTATTTACAAGGACTTGCCCTTGGGGCAGCACTCATTCTGCCATTAGGCCCGCAAAACGCATTCGTGATGAATCAGGGCATTAAACGCCACTACCATTTGATGACCGCAGGGTTATGCACGCTGAGCGATATCGTGCTGATTTGTGGCGGTATCTTTGGCGGCAGTGCATTGCTAAATCAATCCCCGATTCTGCTGATGCTGATCACCTGGGCGGGCGTGGCGTTTCTGCTGTGGTACGGCTGGGGCGCACTGCGCAGCGCATGGCAGGGCGATGTGACGTTAGCGACAGAAGCCGCGCTGAAGCAAGGTCGCTGGCGCATCGTTGCCACCATCGTCGCGGTGACCTGGCTCAATCCGCACGTCTACCTTGATACCTTTGTGGTGCTGGGTAGCCTCGGCAGTCAGCTTCCTTCTACCGAAGCGCGTCAGTGGTTCGCGTTGGGCACGGTGAGTGCTTCAATTATCTGGTTCTTTGGACTGGCGCTGTTAGCCGCGTGGCTGTCACCGCGTCTGCGCACCGTGCGTGCGCAGCGCATCATCAATCTGCTGGTGGGCGGCGTGATGTGGTTTATCGCTATCCAGCTGGCGCGTCAGGGTATTGCCGCGTTATGATGCAGATGTAAGCCGTACAGTGCGGGCAGCGCGCCCGCACTGGCCAGCAGCTCTAAACGAATCTGTCGGAAGCTCACCCCCTGCGGTACGGCGTGATGGCACAGCGAGTGATGGTTATCTTCGACTTCAATCAGTAACTCTTCATCCAGCCAGAGACGATAATGCGTGGTGCAGTGCGGCGTGACCGCTTGTGCGTGCCCCATCTGCACCGTCTCCATCGCATGGTCAAAGTCGTTATCAAACAACAGCGTGATTTGGCGAGCGTGTTGCTGCTGTTCCCAGCGCCAAATAACCGTTGGCTGAGCGTCATCCCGTGCCGGCACCCAGCAGTTGGTGTGCTGTTCCGGACGCAATTTGCCGTTGAGCAGATAGTCCCGATGCCAGAGTTTTAACGGCGTCTCCAGCGTGAAGGCGAACAGTATTTGATGCGACACGCGGCGCGGTAGCCAGAAATCGAACTCATCGACGCCGTAATCGCCATCGTTAATCTGTCGCGTGCGTTTGGCGACGCGTGGATTGAGGCTGTTAAACACCATCATGACCCCGGGCAGACGCTGCTGAGTGAGGGCCACTTCAATCGCCGGATTTTCTTCAAAGGCGATAAACAGATAACGATCGCAATCTGCACGGTAATCAAAACTCAGGCGGTAGTTGCCCTGATCGTTAACCGTGAGTGTTTGGTTGGCGATGTGACGATCGCCGCAAGTGTTGGCAGGATTGTCACTGCTGAGCAGCGAAACCTGCATCTTCTGCGTTTGTTTGGCACGCAGTTGCACGGTTAACACAGGTAAACGTTCACCGGCTTTTAATGGCAGCAGCAGGGCACAGCGCGATTGCAGCGGCTGCCAACCGGCATCGGCGGGGAGATGGCTAAGCTGCAGAGTGCTGCTGACTTCGATCTGCGCATCGCGGGCCGGACTCAGCAATGGATGGCGTGGGATAAACGCACCCTGACGCAGTAGTTGCTGCTGCAACTGTGTGACGCGATCTGGCTGCGCCAGCTGCGACGGCGTGAGTTGCTGCTGATGACAGATGGCCGCCGCACGACCCACCACTTCACCCAGTACGCCGCAGGTGCACATCACGCGTGCGCTGCCAAAGGCAACGTGGGTGGCTGAGATTGAACGACCGGTGAGCAGCAGATTATCCAGCGACTGGCTGTATAGCGCACGAAATGGAATGGTATAGGTGCCTTTGCTGTGGAACTGGCGGCAGCCATCGTGTTCGCTGTACACGCCATCGGCGGGATGCAGGTCAATCGACCAGCCGCCGTAGGCAACGGCGTCGTAGTGATCGCGCTGTTCAATGATGTCCTGCTGACACAGTAACGTGTCACCGAGGAAGCGACGGCTTTCGCGCTTGCCGGGGATCAGGCCTACCCATTCGATGGTCAGGGTATCGGCATCCGGAAACTCGCCGGAGTTTTTAATGTAATCCCACACGCCCCAAACAATTTTCCACAGCTCCCATTTGATGGTTTCGCTTTCGTGCACCGTATCGAGCCGTCCGCCCCATTCCAGCCACCACAAATCACAGCCGTTAAGATCGGAGGTCAGGCGTTTGTAACGTGGAATGGCGGTAATCTCTTTAAGCGCAAAAGAGGGCGGAACAAAGCGAACCGGCTGCGAAGTGCGTTTGGTGTAGAAGTAGATCGAGTGGCCGAGCTTGTGTCCAAAATGTTCGCCTGGCGCCATCTTTTCGCCAAATTCTTCAACAGTTTCCGCCCCTATACGATGCGCGGCACCCGCCAGATATCCCAGCACGCCATCGCCGCTGGCATCGATAAACTGGCTGGCGTTGACGTGGTAGCGTGTCTGATTAATGGCGTTAAAAGCTTGCACGGCTTGTAAGCGGCGGCCTTCTTTCGTGATATCGCTGACCACCGTGTTGAGCAGTAGCGTCAGACCGGGTTGTGATTGCACCAAATCCAGCAGCACCATATCGAACAGCACCGGATTGCCCTCTTTATTGCGCCACAGGTTTTCCTCCATAATCTCGCCCATGATGCCGCCTTCGCGCGCCCAGCGGTTGTTGTTACCCATATGCGATGTTGCACCGTTGGCCCATAACCGCACTTCACTCGAGGCGTTGCCACCCAGCACCGGACGATCCTGAACCAACACCACCTGCAATCCGTCACGCGCGGCGGCCAGCGCGGCACACACGCCCGCGAGCCCACCGCCCGCCACCAGCAGATCGGCCTGTAACGTTTGCTCTGGGAAGTGGCGCGCATTTTGCGAAGAGAAAGTCTGCATCATTTGCTTCCTGTCATGCTGAAGCTAAGATTGGAGTTTTGAGCGCCACAGGGTGAACTATGTCTTCTCAACCCAACCAAAGCCTGATTGATGGGATTCGCTGCTTGCAGTATTTGGTTTCCAGCGATAAAGCCGTGGGCTGCCGTGAACTGGCGCGACAGATGGACATGAACAGCACGCGCGTTAACCGCCTGTTGATGACCATGGCCTCGATTGGCCTGACGATTCAGGACGAACACCGCCGCTATTTGCCCGGCCCGGGGATTCATGCTCTGGCGGCGCAGGCGATTCGCGGCTCCTCGCTGTTTGCCCAGGCGCTGCCGCAACTGGAAGCACACGCGCCGCGCGACATTGTGGTGGCGCTGGGTGTGCTGTGGGAGGACCAGGTGATTTACATCTGGCACTCCGAACCGGGTGAGCGCACCAGTGCCAGCCAGGCGCTGGCCGGTTTCCGCATGCTGCCGGCGTGGCAGTCGGTGATTGGTGTGTCGCTGCTGGCGACAGAGAGTGATGAGCAGTTGCGTCCACGATTTACCGACGAACAGTGGGCGCAAATGGCGCCGTTGCTGGCGCGTAAGCGTGATGCAAACCATTTGATCTGGCACCGTGATGACGGCGAAATCAGCATGGCGCAGCCAATCAATAACAACCGCGCTGCGCTGGCGTTCGCCAAAATCTGGCAGGCCGACGATGCACATCTGCAGCAGCGGGTGACGCAGTTGCAGTCGCTGGCGCAAGTGCTGATCAGTGCGCGCTGACATGCTCGATTTTCCCGACCACGAACAGATAACTGCAAATGCCTATCGCCGCCAGCACGGCAATAAAGCCGAGTGCTGGCGCGAAATTGTCGCCATCGATCAGCGCGCCAATGGCAATCGGCACCACAATAGCGGAAAGCGCGCCGGTGAAATTGAATACGCCGCCCGCTAAGCCAATCAGATGGCGAGGTGCCAGTGCGGTGACAAACACCCAGGTGATGGTCGCGAGGCCGTTGCCAAAAAACGCCAGCGACATAAACAGCACGATGAGCGTGGAGTCGTCGGTGTAATTGGCGCCAAGAATAAACAGCGTCAGGAACAGACCAAGGATGACCGGCAGTTTACGCGCCACGCTGGGTGACACGCCTCGCCGTATCATGCGATCCGAAGCGAAACCTGCCAGCAGTACGCCACAGAAAGCGGCGAAGTAGGGCACGGAAGCCACATAGCCGCTTTTAATGAAGCCCATATGGCGATACTCCACCAGATAGGTCGGGAACCAGGTGAGGAAGAACCAAAAGGTGGCTGAGATAGTAAACTGGCCGATATAGATACCCACCAGTTTGCGGCTGCGGAACATTTGTGCCAGATCGGCCCAGCGGGCCTTCGGCTGCTGCGTGTGCTGACGGCTCTCGAGTAAGGCACCGTTGCTGCGCAGATAGTTTAATTCGGCTTCTGACACGCCTTTATGCTCATGTGGCTCACGGTAAAGCAGATACCACACCAACGCCCAAATCATCCCGGCCACACCGGTAATCAGAAACAGACCGCGCCAGCCAAACGCATCCTGTACGTGGAACAGCAGCGGCGTCATGCAGGCGAGTCCCACAAACTGGGCCGAGGAGTAAATGCCGATGGCGCTGGCACGCTCCTGTTCCGGGAACCAGCTGGAAATCACGCGGTTATTCGAAGGCATTACCGGCGCTTCAAAGGCACCGACGCCCAGGCGCAAGCCAAACAGCGCACCAAAGCTGTTGGCGAGCGCATGCAGGGCAGTGATTAATGACCAGGCAAACAGGCCCACGCCATACACCAGACGCGCGCCGAGACGATCGATCAGAAAGCCGCCGGGGATCTGCAGCGCAGCATAGATCCAGCCAAATGCTGAGAAGATCAACCCCATCTCCATTGGCGTAAAGCGCAATTCGCCGGCCATTTGCGTGGCGGCCACAGAGAGATTGGTACGATCCATGTAGTTGATGATGATGTTGATAAACACCAGACCCAGCATCAGGAATCGCGTCCGTCCGGCGCGAACGGCAATGGCGCTTTGGCTAATTGGCTGCTCTGTCATACCACAACTCCCCATAAGGCTAGAATTGTTTCTTTAATAGAAACGCTAAGGCAAAATTTCCGCGAATCCGTTAACCTGGTTTTGCGATCGCGGATACGTTAATACCGTCGTTATCCGAACTTTTTGGTGATTTCAAACTCAGACCATCACGCATAGTAATGTGTTTTAGGTTTAGCCATAGTGGCGACCTGTAAATTGAACCTTCAAGGAGGACTTTCGTGAAACTGAAAGCACTGGCGCTGGCCGCCGTAATGAGCACGGGCGTAATGTCAGCGATGGTACAAGCGGGTGAAGTCCCGAATGGCCCGCATGTCGTCACTTCTGGTCAGGCAAGCGTAGATGCCCGTCCTGATATCGCGACACTCTCCATCGTGGTGAATGTTTCCTCGAAAGATGCGGCTGATGCGAAAAAACAAGCTGATGACCGCGTGGCGCAATATTTCGATTTCCTGCAAAAGAACGGTATCGAGAAGAAAGATATTGATGCGGCAAACCTGAGCACGCAACCGGAGTATGACTACACCAAAGAAGGCAAGTCGGTACTAAAAGGCTATCGTGCGGTGCGCCAGGTGCAGGTGACGTTACGTCAGCTGGATAAACTGAATGAGTTACTGGACGGTGCGCTGAAATCTGGCCTGAACGAAATCCGTTCGGTGGAGCTGGGTGTAGCGAATGCCGATGCCTATAAAGATCAGGCGCGCAAAGCCGCGATTGCTAACGCCACTCAGCAGGCCGGTGCACTGGCAGAAGGCTTCAACGCGAAATTAGGCCCGGTGTACAGCATCCGCTATCACGTGGCGAACTACCAGCCAATGCCAATGGCGCGCATGTATAAAGCGGCTGCGGCCCCTGCGGATACCACCGCGCAGCAGACTTATGAGCAGCAGAGCATTCACTTTGACGATCAGGTTGATGTGGTGTTCGAGATCAAGCCGAATACCGCTCAGTAATCTGATGTGTTGAATCGTAGCGGCGTGATTGATCGCGCTGATTGGCGGTGGAACTGCCGTTCATTTACGCAATCAATTAAGCCGCTACGTTAATCTGCATTTGGGCTTATGCCGCCGCCGTATCCTGACGCAACACGCGATGACCGTGTGCGATCAACGCATCCGTCACGCTGCGCATCAAACGGCTCTCTGGCGCGAAGCGGTGCCAGTAAAGCATGCGGCGCTGGTACAGGCCTGGCGTCAAATCCACCAAATCACCTTGCGCCAGTTCTCGCTCAATCTGTAAGTGTGGGATCATACAGCACACTGAACCCTGACGCGCCAACTGCACAAAGGCTTCCGACGAGTTAACGATGTGGCACGGTACGCTGCCCGGTGACAGATCGAAGTTCTGCTGTAAAAACGCCTGATGCATATCATCCAGATGGTCAAACGCCACCGCTGGGGCTTTCAACAAAGCAGAGCGCGTGACGCCATTCGGGAAGTAGCGTGCAGCGAAATCTGGCGACGCGCAGAACAGATAATCCAGAGCACCCAACTGATCCACCAGACAACTCGGCAGCGGCTGCGGCTGGATACTGACGGCGCCGACCACTTCACCGCGACGCAGGCGTTCCTGGGTACGGGTTTCATCTTCTACCTGCAAATTCAGGCGCACCGGCGAATCGGCCAGCACATCTTTCAATGCAGGCAGCAGCCAGGTCGCCAGACTATCGGCGTTGACCGCCAGTGACAGCAGCAGTGGCGTAGTACCGCCGTTGTCATCACCCAGCCACTCTTCTTCCAGCAACTCCACCTGATGTAGCAGCGCCAGCAGTTTTTGCCCTTGCTCGGTCGGACGCGGCGGCACGGTGCGCACCAGCAGCGGCTGACCAAATAAATTTTCCAGCTGTTTAATGCGCTGTGACACCGCAGACTGCGTGATGCAGAGTTTTTGGGCCGCACGCTCAAAACCGCGCTCGCGAATCACAGCATCCAGCGCCTGAAGCGTTCGATAATCCGGGCGTTTCATTGTTGTTCTCTCTCGTTCAGGATGGAAAGTACTATGCCACAAAACTGTCATATTGTGCTGCGGCGGATTTTTGCGGGCTGGCTTCCAAAGGCTTAAATCGATGCGTTAACAGCCGCGCATTTTCACGACGCCTTGTTTTATACTACGCGCACTTCGATGTCGCACAGGTTTTAAACATACCATGACCCAGGATGAACTGAAAAAAGCGGTTGGTTGGGCAGCACTGCAATACGTGCAACCCGGCACCATTGTTGGCGTTGGCACCGGTTCAACAGCGGCGCATTTTATTGATGCGCTTGGCACCATGAAAGATCAAATTGAAGGCGCGGTCTCCAGTTCGGAAGCCTCGACGGAAAAACTCAAAGCCCTGGGAATTCCGGTTTTTGATCTGAATAACGTCGATGAACTGTCGGTTTACGTTGATGGCGCGGACGAGATTAATCCACAGATGCAGATGATCAAAGGCGGCGGCGCAGCGCTGACGCGTGAGAAAATTGTCGCAGCCGTGGCGAAAAAGTTTATCTGCATTGCGGATGCCTCCAAAGAGGTGGACGTGTTGGGCAATTTCCCGTTGCCGGTGGAAGTGATTCCGATGGCGCGCGCGTTTGTTGCGCGTGAACTGGTGAAGCTGGGCGGCCAACCTGAGTATCGTCAGAATGTGGTGACCGACAACGGCAACATTATTCTCGACGTGCATAATCTGCGTATTCTCGACCCGATTGCATTGGAAAAAACCATCAATGCACTGCCGGGCGTGGTCACCGTTGGCTTGTTTGCCGCGCGTGGCGCTGATGTTGTCTTAATCGGCACAGCAGATGGCGTGAAAACCATCACTTATTGATCTGATAGCGTACTCACCGGCGCGTGTGCTGCGCCGGTTATTTCCATCTGCAAAACATCTTTTCTTGCTGGGGTGAAATTTGGTGACTTATGTCACAAAAGATTCATCAACAGCAGGTTCGTACTTCGGCGCACTCGCATCCCACGATTTTGTTCGGCTTTGTGCTGCCTCAACGTGGGCGCGTGCTGGCGGTCAGGCAATCGTTTGTATTGCCGCGCTCGAAATTTTTGATATTTTGGCAGAAGGCTACCTTATGGTAGTCCTCGTTGAATTCTGAATAGGGTCGGGAAATGGCAAAGGTATCACTGGAAAAAGACAAGATTAAGTTCCTGCTGGTGGAAGGCGTTCACCAGAGTGCACTGGATAATCTGCGTGCTGCGGGTTACACCAACATCGAATTCCATAAAGGGGCACTGGATGCGGAGTCGCTGAAGTCCTCCATCCGCGATGCGCACTTCATTGGTATCCGTTCCCGCACCCAACTGACCGAAGAGATCTTTGCGGCGGCTGAAAAGCTGGTCGCGGTAGGCTGCTTCTGCATCGGTACTAACCAGGTTGATCTGAATGCTGCTGCAAAACGCGGTGTGCCGGTCTTCAATGCACCATTCTCTAACACCCGTTCGGTAGCCGAACTGGTGATCGGCGAAATGCTGCTGATGCTGCGCGGGATCCCTGAAGCAAACGCCAAAGCGCACCGTGGTATCTGGAACAAAGTGGCGAACGGCTCGTTCGAAGCGCGTGGTAAGAAGCTGGGCATCATTGGTTACGGCCATATCGGGATGCAGCTTGGCGTGCTGGCAGAAGGCCTGGGCATGCACGTGTTCTTCTACGACATCGAGACCAAATTACCGCTGGGTAATGCGACTCAGGTTCGTCACCTGTCTGATCTGCTTAACATGAGCGACGTGGTCAGCCTGCACGTACCAGAGAATGCCTCAACGCAGAACATGATTGGCGCAGACGAGTTGGCGCTGATGAAGCCGGGCGCACTGCTGATTAACGCCGCACGCGGAACCGTGATTGATATTCCAGCCCTGTGCAACGCCCTGGCGAACAAGCATCTGTCCGGTGCGGCCATCGACGTCTTCCCGGTTGAGCCAGCGACCAACAGCGATCCGTTCAACTCACCGCTGTGCGAGTTTGATAACGTGATCCTGACGCCACATATCGGGGGCTCCACTCAGGAAGCTCAGGAAAACATCGGCCTGGAAGTCTCGGGCAAGCTGGCGAAATACTCTGACAACGGTTCTACGCTGTCCGCCGTTAACTTCCCGGAAGTGTCCCTGCCGATGCATGCTGCCAGCGCCAGCCGCTTGCTGCACATCCATGAGAACCGCCCAGGCGTGTTGACCGCGATTAACCAGATCTTTGCCGAGCAGGGCATCAACATTGCCGCTCAGTATCTGCAGACCTCGCCAGTGATGGGTTATGTGGTTATCGATATCGATGCAGAAGAAGATGTGGCGGAAAAAGCGCTGCAGCTGATGAAAGCGATTCCGGGCACCATTCGCGCCCGCCTGCTGTACTGATGATTCAGGGCACCTTGCGTGCCCGTTCATCTTGCTGATTGATCAGGGCGCCACCTCAATTGGCGCCCTTTGTTTTATCGCTCGGCGCTATCCCACTGCCACAGCTTTGACGGCGTTAAAATAGCAGGCAAAGGGACATCCCATGCCGCGACTGGCAATGTCTCAACACGCTGGCAATCGTGCGCAATGCCCATCGGTAAAAAGCCATGCTGTTGCCAGTGCTGCAGGGTGCGATCGTAAAAACCTCCCCCCATACCCAATCGCTGACCCTGGTGGTCAAATGCCACTAACGGCACCAGCATCACATCCAACTGATCGAGTGTGGCCATCTGCGTGATATCCAGCGGCGGTTCAGGGATGCGCAATTTGTTTGGGGCCAGTGACGTCTCAGGCGTGTAACGCAGGAACAGCAGATGCCCTGGAGCGAAAGGATGCAGTACCGGCAAAAAAACCTGCTTTTTCTGCTGCCACAGCTTGGCAATCAGCGGGCGGGTGTTGATTTCGCCATCGACAGATAAAAACAGCGCGATGCGTTGGGCATTAGCGATAGGCGCAAAGTTAATAGCGTGCTCGGCGAGCAGATCGGCAGCTTGCTCCTGCTGTTCAGGCGTAAGGTTGCGGCGCAGATGGCGCACATGCTGGCGGATGTCCTGGCGATCAAGTAGGGAAGGTGCGGTCATGATGTCCCCGGCAGAGTCGGCAATTTGACCAACTATATCATGCGAAGCGGGAGATTCTCGTCATACTTCAGGTACAGGGGACTAACTGCGCTCATGCACCCCAATCACTCAATTCGTTAAGCTGATTGGGATCCATTTGCTTGCCGCCTTGCTGAAACATAAGTCTCAGGCGAAGGGGACTAAAGAGGAGATCTCCGAGATGCCGCCGCAGGCTGTAACCCTTGAACCCATGGTTCAAGGTGAACATGCCGTCACAATTATTAGGCTTCTCGGACGGACCGAGCATGCGCACAAATTGTGGATCGTCACATTCTGTTGGTATTAAATATCGGCTCAGGGGACGGGCCCGCTTGCAAACATCTCAGAGAAAATTGACTTCACCGTCACTCTAACACGAGTACCATGAAGTGTTATTCGAATTTAGGGCCCTGGCGATCAGTTATGCGACCTTGCTCAACTAATGCTTGTTCAATGGTCTGCTGCAGCATGCGGATACGTTGTTCCATGTTTGCTGCATAGTCGCGCGTCTTGCCTTTTTCCTGTGCCAGCTCGTGGCAGATGTTTAAGGCGGCGATGAACACCAGTTGCTCTGTATTGGTGACTCTAGTGCGAACTTTTAAATCTTGCAACCGTTGATTGAGATCCTCTGCAGCCAGATTCAGCGCATCTTGCTGTTCGGGCGGACAATTTACTCTCAATGAACGACCAAAAATCTGAATATCTACCGGTTGTGCAGACATGCCACCATCCTGACTGATTACTCTGTTCGCATCTCCCTTACCTGTCAATGGGTTGGGAGGTGCGCAACTATATAGAGCCGCGATATAAGTTACAACCCCTTTTCTGGAAACCCTGAGGCACCTGGTGGTAGCATAACACGAACTTATTCTGCCAACGACGACCAAAGCCTATGTCTTTACAGAACGAAACTCCTGGTTACAACGCGCTAGCCGCAGCCCTTTCTCAGCAGGGCGTGGGCATGACGCCAGCCGAAATGCACGGATTGCTGTCCGGTATTTTGTGTGGTGGCAGCAAAGATGCCAGCTGGAAAACCAAGATCCACGACCTCACCAACGACGGCATGGCGTTTTCACAAAGCTTGTCACAGCCGCTGCAGGCGCTGCATGAAAATCTGAGCAATACGCTGGAAGATGAGGGTTTCATGTTCCAGCTGATGCTGCCGGAAGATGATGACATCACCGTCTTCGATCGCGCGGATGCGCTCGCAGGCTGGGTCAACCATTTCCTGCTCGGCTTAGGCGTCACGCAGCCCAAGCTGGATAAAGTGACCGGCGAAACCGGTGAAGCGATTGACGATCTGCGCACCATTGCGCAACTCGGTTACGACGAAGATGAAGATCAGGAAGAGCTGGAGCAGTCGCTGGAAGAAGTGATTGAGTATGTGCGCGTGGCGGCCTTGCTTTGCCATGACACATTCACTCGTCAGCACACGCCAACTGCGCCGGAAGTGCAAAAGCCAACGTTACACTAAGTGCGTTATTGCGGGCGCGTGGTGCCCGTTTCAACAGGGAGTGCAAACATGATTACACTGGATACTTTCCAGCAACGTCGTCAGGCGCTGATTGCCCGTATGGCACCTGGCAGCACTGCTTTGATTTTCGCTGCACCTGAAGTGACCCGCAGCAACGACACGGAATACAACTTCCGCCAAAACAGCGACTTCTGGTATTTCACCGGGTTCAATGAACCGCAGGCGCTGTTAGTGCTGATCAAAAGTGATGACAAGCATAACCACAGCGTGCTGTTCAATCGTGTTCGCGACCTTACCGCAGAGATCTGGTTTGGCCGCCGCCTGGGGCAAGATGCCGCACCCGCTAAGCTTGGCGTTGACCGTGCTTTACCGTGGGATGACATCGGTGAGCAATTGCATCAGCTGCTCAACGGGCTTGATGTGGTTTATCATGCTCAGGGTGAGTACGCAGAAGCTGACCAACTGGTGTTCAGCGCGTTGGAAAAACTGCGCCGTGGCTTCCGTCAGAATCTCAGCGCGCCTGCTACCGTTACCGACTGGCGGCCGTGGGTGCACGATATGCGCCTGTTTAAAAGCGAAGCCGAGATTGAGATTTTGCGCCGTGCGGGAAAAATCAGTGCGCTGGCGCATACCCGTGCGATGCAAGCCTGCCGTCCGGGGATGTTTGAGTATCAGCTCGAAGGCGAAATTCACCATGAATTCAATCGCCACGGCGCACGCTTCCCTTCTTACAACACCATCGTGGGATCGGGTGAGAACGGCTGCATCCTGCATTACACCGAAAACGAAAGTGAAATGCGCGATGGCGATTTGGTGCTGATTGATGCGGGTTGTGAATTCCACGGGTATGCCGGTGACATTACCCGCACCTTCCCGGTTAATGGCAAATTCACGCAACCCCAGCGCGAGATTTACGACATCGTGCTGGCCTCGCTGTACAAAGCGCTGTCGATGTTCCGCCCTGGCGTCAGCATCCACGACGTCAATGACGAAGTGGTGCACATCATGATCACCGGTCTGGTCGATCTCGGCATTCTGGAAGGCAATATCGATACGCTGTTCGAAGAGCAGGCGCACCGCCCGTTTTTCATGCACGGCTTGAGTCACTGGCTGGGGCTGGATGTGCATGACGTCGGCCATTACGGTACACCAAGCCGTGATCGCATTCTCGAACCGGGTATGGTGCTGACCATTGAACCGGGTCTGTACATCGCGCCGGATGCGAAAGTCCCACCGCAGTATCGCGGTATCGGTATCCGTATCGAAGATGACATCGTGATCACCGATGACGGCAACGAAAACCTGACTGACAGCGTCGTGAAAGATGCCGATGCGATTGAAGCCTTGATGGCAGCGGCAAGCCACGCATGAGCATTTTGATTGCAGGCGGCGGTATGACCGGGGCAACCCTGGCGCTGGCGATTTCGCATCTGACGCAAGGCCAACTGCCCGTCACGCTCATTGAGCGCAGCCTGCCGGATAGCCGCAAACATCCTGGTTTCGACGGTCGAGCGATTGCGTTAGCGGCGGGCACCTGTCAGCAGCTGGCGGATATCGATGTATGGCGCTCGCTCGCAGATTGCGGCACGCCAATCACGGATATTCACGTCTCTGACCGTGGCCACACCGGTTTTGTGCAGCTCAAGGCGGATGATTATCAGGTCCCAGCGCTGGGGCAGGTGGTTGAGCTGTTTGATGTGGGACAGCGCCTGTTCCAGCGTCTGAAAAGTGCGCCTGGCGTGACACTGCGTTGCCCGGATTACGTCACGACGGTGGAGCGCTCAGCAGAGTCTGTCACGGTGACACTCAACAGCGGCGAGCAGCTACAGGGCGCGTTGCTGGTGGCAGCCGATGGCTCACGTTCGCCACTTGCGGCGTCATGCGGCATGACCTGGCAGCGGGACGATTACCAGCAGCTAGCGGTGATTGCCAACGTTACCACGCAGCAACCGCATCAGGGGCGTGCTTTTGAACGCTTCACCGAGCACGGCCCGCTGGCACTATTACCGATGTCTGGCAATCGCATGTCGCTGGTGTGGTGTCATCCCGTCGAGGCAGAAGCTACGGTGAAACAGTGGGATGATGCGACCTTCCTGCACGAGCTTCAGCAAGCGTTTGGCTGGCGCTTAGGGCGTTTCACCCATGCCGGCCAGCGCGAAGTGTATCCGCTGGCGCTGCAAACCGCTGAACGTCAGGTAGCGCATCGCCTGGCGCTGGTGGGCAATGCGGCGCAAACGCTGCATCCGATTGCGGGCCAGGGTTTTAATCTGGGCCTGCGCGATGTGATGTCGCTGGCGGAAACGCTGGCAGGTGCACATCGTCAGCAGCAGGATGTGGGCAGCTATGGCGTGTTGCAGCACTTCGCTGCCCGTCGTCAACCGGATCGCTCCGCGACAATCGGCGTGACCGATGGCCTGGTGCGGCTGTTTGCCAATCGTTATGCGCCCTTAGTGGCGGGAAGAAATCTTGGGCTGGTGGCAATGGACCATCTGCCATGGCTGCGAAACCCACTTGCCGCGCGCACGCTCGGCTGGGTAAAGCGTTAAGCATGAATTAAGGGGCAGCAATGCAAACATTTGATGTGGCTATCGCCGGTGGCGGTATGGTAGGTCTGGCTGTTGCCTGCGGATTACAGGGCAGCGGCCTGCGCGTTGCCGTGCTGGAGAAAGCACCTGAGCCACAATTTGATCCAGCGAGCGCCGCATCGATTCGCGTCTCGGCGATCAACGCTGCCAGCGAACGTCTGCTGCAAAAACTGGATGTCTGGTCCAGCATCCTGGCGTTGCGCGCTAGTGCCTATCACGGCATGGAAGTGTGGGATCAAGACAGCTTTGGTTCCATCAGCTTTGATGATGAGCAGCAAGGCTTATCCCATCTCGGTCATATTATTGAAAACGAAGTGATTCACAGCGCATTGTGGCAGCGCGCCAGTCAGTGCAGCGACATCACCTTATTTGCCCCTGCGCAGTTGCAGCAGGTGGCCTTTGGCGACAATGAAGCGTTCGTCACTTTACAGGACGGCAGCATGATGAGTGCGCGCCTGCTGATTGCCGCGGATGGCGCAAACTCCTGGCTGCGCGACAAGGCTGACATCCCGATTACCTTCTGGGATTACGATCATCATGCGCTGGTTGCCAATATTCGCACCGATATGCCGCACGATGCGATTGCGCGTCAGGTGTTCCATGGCGATGGCATTCTGGCGTTCCTGCCGATGCAGGACCCGCATCTCTGTTCTATTGTCTGGTCATTGTCGCCGCAGGAAGCGGCGCGGGTGCAATCGATGCCAGAAGCGCTGTTCAACCAGCAGTTGTCGGTCGCCTTCGATATGCGCCTCGGCTTGTGCCATGCTGAAAGCGAGCGCAAAACCTTCCCGCTGATGGCGCGCTATGCCCGTAACTTTGCCGCACACCGACTGGCACTGGTGGGCGATGCCGCACACACCATTCATCCGCTGGCCGGGCAGGGCGTCAATCTTGGCTTTATGGATGCCGCAGAACTGATCGGTGAAATTCGTCGCCTGCATCAGGAAGGCAAAGATATCGGACAGCACCTTTATCTGCGCCGTTATGAGCGCAGCCGCAAGCACAGTGCGGCAATGATGCTGGCCGGCATGCAAGGATTCCGTGAGCTGTTTGCGGGCACCCATCCGGCGAAAAAGCTGCTGCGTGATGTGGGATTGAAACTGGCGGATACACTGCCAGGCGTAAAACCGATGATGCTGAAGCAGGCCATGGGGCTCAATGATATGCCCAGCTGGATTCGTTAAATTCTTTTCAAATGGCGCCGATTCAGGCGCCATTTTTTTTGCATGATTCACTGTCTCGTCATACCAAAAGCCGATCCTAAAAGTGACCGCTACGTCTGCGCTTGGACGTTGCAGGCTGTGTTCAGACAAGCGCACATCAAATGGCTTTTTCACCCTATGCACTGCTCTGGTGCGTCTCTGCACTCAAATTGCGCCTCGTTTGATTTATTCTAATTTTACTCGTCAATTCGCATTACTTTAACTAATGATGATATCGCGGGTTCGCCGGACCTTTTTGTCGTACTGAGGCGTGTGTTCCATTATCAGGCTGTATTTATCGTTCTTAATTGTATTTTATGCGTAGTTAATCACAAAAATGCAGTGAATTATGCTGGGTTGGGTTTGGTGAGTCCTAAGGGGGTGATACTGTTTCGCCCTCGTTTTCCTTATGGTTAATCGCCGCGTTCGGTGGTAACTTCAGCACAAAGAGAACGTTTGCGTCAGCCGATACAGGCGGCGCAGGCGCGTCACACTCACTTGTTTTCACAGGATGGTTATGACTCAGCAAACGCCTCTATTCGAACAGCATCAGGCATGCGGTGCGCGCATGGTGGATTTCCATGGCTGGATGATGCCACTGCATTATGGCTCGCAAATGGATGAGCATCATGTCGTGCGCAACGATGCCGGTATGTTTGATGTTTCCCACATGACCATCGTCGATCTGCGCGGTGTCCGCACCCGTGAATTCCTGCGTTATCTGCTGGCCAACGATGTCGCCAAACTGACGCAACCCGGCAAAGCTCTCTACACCGGCATGCTGAATGCTTCGGCTGGCGTCATTGATGATTTGATTGTTTACTTTATGACCGAAGACTTTTTCCGCTTAGTGGTGAACTCCGCGACGCGTGAGAAGGATTTGGTGTGGATCAAACAGCACGCTCAGCCGTTTGGTGTCGAACTCACCGAACGTGACGATCTGGCACTGATTGCCGTTCAAGGTCCGCAAGCGCAGCAGAAAGCACAGACGCTGTTTACTGCGGCGCAGCGTGAAGCGGTGGCAGGCATGAAACCGTTCTTTGGTGTGCAAAGCGAAAATCTGTTCATTGCCACCACCGGTTATACCGGTGAAGCCGGTTATGAAATTGCGATGCCGAACAGTGAAGCGGCCGATTTCTGGCAGAAACTGCTGGCGGCAGGCGTCAAACCGGCTGGCCTGGGCGCGCGTGACACGCTCCGCCTGGAAGCGGGGATGAATCTGTACGGTCAGGAAATGGATGAAGGCGTTTCACCGCTGGCGGCCAACATGGGTTGGACGGTGAGCTGGGAACCTGCCGATCGCGATTTCATCGGCCGCGAGGCGCTTGAAGCGCAACGTGAACATGGCACTGATAAGCTGGTGGGTTTGATCATGACCGAAAAAGGGGTGTTACGAAACGGCTTGCCGGTGCGTTTCACCGATGAACAAGGTCAGCCACAGCAGGGTATTATTACCAGTGGTTCCTTCTCCCCGACGCTGGGTTACAGCATCGCGCTGGCACGTGTGCCAGCGGGCATTGGTGAGCAAGCGATTGTAGAGATCCGCAATCGTGAAATGCCGGTGAAAGTCACTAAACCGATTTTTGTTCGCGCCGGTAAACCGGTCGCTCAGTAATTTTTCAGGAGAAATGGCGATGAGCAATGTGCCTAATGAATTGAAATACCGCGATAGTCACGAGTGGGTGCGTAAAGAAGCCGATGGCACCTTCACTGTGGGTATCACTGAACACGCGCAGGAACTGCTGGGCGATATGGTGTTTGTGGATCTGCCTGATGTAGGCGCCACTTTCGCTGCCGGTGATGACTGCGCCGTCGCGGAGTCGGTGAAAGCCGCCTCAGACATCTATGCCCCCCTAAGCGGTGAAATCGTTGCTGTGAACGAAGAACTGGCCGATGCACCGGAGCTGGTCAACAGCGAACCGTACGCAGCGGGCTGGTTATTCCGTATCAAAGCCAGCGACATTTCAGAACTTGATTCTATGCTCGACGCCGATGCCTATAAAGGCGCTATCGACGAGTAACCGGTAGTCATCGAAGGTGCTGCACTGCAGCGCCTTCTTTTTTATCTGCCTGATTTAATGCCGTTTTTGTAACCCAGCCCGATTCAGGATTTACTGCAAATGACCCAGACTCTCAGCCAGCTTGAACATAACGGTGCTTTCATTGAGCGCCATATCGGTCCTACACCCGCGCAGCAGGCCACCATGCTGGAAGCGATTGGTGCCAGCTCTCTGGAATCACTGATCAGCGCCATCGTGCCTGCCGATATCCAACTGCCAGGCCCGCCTGCGGTCGGTGATGCCGCGACCGAACAGCAAGCGCTGGCAGAGCTGAAAGCCATTGCCAGTCAGAACCAACGTTACAAATCCTGGATCGGCATGGGCTACAGTGCCGTGATCACTCCGCCGGTTATCCTGCGTAACATGCTGGAAAACCCAGGTTGGTACACCGCATACACCCCGTACCAACCAGAGGTCTCACAGGGCCGCCTTGAGGCGCTGCTGAACTTCCAGACCCTGACGCTGGACTTAACCGGGCTGGATATCGCCTCTGCTTCACTGCTTGATGAAGCCACCGCGGCTGCCGAAGCGATGGCGATGGCGAAGCGCGTCAGCAAACTGAAAAATGCCGGTAAATTCTTTATCGCCGAAGACATCCATCCGCAAACCCTGGATGTGGTGCGCACGCGTGCAGAAACCTTTGGTTTTGAACTGATCATCGACAGCGCCAGCAAAGCGCTGGATCACGACGACCTGTTTGGCGTGCTGCTGCAGCAAGTGGGCACCAGCGGTGAAGTGCATGATTACCGTGCACTGATTGCCGAGCTGAAAAGCCGTAAAGTCGTGGTGAGCGTGGCTGCCGATTTCATGGCGCTGGTGCAGTTAGAAGCGCCAGGTAAGCAGGGCGCTGATATCGTTTTCGGGTCCGCTCAGCGCTTTGGTGTGCCGATGGGTTACGGCGGTCCGCACGCCGCCTTCTTCGCTAGCCGCGATGAGCACAAACGCTCCATGCCGGGCCGTATCATTGGCGTTTCGCGCGATGCCGCAGGCAACACCGCGCTGCGCATGGCGATGCAAACGCGTGAACAGCATATCCGTCGTGAGAAAGCCAACTCCAACATCTGTACTTCTCAGGTGCTGCTGGCGAACATCGCCGGTCTGTATGCGGTTTATCATGGTCCAGTGGGCCTGAAGCGTATCGCCTCGCGCATCCACCGTTTGACCAGCATTCTGGCCGCGGGTCTGAAAAAGGGTGGCCTGAAGCTACGCCACAACAGCTGGTTCGACACCTTAACCGTTGAAGTAGCCGATAAAGCGGAAGTGCTGAATCGTGCGCTGAGCTTTGGCGTTAACCTGCGCAGTGACGTGCTTAACGGCGTGGGTATCACACTGGATGAAACCACCTCACGTGAAGACGTGCAGGCGTTGTTTGCGATTCTGCTGGGTGATGCACATGGTCAGGAAATTGATGCCCTGGATGCCAGCGTAGCCGCAGAAAACAGTGCTATTCCGGCAGGGATGTCACGTGAAAGCGAGTTTTTGACCCATCCCGTGTTTAACCGTCATCACAGCGAAACCGAGATGATGCGTTACATGCACAGCCTGGAGAAAAAGGATCTGGCACTGAACCAGGCAATGATCCCGCTCGGTTCCTGCACCATGAAACTCAACGCTGCTGCCGAAATGATCCCGATTACCTGGCCAGAGTTTGCTGAACTTCATCCATTCTGCCCGGCAGAACAGGCTTCAGGCTATCTGCAGATGATTGGCCAGCTGTCACAGTGGCTGGTGCAGCTCACCGGTTACGATGCACTCTGCATGCAGCCCAACTCTGGCGCACAGGGTGAGTATGCCGGTCTGCTGGCGATTCGTCGTTATCACGAAAGCCGCAATGAAGGGGGACGTAATGTCTGCCTGATCCCAAGTTCTGCACACGGCACTAACCCGGCATCTGCACAGATGGCGGGCATGGCAGTGGTGGTGGTGGCCTGTGATAAACAAGGCAACATCGATCTCGGCGATCTGCGTGAGAAAGCCGCTCAGGTTGGCGATGAACTGTCATGCATCATGGTGACCTATCCTTCAACCCACGGCGTTTACGAAGAAACCATTCGCGAAGTGTGCCAGATCGTGCATCAGTATGGCGGTCAGGTTTACCTGGACGGTGCCAACATGAACGCACAGGTAGGTATCACCACGCCAGGTTACATCGGCGCCGATGTCTCGCACCTTAACCTGCATAAAACCTTCTGCATTCCACACGGCGGTGGTGGTCCAGGTATGGGACCGATTGGCGTGAAAGCGCATCTGGCACCGTTTGTTCCGGGCCACAGCGTGGTGCAAATCGATGGCGTGCTGACACAGCAGGGCGCGGTATCCGCCGCGCCATTTGGCAGCGCCTCGATTCTGCCGATCAGCTGGATGTACATTCGCATGATGGGTGCGGAAGGTCTGAAGCAGGCGAGTTCGGTAGCGATTCTGAATGCCAACTATATTGCCAGCCGTCTGCAATCCGCTTATCCAATTCTGTATGCAGGTCGCGATGGTCGCGTGGCGCACGAATGTATTCTCGATATTCGTCCGCTGAAAGAGCAGACCGGCATCAGCGAGTTGGATATTGCCAAACGTCTGATCGATTACGGCTTCCATGCGCCAACCATGTCCTTCCCGGTGGCCGGAACGCTGATGGTTGAACCAACAGAATCCGAAAGCAAAATCGAGTTGGATCGCTTTATCGATGCGATGCTCTCCATCCGCATGGAGATTGACCGCGTAGCCGACGGCGAATGGCCCGCTGAGGATAACCCGCTGGTGAATGCACCTCATACCCAGATGGAGATCGTTGGCGAGTGGGCCCATCCGTACACCCGCGAACTGGCGGTGTTCCCGGCAGGCAGCGCCAACAAATACTGGCCAACGGTGAAGCGTCTGGATGATGTGTTTGGCGACCGCAATGTGTTCTGCTCCTGTGTTCCAATGAGCGAATACCAATAATTTAGAGGTTGTGCTGGGGGCTGCCATGGCGTTGGTCGCTCCCATTCATTCCCTTCACGGACTACAGTGGACTGCCGGGAAGAGTGGGACCAGCTGCCTTGTGCAACTTAAATTATTTTTGGCTAAACACTTTTTGAACACCTATTCTGAGGGCCGAGAAATCGGCCCTTTTTCTATTTTGGAGGCAACATGGATCTGGCATTAGTCACTGGCGGTAGCCGTGGCATTGGACGCGCAACAGCACTGATGTTGGCGCAGGCGGGCTATCGTGTTGCGGTCAATTATCGCCAGCGCATTACTGAGGCAGAGCAGGTGGTGGCAGAGATTGCAGCGCTGGGCGGCAGTGCATTCGCCATACAGGCCGATATTGCCATTGAAGCGGAAGTGGTACGCATGTTTCAGCAGCTTGATCAGCAGGCAGGCAACCTGCGCGTGCTGGTCAACAATGCCGGGATTTTGTTTACGCAGTGTCGCGTGGAAGATCTCGATGCTGAGCGTATTCAGCGCGTGTTCGCCACAAATGTCACCGGTACGTTTATCTGCTGTCGGGAAGCGGTGAAGCGCATGAGTACCGCACACGGCGGGCAGGGCGGTTCGATAATCAATGTTTCCTCAGCGGCTGCACGTCTCGGTGCGCCGGGCGAGTATGTTGATTACGCGGCGTCAAAAGGGGCGATGGACACGCTGACTAAAGGCTTATCGCTGGAAGTGGCGGCGCAGGGCATTCGCGTCAATAGCGTGCGGCCGGGCTTAATCTATACCGAGATGCACGCCGATGGGGGTGAACCTGGCAGAGTCGATCGTGTAGCCCGTTCGCTGCCGATGCAGCGCGGTGGTCAGGCTGAAGAGATCGCCGCTGCGATTATCTGGCTGGCAAGTGATGCCGCTTCTTACGTCACCGGCACCTTTATCGATGCGGCAGGTGGTCGCTAATCTTCTGATTGACTATTTGACACTGAGGCGGCGTGATCGACAGCGCTGCCATCGGCTATTTGTCACACGCCTGTCATAGAATTATTTTAGCTTACATGTGTACTCTGAAATTTTTCCCGGTTACCCTGATGTTGATTAAAAACACAGTTCTTAACCCGTTTTCCAGGACGTTAGCGCATGGCACAGAATCGAATACTTGCTCAGGGTTACTCGGTAGCCGAAGAGATCGCCAACAGTATTAGCCACGGGATCGGCTGCATTTTCGGCGTTGTTGGGTTGGTGTTGTTGTTAACACAAGCCGTTGACATGCGCGCTGATGTCACTGCCATCACCAGTTACAGCCTGTATGGGGGCAGCATGATTTTGCTGTTTCTCGCCTCAACGCTCTATCACGCCATTCCGCACCAGAAAGCGAAATATTGGCTGAAGAAATTGGACCACTGCGCAATCTATTTACTGATCGCGGGCACCTATACACCTTTCCTGTTAGTGGGACTGAAATCTCCGCTGGCGCAAGGATTGATGGTGGTGATCTGGAGCCTGGCGCTGGCAGGTATCATCTTCAAACTGACGATTGCCCACCGCTTTAAAGCGCTGTCGCTGATCACCTATCTCTGCATGGGCTGGCTGTCGCTGGTGGTGATTTATCAGTTGGCGACCAAGCTGTCAGCCGGAGGTGTGTGGTTGCTGGCTGCGGGCGGGATTGTCTATTCGCTGGGAGTGATTTTCTATGTCTCGCGGCGTATTCCATATAATCACGCCATCTGGCATGGATTTGTGCTGGGCGGCAGCGTTTTACACTTCTGTGCGATCTACTTTTATGTAGCCTAAGCATGTTGCCATGTTGCCATGACACCATAAATGACGTCATCAACCGGGTGTGATAATCGGCCTGGTCGCCATAAATAGCGCCATCAACTGGGTGGAATACTCGGCCAGGTCGCTGTAAATGGCGCCATCAACCGGGTGTGATTTTCGGCAAAGTCGCCATAAATAGCGACTTCACGGGGGAAACATGCGGGTTTTCCAGAGGTGCGCATGAATGCGCACCAGAAAGGCAAATCAATCGACCAGTGAATACGGTAGTGGCTGAATGGTCAGCTTCCCGCCTTCATCACCTTCCACGCGCAGCACGCTGTCTGGCTCCAGATCGTTGTTCATCACCACCTGTACCCAAACGCTGCCGTCGTCCAGCTGCACACCGCTCAATACGGTGCCGGTGCGACGCCATTTGTCGCCCATCTGCAGCTCCATGGAACCGTCAGCCTGCGGTACTTTGCTGGCGCTACCCGCCAGCCAGTAGAGTGCACGCTTATTGGCCCCGCGGAATTTAGCTCGCGCCACCATCTCCTGACCGGTGTAACAGCCTTTCTTGAAGCTAATCGCATCCAGCGCCTGCAAGTTGGTTGCCTGCGGAATCAACTGCGCGCTGGTGGCGGTTTCAATTACCGGAATGCCCGCTTCAATATCCAGCGCCAGCCACTGCGTGCTGTCATTGAACTGTGCAGCACCGGCTAACTTTTCTTTCAACGTTTCTGCCTGAGCCAGCGTGGTCACCAGCAGGAAACGTTCGGCGGGGTGTTCAAACCACAACAGCGTGCTCTCACCTTGTTGTACCACCGGTGTTTCTGCATCTGGCAGGGTGGCAAACACATCAGCCAGTGCCGTGCGTGCCTGAAAACCGGCCACACCCAGCAGCACTGCATCATCATCGGCAGCGATGGTGACTTTGGCGAACACCGCATATTTCTTCAGTTCGTTAAGCTGCTGTTCACGCAGATTACGGCGAACGATGTAGGCGTAACCTTCGCCGCGGTGGAACAGACGCAGGTTGCTCCACATTTTACCTTTTGCGTCGCAATGGGCTGCCGGACGATGCTGGGTGGCGTCCATTGCTGCAACATCTAAAGTGACCTGGCCTTGCAGATATGAGGTACTGTCTTTGCCCTGCACTGACACCAGCGCCCACTCGTCGAGGGAGATTAGGGTTAATGGCAGGCGTGATGCCGCAGCTGGCTGGCGTGGCGGAAGGGTGAAAATCGGCATGGGTGCGTCCTGATTAATAACAATATTGCTTCCAATGTTAAAAGAGCAGTGCTGCTTTGCAACCTGTTTACCTAATCTGGCGCACAAATCGCGTGATAACCCTGCAATGGGTAGAACTGTTGTGCGCAATATCACGCAGCATTCAGCGCTGCGCCTGCAGGCAGAGAAAAAAGCAGGTACACTGAGCGCCACTGTTTTCAGCCATGGAAAAAAGACACATGGAAATTCATGATAAAGCTCGCGTTCAGTGGGCGTGCCGTCGCGGCATGCTGGAGCTGGATGTCTCCATCATGCCGTTCTTCAAATACGAATATGATTCGCTCACTGACACCGATAAGCAGGTGTTTATCGCCCTGCTCAAGAGTGACGATCCTGACCTGTTTAACTGGTTGATGAACCACGGCGAACCCGCTGACCCAGAGTTCAAGCGTATGGTGCAACTGATTCAGCAGCGCAACCGTGAACGCGGACCGGTTCCAATGTGATGTGCAGCCGTCACGCAATGCTCGGGCGCTTAACGTGACGCTGTATGTGCTGGTCACCGTTTGGCTGTTGAGTCTTGAGTGGCCCGAGGGTGTGGTGTGGGGCCAAGCCCCACTGCTGATTCTGATGCTGCTGGAGTGCGGGCGCAATGAACGTCGGCTCAGGCAGCGCACCGGTCGCTTAGGGCTGGATGAACAGGGTGACTGGCATTGGCGTGGAATGCGCTGGCAATTAGCGCGGCAGGCAGATTGGTTGCCTTTTGGCGTATTGTTGACGTTGCAAAATCAGCAGGGCAAGCGCTGGCGGCTGTGGTTGATGATGGATAACCTGCCGCCCTATGCATGGCGCTCACTGCGCGCCTGCTTGTTTTCTGCGTGACAGAGATGCGCCGCGTTAAAGCAGTGCGGCCGTTTCCGTCAGAATCTGTTCGCACCACTGTTCGACACGATCTTCACTCAGCTCGAACTGATTCACGTCATCGAGTGCCAGGCCGACAAACTGGGTGCCGTCAGCCGTGAGTGGCTTTTTGCTGGCAAACTCATAGCCTTCCAGCGGCCAGTAACCGACAAACTGCACGCCCATTGGCTGCAGCAACTCATGCAACATGCCGAGTGCATCTAAGAACCATTCTGAATATTCGGCCTGATCGCCCATGCCGTACAGCGCGACAATTTTTCCCTGCAAATTCAGCGCGGACAGTTGCTGCCACACCGCTTCCCAGTCCTCCTGCAACTCACCGAAATCCCAGGTGGGAATGCCGAGGATCAGCAAATCGTACTGCTCCATCAGCGAGGGATCTTCATCTTTGAGGTTGTGCAGCGTGACTAACTCTTCACCGATGAAATCGCGAATCTTCTCCGCCGTCATCTCGGTGTAACAGGTACTTGAACCGTAAAACAGACCGATATTCATGCAATTAATGCTCTGACTGAAACTCACTTTGGCGCAATTGTACCAGAAGCAGGTGACTTTCAGGCATAATGAGCACGATTTCACACGTGTTTGGGGGGAACCGTGCAGGATAGCGATCTGATTGAACAATTTCTGGATGCGCTCTGGATTGAGCGTAACCTGGCGCAAAATACCCTTGCGTCCTACCGCCAGGATTTGCAAACGCTCACCGGCTGGTTACACCACCACGAACGCACGCTGCTGACGCTGGAAGCGCTTGACCTGCAGCAGTTTCTCGCCGAACGCGTCGAAGGCGGCTACAAGGCCACCAGTTCTGCGCGTATGCTCAGCGCGATGCGCCGTCTGTTTCAATACCTCTATCGCGAAAAGCTGCGTAGTGATGACCCCAGCGCACTGCTCTCCGCGCCCAAACTGCCGCAGCGATTGCCAAAAGACCTCAGTGAAAACCAGGTAGAACGTCTGCTGCAGGCACCGAGTATTGATGTGCCGCTTGAGCTACGTGACAAAGCGATGCTGGAACTGCTGTATGCCACCGGTTTACGTGTTTCGGAGCTGGTAGGCTTAACCCTCAGCGACATCAGTTTGCGTCAGGGTGTGGTGCGTGTGATTGGTAAAGGTAATAAAGAGCGACTTGTGCCATTAGGTGAAGAAGCGATTTACTGGCTGGAGCACTATATGGCGCACGGTCGGCCGTGGTTGTTGAATGGGCAAACACTGGATGTGATGTTCCCCAGTAACCGCGCGCAACAAATGACGCGTCAGACTTTCTGGCATCGCATCAAACACTATGCCACCCTTGCCGGTATCGACAGCGAAAAGCTATCACCACACGTGCTTCGCCACGCATTTGCCACACATTTACTGAACCACGGTGCGGATTTGCGCGTCGTACAGATGTTGCTGGGACACAGCGACCTCTCCACCACCCAAATTTATACGCATGTGGCCACTGAGCGCCTGCGTCAGTTACATCAACAGCATCATCCGCGTGCTTGAACCGCGGCAACAAGGAATTGAGATGAAAAAACAGTTAACGATGCTGGCATTGCTGGTCAGCGCCTTTGCCGGTCTGGCTCATGCCGATGACAGCGCCATTCAGCAGGCCCTGAAAAAACTCGGTTTGCAGCAGACCGAAATTCAGCCTTCACCGCTGCCAGGCATGAAAACCGTGCTGACCGAGAGCGGTGTGCTGTACGTCTCTGAAGATGGTAAACACATGATTCAGGGCCCGCTGTACGATGTCAGCGGTGCACAGCCGGTGAACGTGACTAACCAACTGCTGGACAAAAAAATGAACGCGCTGGCGCCGGAAATGATCGTCTATAAAGCGCCAAAAGAGCAGCATGTGATTACCGTGTTTACCGATATCACCTGTGGCTACTGCCACAAGCTGCATGAGCAGATAGCCGACTACAATGCGCTGGGCATCACCGTTCGTTACCTGGCATTCCCGCGTGAAGGTTTGCACGGCCAGGTGGAAAAAGCCATGCGCGCCGTTTGGTGCAGTGCCGATCGCAACAAGGCCTTTGATGCCGCGATGAAGGGCGATGTACCGCAAATGGATGCGCCAGCGACCTGTAAGATCGATCTGGATAAGCATTACCAACTCGGCATCCTGTATGGCATTCAGGGCACCCCAGCGATTCTCACCGATACCGGCGCGATGATCCCGGGCTATCAAGGTCCGCAGGAGCTCAAACAAGTTCTTGATGGTCAGAAGCGGGGCGGTTAATTCACAGTGATGCATTCTGTCGAACTGCGTCGGCGTGAAATTCAGGCTGACGCCAGCTTACCTGATACCTTACCCCCGTTACTGCGCCGTTTATACCTGCAACGCGGTGTCAAAGAGGCCGCTGAGCTAGAGCGTGGTGCAAAACATCTGCTGCCGTGGCAAACCCTGGGTGGCATCGATCAAGCGGTAGCCTTACTGCGTCAGATGCTGGAAACAGGCCGCCGTATTGTGGTGGTCGGTGATTTTGATGCCGATGGCGCAACCAGCACCGCATTAACCGTCTTAGCGCTGCGCAGCATGGGCGGAAACGTCGATTATCTGGTGCCAAACCGCTTTGAGGATGGCTACGGCCTGAGTCCTGAAGTGGTCGAACAGGCACGTGCGCGTGGTGCGGAGATGATTCTCACCGTGGATAACGGCATCTCTTCCCATGCAGGCGTAGAAACCGCCCATCTGCACGGTATTCCCGTGCTGATCACCGATCACCACTTGCCAGGCGAAACGTTGCCAGCAGCGGAAGCGATCGTTAACCCGAATCTCAATGACAGCGCATTCCCTTCGCGTTCGTTAGCAGGTGTGGGCGTGGCGTTTTATCTGATGCTGGCGCTGCGTGCGCACCTGCGTTTGCAGAACTGGTTTAGTGATGGCCGAAACGAGCCCAATCTGGCGGAGTGGCTGGATCTGGTCGCGCTAGGTACGGTGGCCGACGTGGTGCCGCTGGATGCCAATAACCGCATTTTGGTGTGGCAGGGCTTGAGCCGCATCCGCGCCGGAAAATGCCGGGCGGGTATCCGCGCGCTGCTGGAGATCGCCAACCGCGATGCGCGTCAACTGGCGGCCAGCGACCTCGGTTTTGCCGTCGGGCCTCGCCTCAATGCAGCCGGTCGACTGGATGATATGTCGGTCGGCGTGGCACTGCTGCTCACCGAAGACATTGCGCAGGCGCGCATGCTTGCCAACGAGCTTGATGCGCTGAACCAGACGCGCAAAGAGATTGAGCAGGGCATGAAGAGCGAAGCGCTGGCGCTGTGCGATGAGCTGGAACGCCAGCACACCGATCTGCCGCTGGGGCTGGCCTTCTATCATCCCGAATGGCATCAGGGCGTGGTCGGCATTCTGGCATCACGGTTGAAAGAGCGTTTCCATCGTCCGGTCATCGCCTTCGCCCCAGCTGGCGATGGCACGCTAAAAGGCTCGGGTCGTTCGATTGCCGGCTTGCATTTACGTGATGCGCTGGAGCGTCTCGATACGCTCTATCCCGGCATGATGATGAAGTTTGGGGGCCACGCGATGGCGGCGGGCCTGTCGCTGGAAACCGAAAAATACGAACTGTTCCGCGAGCGCTTTGCTGCGCTGATCGACGAATGGCTGGATGGCGAAGCGCTGCAGGGCGTGATCTGGTCTGATGGCGAACTGCACGCACAGGAGTTCACGCTGCATACCGCCGAAATGCTGCGTGAAGCCGGTCCGTGGGGCCAGACGTTCCCGGAACCGGTGTTTGATGGCCAGTTCAAACTGCTGCAACAAAAGCTGGTGGGCGAGCGTCACCTGAAGGTCATGATTGAGCCACTGGGCGGCGGACCGCTACTGGATGGTATCGCGTTTAACGTTGATACTACCTTGTGGCCAGATACCAGCGTGCGCCAGGTGAAGCTGGCCTACAAACTCGATATCAACGAATACCGTGGCAACCGCTCGGTTCAACTGATTATCGACCATATCTGGCCGGTATAACCGCGTCATTCATTCGGGTGCGTGTAAAAGCGCACCCTATAACCTGCTGCGAGTGACCCTGGCTCGCCATTGTTGGTCACCGAATCCCTTTGGGCGCATAAAAACCTATTCTGTTGCGCTATCTCGCATACCTGCAATGCTACAAAGTACGCGCAATTTCGGGTAAACTAGCGCGTTACTTTTTATCTCCTTTCACCGAATCGTCAAAAAAGACTGAAAAGCCATGTTTGAAATTAATCCGGTCAAAAATCGTATTCAAGACCTCACTGAGCGCAGCGACGTTCTTAGGGGGTATCTTTGACTATGATGCCAAGAAAGAACGCCTCGAAGAAGTAAACGCCGAGCTGGAACAGCCTGACGTCTGGAACGAACCTGAACGCGCGCAGGCGCTGGGTAAAGAACGCGCTTCGCTGGAAGCGGTAGTAGAAACCTTAGATCACATGCGTCAGGGCCTGGAAGATGTGCAGGGCTTGCTGGATCTGGCGGTGGAAGCCGATGACGAAGAGACCTTCAACGAAGCCGTTATCGAGCTGGATGGTTTAGAAGCCAAGCTGGGCGAACTCGAATTCCGCCGCATGTTCTCAGGCGAGTATGACAGTGCCGACTGCTACATGGATATTCAGGCCGGTTCTGGCGGCACCGAAGCGCAAGACTGGGCCAGCATGCTGCTGCGCATGTACCTGCGCTGGGCGGAAGCCAAAGGGTATAAAACCGAAATTATCGAAGAGTCAGACGGTGAAGTGGCCGGGACCAAATCCGCCACCATTAAAATCATCGGTGACTACGCGTTTGGCTGGCTGCGTACCGAAACCGGCGTCCATCGCCTGGTGCGTAAGAGTCCATTTGACTCCGGCGGCCGTCGTCATACCTCATTCAGTTCGGTGTTTATCTACCCGGAAGTGGATGACAACATCGATATCGACATCAATCCCGCCGATCTGCGTATCGACGTTTACCGTGCCTCGGGTGCGGGTGGCCAGCACGTTAACAAAACCGAGTCTGCAGTGCGTATTACCCACTTGCCGACCAACATTGTGGTGCAGTGCCAGAATGACCGTTCACAGCACAAGAACAAAGATCAGGCTTTCAAGCAGTTGCGTGCGAAGCTGTACGAATATGAGATGCAGAAGAAAAACGCTGACAAGCAGGCCGCGGAAGACAACAAATCCGATATCGGCTGGGGCAGTCAGATTCGCTCATACGTACTCGACGATTCGCGTATCAAAGATCTGCGCACCGGCGTAGAGACGCGCAACACCCAGGCGGTGCTGGATGGCGACATCGACCGCTTCATTGAAGCAAGTTTAAAAGCAGGGTTATAAGGAACCGACATGTCTGAACAACAACCGCAGAGCGCTGATGCCGCCCTTGAGTTAAACAACGAACTGAAAGCGCGTCGCGAAAAACTCAGCGCGCTGCGTGAAAAGGGCATCGCGTTTCCTAACGATTTCCGCCGCGATACCACGTCAGATCTGCTGCACGCCAGCTATGACGCGAAAGAGAACGAAGAGCTGGAAGCGCTCGGCGTTGAAGTGAGCGTGGCCGGCCGTATGATGACCCGCCGCATCATGGGTAAAGCCTCTTTTGCTACGCTGCAGGACGTTGGCGGCCAGATTCAGATCTACGTTTCACGTGACGATCTGCCAGAAGGCGTCTACAACGAGCAGTTCAAAAAGTGGGATCTCGGCGATATTCTTGGCGCGCGCGGTAAGTTGTTCAAGACCAAAACCGGTGAGCTGTCGATTCACATCACTGAACTGCGTCTGCTGACCAAAGCACTGCGTCCGCTGCCGGATAAATTCCACGGCCTGGCCGATCAGGAAACCCGTTATCGTCAGCGTTATCTCGATCTGATCTCTAACGACGAATCACGTAACACCTTTAAAGTGCGCTCAAAAATCATGGCCGGCATCCGTCAGTTCATGGTGAATCGCGACTTTATGGAAGTGGAAACGCCGATGATGCAGGTGATCCCTGGCGGCGCGTCAGCCCGTCCGTTCATCACCCATCACAATGCGCTCGACATCGATATGTACCTGCGTATTGCACCGGAGCTGTATCTGAAGCGTCTGGTCGTCGGCGGCTTCGATCGCGTGTTCGAGATCAACCGTAACTTCCGTAACGAAGGTATTTCGCCACGTCATAACCCAGAGTTCACCATGATGGAACTCTATATGGCGTATGCGGATTACAAAGATCTGATTGAACTGACTGAAAGCCTGTTCCGCACCCTGGCGCAGGACGTGCTGGGCACCACTGAAGTGCCTTACGGTGACCACAGCTTCGATTTCGGCAAGCCATTTGAGAAGCTCACCATGCGTGAAGCGATCAAGAAATACCGTCCGGAAACCGACCTGAACGATCTGGAAGACTTTGATAAAGCTGTCGCGATTGCCAAATCGCTGCACATCAAAGTGGAAAAGAGCTGGGGTCTGGGCCGCGTGGTGACCGAGATCTTCGAGGAAACCGCAGAAGCACATCTGATTCAGCCAACCTTCATCACCGAATACCCGGCTGAAGTGTCACCACTGGCACGTCGTAACGACGAGAATCCGGAAATCACTGACCGCTTTGAGTTCTTCATCGGCGGCCGTGAAATCGGTAACGGCTTCTCCGAGTTGAACGATGCAGAAGATCAGGCTGAGCGTTTCCTGCAGCAGGTGAATGCAAAAGACGCGGGCGATGACGAAGCGATGTTCTACGACGAAGACTACGTCACCGCACTGGAGCACGGCCTGCCGCCAACTGCAGGTCTGGGTATCGGTATCGACCGTATGGTAATGCTGTTCACCAACAGCCACACCATCCGTGACGTGATCCTGTTCCCTGCACTGCGTCCAACCAGTAAATAAGGCAAAACCTGCGCACTTTGCAGTGAGCCTATAGAGGCCGCCATTTATGGCGGCCTTTTTTATTCGACGATTTTTTCATTTCTCTTTCTAAATAAAATTCCTGATGACAACCCGGCACGCTCTGTGCAGGATAGTTTTTTTATTTTCAGGGAATCACCATGAGTGCAAAAGCGGCAACGTTAGAGGGCCGGATACAACAGCACTGGGATCAACTCTCCAGCCATGAGCAGCGGCTGGCCGACGTGCTGCTGGCGGCACCTGGCCAGCTGGCGATGAACACCGCGACCGAACTGGCACAGAGTGCCGGCGTTTCCAAAGCCACCACCACGCGTTTTTTCCGTCATCTTGGTTACGAAAGCTATGAAGCCGCCCGCCGTCAGGCGCGTGATATGCAGAGCAGCGGCTCACCGCTCTATCTGCAAGCCGTGCCGACCGCATCACCGCTCGCCAGCATCATGCAGCAGCACCTGGAAAAAGAGATCGCCAACCTGGTCAACAGCTATCGCACGCTGGACAGTGAACAGCTGCAACAGGCGGTGAGCGCCATTGCGCAGTCACGCCGCGTGGTGGTGATGGGCTGGCGTCACAGTCAGACCATTGCACAGCTGATTTACCGCGATCTGGTGCATATCCATCCCGATGTGCGCCTGTTGCCGCGTCCCGGCGATTCGCTGGCGGAGCATCTCGCCGCCCTGAATCAGCAGGATGTGGTGATCTGTGTTGGCCTGCGTCGGCGTATGCCTGCGCTGGAAGCGGCAATGAACGCGCTGGCAGAACGCGCCGTGCCGATGCTGTATATCGCCGACGTGCTTTCCGGTAAACCGGCGCGTCACGCGCAATGGGTAGTGCGCTGCCACACCGACAGTAGCCTGATGTTCGACAGCACCGCCGCGCTCTCGGGTGTCTGCAATCTGCTCTGTTCACTGGTGGCCCGACAAATGGGCAAAACCAGTAACGATTACCTCGCGCAGGTTGAAGCGTTGCACCAGTCCCTCGACGAACTCGAATAATGCCCCGTTCTGGCGCGCCATGCGCCAGCGTTCGCACTAAAAAGGTGCAATCATTCCCCCGTGTTATCAGTCCATTTTTGCCTGCGTGAAACCTAAGAAACTTAATTTTTAATTAAAGAAACATATGTTTCTCACTGATTTTATTCAGTAATACCCCTTGTACCTCAAAGATGTTACCTGGAGGGTGAAAAAGCTGGCACAAAATATGCTCAGTAGAAAAAGACATTTCACCAACACCAGGGAAACACCACAATGAAAAAAACAGCACTGCTGATCGCCGCACTTCTCTCCGTTGGCACCATGGCGCAGGCGCAAGCCGACACCCTGAGTGACATCAAAAGCAGCGGCAAAATCACCGTTGGCATCGATCCAACCTTTCCTCCATACGAATACACCAATGATTCAGGTGAGATCACCGGCTACAGCGTGGCGATCATGCAATCCTTCGCCAAAGATCTCGGTGTGAAACTGGAGTTTCAGAAAACCGCCTTCAGCGGCATTTTGCCGGGCCTGATTTCTGGCTCGTTCAACGCCGAAGGCTCTTCCCTTAACATCACCGCTGAGCGTGCGAAAAAAGTGCTGTTCACCGTGCCTTACAGCAAAACCGTCAACGGTGTGCTGGTGCGCGAAAGTGAAGCCAGCACCTTCAGCGGCAAAACTCTCAGCCCGGAAAGCCTGTCAGGCCTGCGTGGTGCAGTGAAAACCGCCAGCGTGCCCGAGCAGTTGCTGAAAGGCTTTAACGAGCAGCTGAAAAAAGAGGGTAAAAAACCCATCACCATCATCAACGTGGATTCGCTGGATCAGACCGTCAGCACCCTGATGACCAAACGCGCGGACTTCGTTTATGACGACATCTCGGTACTGGCGCCGGTGGCGAAAAAATACGCCGGTAAAGTGGCGCAGGTCGGCGAAGTCGGTCCTTCACAATGGATGGGTTGGGCAACACGTAAAGAAGACGGCAGCCTGAATAAAGCCATCAGCGACCATATTCTGGCGATGCAGAAGGATGGCGAGCTGACCAAACTGCAGCAGCAGTATCTCGGCACCACCTTTACCGTGCCCGCCAGCGATTTCATTCCTCAGGAGTAACTATGTGCCAGTGCAATCTGACTGTGCCTGCGGGCCATGGCAAAACCTTCCGCGTGCGTAAGGGCCAGTTTATTACCGTGATTGACAGTGAAGGGCAGCAGGCGGCGGATTTCGTCGCCGTCAACGCCGATGATTTAAATGAAAAGCTGTCGCCGGTGCATACCCGCCAGCACTTGCGTTCGTTGTTCTTCAAACCCGGCGATGCGCTGTGGTCGAGTGAAAACCGCCCGATGCTGCGTATTCTGGCGGACAGCATCGGCATCCACGATGCTAACGTGCCAGCCTGCGATCGCACACGCTTCAGCGTCGATTTCGGTGTCGAAGGCCATCGCAACTGCGTCGATAACCTGCTGGAAGGCATGAAGGCCTTTGGCGTGACGTATTTCTCGTTACCCGAGCCGTTCAACCTGTTCCAGAACGGCCCGGTGACCGCCGATGGCCGGATGGAAGTCACCGATCCCAACAGCAAGGCAGGCGACAGCATTACTTTTGAAGCGCTGTGCGATCTGATTTGTTCGGTGTCGTCCTGCCCGCAGGACATCATTCCCGGCAACGGTTTGCAGGTCACGCCGATTGATATCGTGGTGAGTGACGAATTTCACGCAGAGGAGATGAATCATGCTGTTAATGCGTGAAAGTTATGAAGAGATCGCTGAGCGCACGCTGGCACAAGCGGTCACGGTTGAACCGGGCAGCGTTGGGTCGATAAAGGTGCTGCGCGGCCAGTTGCTGCGCATCACGGCTCAAGCCGACGGCGCGGTGGCTTCTCTGTTTGGCTTCAGCCTTGCCGATCCGGCGGTGTGGTTGTCCGTGCATCACACTCGCGTGTTCAGCAACAGCTATCTGCTCGGCTCGGGCATGCGTCTGGTCAACAACCGCCGCCGCCCAATGATGGTATTAGGCAAAGACAGCGTGAAGCGCCATGACCTGCTGCTGCCAGCCTCCACCCGCACATTCCTGGCGGAAAAGGGTTATCAGGGCGAAGGTTGCCTGGAAGCGGTGAGCGGCGAGCTGGCGCGATTGGGCAGGGTGGTGCCGAAGCTACCAGACCCGATTAACCTGTTTATGCACGTCAAATTGACACGTGCGGGCGACATCCTGCCAGAGCCGAACCTGACTAAAGCCGGCGACAGCATTACCTGTCGCGTGGTGATGGACACCCTGTTCATCGTCTCGGCCTGCAACACCGGCATTGAGGGCAACGATCAACCCGCACCGCTGCTGCTGTCTGTAGCGGAAAACCTGCACGACCTTAACGCGGAGTAACGCATGGGGCTGGATCAACAGGTAGTGGCCGCGCTGCCAGAACTCGGACATGGCCTGCTGATGACGCTGCTACTGACCGTGCTGGCGTCGTTGGTTAGCGTGGTGATGGGGCAGCTTGGTTGCTTCCTGCAACTGCGTCGCGCCTGGATCTGGCGCGCCATCGGTCGGCTGTACGTCAGCCTGATGCGCGGTACACCGGCCATCGTGCAACTGTTCGTGGTGTTTTTCACCCTGCCGCGTTTGGGGCTCGGGGGTCAGCCGATGCTGGCCGCCGTGATCGCCATCGGCCTCAACAGCGGCGCCTATGTGGCGGAGATTTTGCGCGTGAACCGTTCGCTGGTCACGCGCGGGCAACTCGAAGCGGCGCGGACCTTAGGTCTGAGCCGTTTCCTGACCTGGTGGTATGTGATTAACCCGCAGGTCATGCGCGCCAGTCTGCCGATGCTGGTCAACGAGTTCACCATTCTGCTGAAAACCACGCCGCTGGCATCGGTGGTGGCACTGACCGAGTTGACTTACGCCGGGCAGATTGTGATTGCGCGCACCTATGAAGCCACTCAGGTGCTGTTGTTAGTGGCGGCGGGATATCTGTTGATTGCCATGCCGTTGATTGCCGCCGCACGACGTCTGGAAGCCAAACGGAGGATCGCCTGATGGATTGGCAAGCCATTCTGACTTCCTTGCCTTCACTCGGTGACGGCATGATCGCCACGTTGAAGTTGTGCCTCATCGCCGCCTTTTGTTCTTTGGTATGGGGCGGGCTGATGGCGTTACTGCTGATGCGCGCTTCGCCGTTCTGGTTGCGCTTGCTCAACCTCTACAGCGGGTTAACGCTCGCACTGCCGCTGCTGGTGGTGATCTATCTGCTCTATTTTGTGCTGCCGGAGTACGACATCACGTTGTCATCGCCGGTGGTGGGCGTACTGGCCCTGACGCTCTATTACGCGCCCTACATCGCGCAGGTTATCCGCTCGGCCATCGAGGCGTTGCCGAAAGGGCAGTGGGAAGCGTGTCGCGTGCTGGGCCTGAGCCGCAGCGAGCAGTTACGCGATGTGGTGCTGCCGCAAACCCTGCCGCAGATGTTGTCGCCGCTGGTCGGGCTGATGATTGGGTTGATTAAAGACTCTGCGCTGCTGTCGATTGTCTCGGTGCAGGAGTTTATGTACGCCGCTAAACAGGCGATTTCGGATACCTACGCGCCGCTGGAGATCTATCTCACCGTGGCACTCTGTTACTGGCTGCTCAACAGTCTGATCGACTGGCTGGCACGCGGCCTTGAATCTCGCATGACGCGCTATCGTCGCGGCATGCAGCATTAATCAGGAGAACACTATGTCGGCTGAATATCAGCATCGTGAAGCGATAACCATACCCGCGCGCTACGGCAAAGCGGTGCGATTGAAGAAAGGGGAAGCAGTGCAGGTGATCAATCTGCACGGTACGCAAGTGGTGGATTGCTGGGCGTACAACGCCGAAGACGTCACTGAATATATGTGTATGGAAGCGACGCGTGTGTGGAACCAGCGTCTCAATCCCAAAGTCGGTGACAGCTTTATCACCAGCCAGCGCCACCCGATTTTAACGCTGGTGGCGGATACCTCACCGGGCGTGCATGACTCCTTCATGGCGGCCTGCGATGCGCGTCGTTATGAGTTGCTGGGCTGCACCGAGTATCACCGCAACTGCCACGATAATCTGTTCGAAGGTATGCGTGAGTTAGGTGTCGAGCTGCCGCACGGCAATCTGGCGTCATTGAATATTTTTATGAATATTCAGGTGCAGCCGGACGGTATTACCCTGAAAACATTGCCGGTGGTGACCAAGCCGGGTGATTACATTGTGCTGCGCGCTGAGATGGATTGCTTCGTGGCATTCTCGGCCTGCCCGCAGGATATCGTCAGCATTCAGGGGCAAGGCGACAACACTCCGCGCGATGCCGAGTTGCGTATTCTGACTGCCGGTTTCCCGCAGGTGCAGTTAAAAGGGGCTTGGGTGCCAGCGTAAGCGCATTTTTCCGACATCGCATTATTTTTACAAGAGAGGAATATCGGGTAATAGTTATCTCCTCTCTCTCATTACTTCCTGGCTCTGTAATATCTTTTTGTAAGAATGACTTGTTGGTTTGTACGCATTAAATAACACCTCCCTATGGCCCTCATTTATTTATCCTTCTTGTAGTAATCCCCCTACAGTTAAATTAATTGTCGACTACAACAAGCTCGTTGTGCGATGACAATACTTGATAAAGATGTTTGCTTTATTATCACCGCCTGATGAAGAGGTCGATGATCATCGCAATCAGCATTAATTAAAAATCATTCTGATACCCGAAATAACAAGCCTTATTAAGTTGTTTATTTTTTCCTGCTTAGTTTAAGCAGGAAATTCATCCCTGTATAAATCGCAAAGGAAAGAAAAATGCGTAAGTCTTTATTTGTTCTGACGCCCATTGTTTTGATGATGGCCGCGTCTACGACCGCTCAGGCTGCTGCCAGCGGGAAAATCGATATTATCGGTAACGTTTCTCACGGCACCTGTGATGTCAAAATGAGCCAACCCTCCCTGAACCTGGGTAACTACTCCGCGAGTGATTTTCCTGCAACGGGTAAAACAGCAGTGACCGGCAGTGAACGCACTTTCAGCGTGAGTCTGGAGAATTGCACCCTGAGCACGACCGCCCCCGAAGCTGGCGTGGCGGGTCTAATTGTCACGGGCCCAACCCTGCCGCTGGATGCGGATGTCTTTAACGCCAACGATACCGCCACCACGGGTGTGCAATTGAAAGCCGGGGCAAACATTATTTCAGCCTACGACAAAGTGGGTATGGTGGAGTTCTTAGGCGCTGCGGGTGGTGGTAAAGATGCCAACGTCGGGGATATTAATGGTCAGACGCAGGTCTTCACCGCCGCGCTGGTCGCTAACACCGGTACGGCTGCAAATATCACTGGTGGCATGGTTTCAGCGCCAATTATGTTTATGTACGATTACAACTAATGATTGATAAGCGCGGGCGCAAGTTGGCCCGCTATTATCGAGGATTCAGCATGTCTCGTTTCCTGCTCCCGCTTTCAATTTCGCTGGTTATGCTTATTAATCCGCAAATTAGCCAGGCGGCGGGCTTTGGTATTAATTCTACCCGACTTATTTATCCTGAAGGTGCGAACAGTATTACCGCTACGCTACGCAATCGCGGTGACGCCAATGTCTATCTGGTGCAATCCTCTGTAAGCCGCCTCAGTGCATCAACTCAAGCTGCACCTTTTGATGTCACCCCGCCGTTATTTCGGATGGAAGCTGAGAGCAAGCATCAGGTACGTATTCGTTTTCGTGGGGCTGAATTGCCCACCGATCGGGAATCTGTATTTTATTTCCGTACCACTGCGATTCCAGCCTCACTAAGCAAAGAAGATGATGAAAGCCAGCGTCTGATTAAAGGGGATACACGCTTTGGCGTGGGTAAAAGCATCAAGCTTTTTTACCGACCGAAAAACCTCGCGGACGACGCTTTATCGGCTCAGCGCAATCTCAAAATTGAAGCTAATGGAAGCGGGTTGATAATCAGTAACCCTTCGCCTTATCACGTCAGTTTTCTCGATATTCGGGTGGCAGGTAAACGCCTGTCTCTGGATGACGCCGAAGAAAAAATGCTGCCACCCTTCGGTAGCCATACCTGGCCTGTCAGAAATGCCAAAGGCAAAGTGGAGTGGGTCAGCATTGACGATCACGGAGGCTACCATGCCTTTAGTCAAACACTGCCGTAAGTCGCGAGCCTGTGTCTTGCTACTGGCGGCTGCAGCGCTGAATCTCCCCCCCTCTGACGCCGATACCCTGTTGCTGAATTTCACGGCTTTCCTGGTGAACGGCACCTGCGAGTTTAACCTGGACAAATCACATATGAACCTGGGTACCACGTTGGCTACGGAGATGGCGGCACACACCCTGGTGAATCCACAGCCGTTCGAATTAGAGATAAAAAACTGCACTATCGCGGGTGTCAGTAACCCGATTATCAGAATCAGCGGTCAGGGTGAAATGCTGGATAAATGGGTGTTTCGCAATTCGTCCTCTACGGCGCAAAACATCGGGGTGATGCTGGTTAACAGTGCAGTACCACCCACTTATGCCAGCAGGGCACTCAGCCCGAGTGATGACATCTCGTTGACGGAAACCGGCGGAAATATTGATAACCAAAAACTCCCGTTTTATGCCGGACTGACTTGTGGTGATGCCACCCAGTGCGCTAACGCCAGAGGTGGACAAGTGGTCGCTAGCGTCACTTTCACCCTTGATTTTCTTTGAGGCCATCAGGTGAACCGATACCGTTTTTGCTGCCTGATTTTGGGATCGTTCAGCTTTCTGCTGCTGAGCAACACTGCCTTTGGCGCGCTGCTGGGTGATAAGGGAGGCATTAGTTTCAACCACACCCGGGTCATTTATAACGCGAGCGATAAGTTACAAACGCTGACGGTGAAGAACCGCAGCGATAAAGCATGGTTGATTCAAAGCCTGGTCGTCACATCAAGCCAGGATAACAAGCCAGCACCGTTCCTCATCACGCCGCCGTTATACCGTCTGGAAGCAGGTACGGAACAGACGTTACGCATTCTCTCCCAGGGCATCGCGTTAGCTGAAGATAAAGAGTCGGTGTTTTATCTCTCAATCCAGGCCATACCCGCCAGTCAGCAGCAGAGTGCTGCTGCACAGCAAACGGCCGTGAGCATGCGTTTTAATCTGAAAATGTTTTACCGCCCCGCAGCTTTGGGTGAACCGCCGGTCAACGTCAGTTGCCTGTTGCGCTTCAGCCAGAACAACCGCCAGATTCGGGTTGAAAACCCCTCGCGCTGGCATGTCACGCTGCGCACGCTCACATTCGATGGGAAACCGCACAATCTGGACGCACAGCCGATGATGTTGGCACCGCACAGTGTTCAATTCATTGCTGGCAGTGGTAATCACGTGCGCTGGCAGGCGGTAAACGATTTCGGCAGCTTACATCCCGTTTGTCAGTCAGCGATTAGACCCTCCACGGAGTCATGATGAGATCATCTTTCTTACTGCGTCGTTCTCTGATGACGCTGGGCTTACTTTGCTTAAATCTCACGGTTTTGCCAACGGCGAAGGCGTCTGAAGAGGAGGTTCAATCTACTGGCATCAGCTTTTACAACACACGTGTCATTTTCACCGCCACCTCGCTGTCGGGCGTGACGCAGACCCTCTACAACAAAACGGATAATGCGTGGTTATTGCAGTCGCTGATCCGTCCGGTTGATGCCCAAACGGGTGATGTGGATATCGATAATCGCGCCAATCTTCTGCTGCCCTTTATAGCAACCCCCGCCGTTAGAGCGTCTGGATGCCCACAGTGATGTCACTTTGCGCATTCGACGCAACGATGTGCCGCTACCTGACGATCGTGAATCCGTTTTTTACCTGACGATGAAAGCGATTCCCGCGCAACCAGAGCACGCTGAAAGCAACACCGTCACGCTGGCTGTGGTGAGCAGCATGAAAGTGTTTTTTCGTCCGGAAGGGCTTAAGCGGTATGCGGTGGAAGAAGCATCGAATGCGTTACGTTTTCGCAAGCAGGGCAATCAGTTGATTGCCATCAACCCCACGCCCTACTGGCTCACGTTCGCGATGCTGCGTGTGGGCAGCCACGACTTAGATAAAGCGCAACGGCGCCTGATGGTGCCTCCCAAAGGCGAGCGCGGATACCATTTTCCCTCCGGCACGCAAGGTCAGGTGACCTGGCAATTAATTGATGAAGACACCTGGCTGACACCACTGAAGCACCAGGACTCACCAAAAAAAAAAGCCGCTGTCGAGACGGTCGTTAACGGATAAAAATGACATTACAACATCCCAAACCCAGACTGCTTGCCTTGCTGGCGAGTGTGACTTTTGTTCTGCAACCCGAAGAAGTTTATGCAGCAGACTATTTTGATCCCGCATTTTTAACACTGAGTGGCGTTGATGTTCAGGAACTCGATCTGAGCGCCTTTGCAACGTCCGGTAAAGTGCCTGCGGGGACTTATTTGGTGACGGTCGTTGTTAACCAGAATGAAGTCGGTCAGTTCACCATCGCTTTTGCAGCGGATAACAGTGGCAATGTGGTCGCGCAATTAACGCCGGACTTTCTTCAGCAAATGGGCGTCAACGTGCAGGGTTTACCGGCTTTTCGTGATTGGCCTGCGGATAAGCCCGTCACGCAATTAAGCAATCTGATTGAACATGCGCGAGTGAAGTTTGATTTTTCTGCATTACAGCTTGATCTCAGTATTCCGCAAATTGCCATGCAGCCGAGCGCGTTGAGCGCCATCAAACCTGAAAAATGGGATCACGGTATTCCCGCAATTGTCATGAATTACAGCCTGAACGGCAGTCGCACCTTGCAGGAAAAACGAGGGTCCAGTTCCAACCTGTTTGGCAACCTAAGCGGCGGGGCTAATTATGGTGCCTGGCGGGTGCGCAGCAATCTGTATTGGTACCGCGCACAGAGTCAGTTCGGTACTGGGAATAGCGTGACGCAGCAGAAATTTCAGTTCGCCAATACTTATCTCATGCGTGATGTTGTCGCGTGGAAAGCAGAGGTCATGGCAGGAGAAAGCAGTACCGCCAGTGACGTGTTTAACAGTGTGCCTTTCCGCGGCATGAAGCTGAACTCGCAGGATGAGATGCTGCCGTACGTGATGCGGGGCTTTGCGCCCGTGATTGAGGGGATTGCGCAAAGCAACGCGCGCGTCACGGTCCTGCAGAACAACAATATTATCTATCAGACGTATGTCGCTCCGGGGCCGTTTCGTCTGGAAGACCTTGGGCAGATGGGGTCGGGCGGTGACCTGATCGTGAATGTTACCGAGGCTGATGGTCGCGTGCACAGCCAGACTATTCCGGTCTCTACCGTACCGGTTATGCGCCGCCCCGGTAGCCTGAAGTATGAGGTCACCGCCGGTCGTTATGATGGCGGATTGACCAATGGCACGTTGGCTGCGCGTTTTGTTCAGGCAACGGCAATTTATGGCTTACCTTTCAATACTACGCTGTATGGCGGAGCACTATTATCGCGCGACTATCACTCATGGGTGGCGGGAAGCGGAATTTCTCTCGGTGCAATCGGCGCGATATCTGCTGACATCACCTCTTCCAATGCAAAGGTTGTCGGGAGCAACAGCACGCAAAATGGGCAATCTTATCGTCTGCGCTATGCCAAAAGTTTGCTGAGTACCGGCACTGCAATCGATCTGGCGGCCTATCGCTATTCCACTCGTCGCTATTACAGTTTCGCTGATTACAATAACAGCGGTTTTCGCCTCAATGACGATTTGGCGCCGTGGACACGCGATCGCCAGCGTTCCAGTTTTCAGGCCCGACTCAGTCAATCCCTCGGGGCCATCGGTTCTGCCTATCTCTCCACCTCACGAACCGACTACTGGGGCAGAAGTCAGGTCATCAATTCGTTGTCATCAGGCTTTAACGGTAGCTATCGCGGAATTAATTACACTCTGGCGTATAACATTGAGCGCACCAAAGGCAACGGCGAATGGCCGGAGAATCGCACGCTTACCTTCAATACGACCGTTCCATTCAGTCTGTTTTCATCCCGCTCAGCCATGAGTCAAACCTATGCCAGTTATCAGGCCAGTCACAATAATCGTGGTCAGGTTCAGCAGCTGGCCGGTATCAGCGGCAATGCGCTCGACAGCCGTCTGACGTATGGCGTGATGCAGGGCTGGGCTAACGAACAACAGCAACGCAGTCATCAGTCACTGAGCCTGGCTTATGCGGGAAGTAAAGGCTCGCTGGCTTCCGGTTACAGTCGTTCAGGCGGTAGCCAATCGATGAATCTCGGCGGTAACGGCGCGTTTGTTTTGCACCCTGAAGGGCTGACGCTCAGCAAAATGGTTGGCAACTCGGTGGCCATTATTAGTGCGCCGGGTTCTCAGGGCGCGAAAGTGGGCAACGGTGGCAGCTATATCGACAGCCGTGGTTTTGCGGTGGTGCCTTATCTCACCAACTATCAGCTCAACAATATTTCACTGGATCCTTCTACCCTGCCAGAAAACGTCGATCTCACCGACTCTAGCGTGGCGGTCTATCCCACTAAAGGTGCGGTTGTTCGAGCGAACTTCGCCACGAAGGTGGGTTATCAGGCATTACTGACACTACAGCGCCGTGACAAGTCGATTCCTTTTGATGCGACCGCAAGCGTGATTGACGTGACGGATAGCGAAGTGAACAGCGGCCTGGTCGGCGATGCCGGTCAACTGTATATGAGCGGATTACCCGAGCAGGGCAGGCTGTTGGTCAAATGGGGTAAACGTTCAGAACAGCAATGTCAGGTGAAATTTAATCTCAAGAATATTTCTGCTCCCTCCGCGAATAACCCGATTCGTATTGTGAAAGCAGAGTGCGAATAGGGGAAAACCATGAAACTAAAAACCGGCTCCAGCGTGAAAATCAGCATGCTTAGTGCAGCGCTTCTTTTCACTTTACAGCCGCATATTGCCAGCGGCCAAATCACCATTGGCAAAGATAAAGGGATATTCCCGACCGGGCTGCTGATTAATGTCAGTGAGACTCAGCCTCAAGTCTATAGTGATGCTTTTGCCAGCACCGGCGTGGCGGCGATTGGGCCTCATTTACGCTGTGCTACTCAGGGGGATTTAAAACAAATCAACGGCATCTGGGCGTTGCCGATTGCGCAGGGTATTGGTTTAGCACCCAACGTTACCGCAACAGCCAGCTATACCGGATATCGCAATGGGAGTTATCAGCATGAAATCCTGACGGGAAAAATCACCCCGGAAGGCAGTTATGCAACCACGAATCTGGGCTACAGCATGACCAGCCCCGGTACTATTCCTTATCACTGGTGCCTTTCTCCCGTTGATAAAACAGACTATGGTTTTTTTAGGGATGCCGGTAACAAAAGCTATGAAATACGCGGCGAGTGGATGCTGGTCACCGATGGCACGCAAAAAACGGGTTCGCCGAGTATCCCGATAATGCGCGCGATGTCGCTAGGTGGCGGAACGCTATATAACATCGTCATCCCTGCCGCCATTCCGATTCGTGTATCCACGCTGGAATGCACTATCAATACGCCGACCACCATTAATTTCGGCGCGGCGGAACAGAATTTCAAAAAAGATAGTGAGCTGGCAAAAGTGAATCACCATATGGGCGTGACCTGCACCCAGGATGCTGGTCGCGGCATTGACACGAATATTAATGTGCGTTTTAAAGCATTAAGCGGTTTGCACGAAGGTAATAAATATCGTCTGAAACTTGATCAGGGTGGTGGCTATATTACCGGCAGCCTTGGTGGCGTCACCTATGATGGCCGCTGCGGTACCAATCAGGGCATCACCTTTGACAATGCAGAAATTAAAATTGGCGAGATTTACCGATCGCAATTAAATCAATCGTATTCCCATCCACTTGTCTGGCGGCTCTGTTCTGGCGGCAGTGATTTACCCAGCGGCCGCGTCACCGCAACGGCAGAAATGATGGTGACCTATAACTGATTCTTCCCGAGAGAACGGTTGGGGGAAGTCAGTTCACTACGACTTCACGACGTTGTCCAGCCACACCTGAAAACGCGAATAGGGCACATACAGCGCCACATCCTTATACAAGGTCTTACCGCTTTTATTGTCGTCAATCGCGCTGCTGTAGCCGACAATTACCCCCGCCAGCGTATCGTCGCTGGCGTTGTACACCGCACCGCCCGACATGCCTTTCACTACACCGGCATTCGCGGCCACCACCACACAACTCGGTTTATTCCAGTCATTGGCCAGCGTGGTGTTGATCAAATTCTTGCCGCTCGACGCCACCGGCATCGCCGAGATAAAGCTGTAACCGTATAGATTGACGTTGTCGCCGATATGGCTGTTGCGGAACGGCGGGGGAAGATTGGGTTCGCTGTTCTTGTGATACACCACGGCGATATCGCACTCAGGATGCCAGGCTTTCACCCGATACATCGAATATTTCGCCACGTGCGCGGCCGTCAAACTGTATTCGGGTGTCAGTGGAATGGTGGTGCCCAGCGCGCCAATGCCCAGCACAGTAGGAATGCCGGTCACGGTCATATCGACGCGTTTTGCGGCTTCTTTGCTGTACTCATAGTGCCCCACGGAGCAGCCGCTCAGGCAACCCACTGTCAGTGCGATCAGCCATCGCATAGGTGTTCCCCCTGCATTTTTTGACACCGCATCACCGCGTAACTGGTTGAGGTATCGGCAATGCGCGCGCATCCTTTACTGATTGATTTCTCGCCGAAAGCTGAATTGCTGTGACAACGATCACAGCTGAATCAAGCGTAGCGTGAAAAGTGCCATCTGTCTCAGTGGTCAGCTGTAGTCACTTTCCCGTGCAGGGATTATTGCGTTGCAAGCAAAAATGCCTTGCAGCACAGAGGCTGGTTGAGCTGCCAAGCCTGTGCTTTAATCAGAATGTGACGCAGTTCAAATAATAAAACCCGTCATCGTTTGGGTTGCAGATAAGTTGGCTGATATCGCTCATTTTAATCCCTGATTTAAGCCAGCTCATCGGGATCGTCTCGTTTGCCCCTGCCTGCAACTCAAAAGAATTAGGGTATGCGTCCGTTGTAACCGCATTGCGTTCGCCGTGCGGCCCGCCTGCAAAACATTTTAGGAGAGTGTGTTATGCCTGTTGCATTACTGGCGCTGGCGCTGAGTGCGTTCGCCATCGGCACCACGGAATTCGTGATTATGGGATTGCTGCCGGAAGTGGCGGGCGATTTGCAGGTGACAATTCCTTCAGCAGGATGGCTAATCAGTGGTTATGCACTGGGCGTGGCCATCGGTGCACCGATCATGGCGTTGCTGACGGCGAAGCTGCCGCGTAAACGTACTCTGATTCTGTTAATGATCATCTTTATTATCGGCAACGTGCTGTGTGCGCTGGCGTACACCTATAACCTGCTGATGCTGGCGCGTGTGGTCACCGCACTGTGCCACGGCGCCTTCTTTGGTATCGGCTCGGTGGTGGCAGCGAGTCTGGTGGCACCTAGCCGTCAGGCATCGGCGGTGGCGTTGATGTTCACCGGCTTAACTCTCGCCAACGTGCTGGGCGTGCCGCTCGGTACCTGGTTTGGTCAGCTGTTTGGCTGGCGCGCCACCTTCTGGGGCGTGGCGATCATCGGCATCCTCGCCTTTATCGCCTTGATTGTCAGTCTTCCGACCAACAAAGAAGAGAAACCGGTGCATCTGGCGAGTGAAGTCAGCGCGCTGGCGAATGGCAAACTGTGGCTGTCGCTGCTGATGACGGTGTTCTTTGCTGCTGCGATGTTTGCGCTGTTTAGCTATATCGCGCCGCTGCTGTTGCAGGTCACGGGCATCACCGATCGCGGCGTGAGCTGGACGCTGTTCCTGATTGGTGCGGGCTTAACCGTCGGAAACATCCTCGGCGGCAAGCTGGCCGACTGGAAAGTCTCCTTCAGCCTGATTCTTAGCTTTGTGCTGATTGCGGTGTTCTCGCTGCTGTTCAGCTGGACCAGCCACGCGCTGTGGCTGGCGGAGATCACGCTGTTCCTGTGGGCGATGGCGACCTTCGCTACCGTACCGGGCTTGCAGATTAATGTGGTGCGCCACGGTAAAGACGCACCTAACCTGGTCTCCACGCTGAATATCTCTGCGTTCAATGTCGGTAATGCGCTCGGTGCCTGGGTCGGCGGCGCGGTGATCGATAAAGGCTACGGCCTGACGTCAGTGCCGGTCGCCGCCGCTGCACTGGCGGTGGTCGGTCTGGTCATCTGCCTGATCACCTTCCGTAAGTCGGGCGGGCAGGGCGAAGCGGTACGCGCTTAAACCAGACGCTCAGCAATGCGTTGGTTAAAGGTGGCCACCTGCTGCTGCAGGTGGTCGCAGAAGTGATCAACCAGCGCTGAGGCCGGGCGATGCTGTGGCCGCACCAGACTGACGGTGAACGGCACCGCGACACTGAATTTACGCATCACCACACCGCTGTCGGCGTAATCCAGCGCCGTCAGCGGATTCACAATCGAAATCCCCACGCCGGCGCGCACCATCGCGCACACCGATGCCGCACTGTGTGTTTCCAGTACCAGACGGCGCTCCACTTCTTGTTCATGAAACAGCGAATCCAACAGCTGGCGATAGCTATCACTGCGCGACAAGCTGACGTAATTCTCCCCCTGAAAATCTTGCGGCGTCAGCACCTCACGCTGGCACAGCGGATGGTGTGGCGGCAGCACGCACACTTCATCGCAGGTCAGCAGCGGTACGCGCTCGGTGCCTGCCGGGGCATGCTGGGTTTCGGTCAGACCCAGATCGTAGCGCTGTGCCGACAGCCACTCTTCCAGCAGCGGCGACTCCTGCGGAATGATGTTCAGGCTAACCTGCGGATAGCGTTGCAGGAAAGGCTGTAGCAGGGGAGGTAACAGCGATTGCGAAAATACTGGCAAGCAGGCAATCGACAGCTCACCCTGGCGGAACTGGCGCAAACCTTCGGCGGCATCCATGATGCGGTCTAAGCCGTACCAGGATCGCTGAACTTCTTCATACAGCCGTAAACCCTGCACCGTGGGCTGCAAACGTCCACGCACTCGCTCAAACAGCTCCAGACCCAGCTGCTGCTCCAGCCGCGCCAGCTCGCGGCTCACCGTCGGCTGTGAAGTATGCAGCAATGCAGCCGCCTGCGTCAGGTTGCCGCTGGTCATCACCGCATGAAAAATTTCGATATGTCGCCAGTTAATCTTTGCCATAAATCCTCTCTGCAATTCCATATCATATTTGCATAGCTGACCCTAAAACAGATATTTTTCTGAATCGATTGGCTGTGGCTAAATAACCGCAAAGACACAGGAGAATTAAGATGCCACGTCCACTGAACAACACCGAAACGGCACTGACCGCCGACAATTTATTGCCGCTGGCGCAGCGCTATGCTGGGCCATTCTGGGCTTACGATGCCGCGATTATTCAGCAGCGTATTGCGCAGTTGAGCGCCTTTGACGTGGTGCGTTTCGCGCAAAAAGCCTGCTCAAACATTCACATTCTGCGTCTGATGCGTGCCGCTGGCGTAAAAGTAGATTCCGTTTCACTGGGTGAAATTGAACGCGCCCTGGCCGCCGGTTTCCAACCGGGTGGCGAAGATATCGTCTTTACCGCTGACGTTTTTGATCAGCCAACCCTGGCGCGTATCGCGGAATTGAAAGTGCCGGTCAACGCCGGTTCCGTAGACATGTTGCATCAGCTTGGGGCTGTATCACCAGGCCATAAAGTCTGGCTGCGCATCAACCCGGGATTTGGTCATGGTCACAGCCAGAAAACCAACACTGGTGGTGAGAACAGCAAGCACGGCATCTGGCACAGTGATCTGCCGCTGGCGCTGGCGGCGATTCAGCAGCACGGCCTGAAACTGGTGGGCCTGCATATGCACATTGGTTCCGGTGTCGATTATGGCCACCTGCAGCAGGTGTGTGACGCGATGGTCGATCAGGTCATCGAATTTGGCCAGGATCTGGAAGCCATTTCAGCGGGTGGTGGTTTGTCGATTCCATACCGTTTCGGCGAAGAAGCCATTGATACGCAGCACTATTTCGGCTTGTGGAGTGGTGCGCGTGACCGCATCGCGGCGCATCTCGGTCATCCGGTGAAACTGGAAATTGAACCTGGCCGTTTCCTGGTGGCAGAGTCTGGCGTACTGGTGTCTCAGGTGCGTGCGGTTAAGGAGATGGGCAGCCGTCACTTTGTGCTGGTGGATGCCGGTTTCAGCGATCTGATGCGTCCATCCATGTACGGCAGCTATCACCATATTTCCGTGCTGCCAGCCGATGGTCGCGCGCTGAGCGACGCAACCGTTGAGAGCGTGGTGGCCGGTCCGCTGTGCGAGTCGGGCGATGTGTTCACCCAACTGGAAGGCGGTAAAGTCGAAACCCGTGCGTTGCCAGCCACGCAGGTCGGCGATTATCTGGTGTTCCACGATACCGGCGCGTACGGCGCATCGATGTCGTCCAACTACAACAGCCGTCCGCTGATTCCGGAAGTGCTGTTCGAGAACGGCAGCCCGCGTGAGATTCGTCGTGCGCAGACCATTCAGGAGCTGTTGGCGCTGGAGCTGATGTGATCAAGATTGTTCCACTCAGTGAAGTCCCACATCACGCCAGCCATATCACCGACTGGCTGTGGCAGGCGTTTGGCGAGGGAACATCCCGCGAATTTTACGACAGCATTGTGCGCAGCAGTCTGAACGGCGCCGAGTATCCGGTGACCTTTGTGGCGCTGGATGGCGATGTGCCGTTGGGCACGGTCGGGTTCTGGCGCTGTGATTTGATCAGCCGTCAGGATCTCTATCCGTGGATTGCCGCGTTGTATGTGGATGAACCTGCGCGCGGCAATGGCTTGAGCGAAGCGCTGCAGCAGCATGTGTTGAATTATGCCCGCGAGCGCGGGCATGAAAAGCTGTGGCTGTGGTCAACTTTCGGCGGCTACTATGAGCGCTTTGGCTGGCAGTATCAGTGTGACGCGCTGGAGTTCCCGGATGTGCGGGTGAAGGTTTATTCGCAGGATTTGTGATTCGTCACCGACCGCCGCTACACATCACACGGTGCTTTAACTTTTCGCTGTGAACCTTAGCGGCGGGATTTATCGCGCTCATTCGCAGCGATAGCGTTACTGGCCGATGCGCAAAAAATTGCGCCGCAACACATTGTACGGCGCTTTATCTCTATCAACCTGGCCCGCTCACCGAATGCCTTCTTACCAGCGTCGGGCTAAACATATTGGTCACTTCCGGCATTTCCGTGCCGTTGGCTAACGCCAGTGCCAGCTGTGCCGCCTGCTGCGCCATGGTGACAATCGGGTAACGCACCGTAGTTAAACGTGGACGCACATAGCGTGAGACCAGCACATCATCAAAACCAATCAGTGACATCTCTTCCGGCACGCGAATACCGTTGTCGCTCAGCACTGCCAGCGCACCGGCGGCCATTGAATCGTTGTAACAGGCCACCGCCGTGAACTGCTTACCGCGCCCCAGCAATTCCGTCATCGCTTGTTCACCCCCGACTTCATCCGGCTCGCCCCACGCCACTAAGCGGTCGTTAGACGGTAAACCGTGCTCTTTTAGCGCATCGTAATAGCCCTGCAGGCGGTCTTCGGAGTCAGAAATCGGGTGGGTCGAGCAGATAAAGGCGATTTGCGTATGGCCTTGTTGGATCAGATGGCGTGTCGCCAGCCAGGCACCGTAACGGTCATCCAGCGCGATACAGCGCGACTCAAAGCCTTTCAGCAGGCGATTCAGCAGCACCATACCCGGCACCTGCTTCATCAGCACTTCCAGATCGGCGTCAGGAATTTTTTTGGCGTGCACCACCAACGCATCACAGCGATGGCGCATCAGTTGCTCAATCGCCTGACGTTCTTTTTGCTCGACATGGTAACCGTTACCAATCAGCAGAAAGTTACCGGTTGCGCCTGCGACTTCATCAACCGCTTTGACCATAGCGCCAAAAAAGGGGTCGGAAACATCACCCACCACCAGACCAAGGGTTTCGGTGGATTGCTGCGCCAGCGCGCGTGCATTGGCGTTCGGGTGATACTGCAACTGCTCCATTGCCTGGGTCACGGCGAGGCGTGAACTCTCGCTGGCTTTGGGCGAATTATTGATGACGCGGGAAACGGTCGCGACCGATACCCCGGCCATGCGGGCAACATCCTTAATGGTAGCCATGCGGTTACTTGCATCCGGGAAAACGTTTACACATCCCATCAGTGTTACGGAAAACAGTACCTGTAGCAACCCGCGAGAATGCCAGCGCTGTCGCAAAAGTGCGGAAAATCAGGCGGTCACAGACTGGCTTTAGCCCTGCTATCGCCTCATGGTATGCTACCAGCACGATTCACACCTGCCTGCCGGACCCAATAACCATGAAAACACGCGTGCCACACCTGGCGCACTGGGGCGCATTTACTGCCGTCACGGAAAACGACCGCCTGATTGGCTGTGAACCCTTTTTTGCTGACGCCGATCCCTCGCCGATGCTCAACACCATCCCGGAACTGGTCTACTCGGATAAGCGTATCCGCCAGCCAATGGTACGTCGTTCATGGCTAAAGTCGCGTGAGAACAGCGATCGCACGCTGCGTGGTCGTGAAGATTTTGTCGCCGTGGATTGGGATACCGCACTGGATCTGGTGGCTGAAGAGAATCGCCGCGTGCGCGATCGCTACGGCGCATCGGGTATTTTCAACGGCTCCTACGGCTGGTCCTCGGCGGGACGCGTTAACCATGCGCGCACCCTGATCCGTCGTTTCTACTTCCAGGGCGGCGGCGGGGTGGACCAGCAGGGCAACTACAGCTGGGGCGCAGCGCAGTTCTTCCTGCCGTATGTGATTGGCACCTATATGCCGCTCACCGGCCGCGTCACCGACTGGCCGAGCGTAGTGGAACATGCCGACATCTTTATCGCCTTCGGTGGCCTGGCGCTGAAAAATGCCCAAGTGGCGTCGGGCGGGGCCGGACAGCACAGCCTGAAACCGGCACTGGAGCAGCTCACCGCCAAAGGCACACCGATCATCAACATCAGCCCGATGCGCGATGACTGCCCAGCCTTCGTCAATGCTGAGTGGATTCCGATTCGCCCGAATACCGATGTGGCGCTGATGCTGGCGCTCGGTTATGAGATTACGCGCCGCAATGCGCTGGACGAAAGCTTCCTTGCCAGCCACTGCACCGGCTGGCCGCAACTGCGAGAATATCTGTTAGGCGAGAGCGACGGTATCGCCAAAACGCCGGCGTGGGCGAGTGCCATCACCGGGATTCCGGCGGCGCGTATCGCGTTGCTGGCACAGCAGCTGATTGGCAAACGCAGCTTTATCACCTGTTCTTACTCGGTACAGCGTGCTCATCGCGGTGAGCAGCCGTACTGGATGATGATCGCACTCTCCTCGATGCTGGGTCAGCCAGGCTTGCCGGGCGGCGGTTTCTCCTTTGGTCACGGTTCGATGAACAGCGTCGGTAATCCGCGTCAGGAAGGGCCCGCGCCGATGATGAGCACCGGGCCGAATCCCGGCAACTTCTCGATTCCGGTCGCGCGCATCAGCGATATGCTGCTTAATCCCGGCCAGCCTTACAATTTCCAGGGCGAAACCCTGCACTATCCCGATATCCATCTGGTGCACTGGGCGGGTGGCAATCCGTTCCACCACCATCAGCAGCTCAACCGCCTGGTGGAAGGCTGGCAGCGCCCGGATACCGTGATCGTGCAGGATATCGTCTGGACCCCGGCGGCGCAGATGGCGGATATCGTGTTGCCTGCCACCACCACGCTGGAGCGCAACGACATCGGCGGATCTTCACGCGATCGCTTTGTGTTTGCGATGCATCAGGCGGTGAAACCGCAACATCAGGCGCGTAACGATTTCGATATCTTTGCAGATATCGCCGATCGCCTCGGTTATCGCGATGTCTTCACCGAAGGGCGCAATGAGATGCAGTGGATTGAACACCTGTATCAGCAGTGTGCGGTGGCGCACGCGCGCAAAGATATTCACTTCCCGGAGTTTGGTGAATTCTGGCAGCGCGGCTTTGTTGAGATCCCGGAAGGCGGCAAGCCGTACGTGTTTATGGATGATTTCCGCGCCAACCCGCAGGCCCATCTGATCCAGACCGCCAGTGGCAAAATCGAGCTGTTCTGCCAGACCATCGCCGATTATCAACTGGAAGATTTTGCCGGACATCCTGAATGGCGTGAGCCGCAGGAGTGGTTGGGCGCACCGCTGAGCGAGGATTTCCCGCTGCATATGATCTCGATTCAGCCCTCGGATCGGCTGCACAGCCAGATGGACGCGACTGCCACGGTGCAGGCGAATAAAACTGCCGGACGTGAAACCTTATATATGCATCCGCAGGACGCCAGTGCGCGTGGGATTGTGGATGGCGACGAAATCGAAGTCAGTAATGCGCGTGGCCGTATGCTGGCCGGTGTGCGTATGACCGATGGCTTAATGCCAGGTGTGGTGATTATCTCCACCGGCGCCTGGTTTGATCCCGGATTCGGCCGTGCCTGGCAGCCGTGGGACCGTGCCGGTAACCCCAATGTGCTGACGCTGGACATTGGCACCTCGTCACTGACGCAAGGCCCTAACGCCATGAGTTGCCTGGTGGAAATCAAAAAACACCTGATGTGAATGGGGTGCTAACAATCTCACCGCTGGTTACATTTTGCGGGTAACTGTTGCGTTTGAGAGATGGAGAACCGTCATGCCACCTTGCTACAGTCAGGGTCCCAGAGGTATTGATGGGTGAACATCAAAAAGTTTTCTTGATTACACCGACCTGCGCAGATGCGCAGGTTTTTTTTGCCTGTCGCTCGCGCTAACGAACTGAAACACAGTTTTCCTGTCAACTCGCTTTACCTTTCTTTATAACTGCGGATAACAAGCTTGAAAAAACTGTTTATTGCAGCGGAATGCTATGCCCCGTATAAAAAAACTTCTGGGAAAAGACCAGATCAAAGCCCCATTTAACCCGTTTCGTTTTCGCCTGATTTGTCTGGGTGTCTTCAGCTGCATGGTGTTGCTGCTGATCTTCGTCGGCGACCTGCAGCTGATTAAGCATCCGATGCTGGAGCACGAGGCCGATCAGCGTTCACTGCGCACCGTCACCTTGCCCACCAACCGTGGCACCTTACTGGATCGTGATGGCCAGGCGCTGGCACTGAGCGTACCGGCGCGCGATATCATCGCCGACCCGATGCGCGTGCTGGAAGCCAATCCCGACTTCACCAACGCCAAATGGACATATCTTGCCTCGGCGCTGAACTTACGTCCGGAAGAGTTGCGTGAGCAGATCACCGCGAACCCGAAAAAACGCTTCCTCTATCTTGGCCGTAAAATCGAACTGGGCATCGCCAAAGACATCGCCGAACTGCACCTGAAGGGCATCAGCTCGGTATACAACGACAGCCGCTTCTATCCAATGAGTGAAGCCGCTGCGCCGTTGATTGGCATTGTCGGTGCAGACAGCAATGGCCTGAACGGTCTGGAGAAAGGTTTCGACCACGTGCTGCAAGGCGAGCCGGGCAAAGAGGTTTATCGTCAGGACAAAGAGGGCAACATCGTTGCCATGCTTGATTACGAGCCGCCGAAGCAGCCGCCAACGGTACAGCTGAGTATTGATAAGTTTGATCAGTTCACCCTCTACAGCAAGCTGCGCGATGGCGTGTTGCTGAATAAAGCGGATTCCGGTGCGGCAGTGCTGATCAAAATCGATACGGGCGAGATCCTGGCGATGGCTTCCTATCCTTCGTTCAACCCCAACAACTTCGATAACGCCACGCCAGCACAGATGCGCAACACGGCGATCAATGACAGCTACGAACCCGGCTCCACGGTGAAACCGCTGGTGGTGATGGAGGGGCTGGAGCGTCATCTGGTGCGTGCCGACTCGGTGATCGATACCACACCCTACAGCGTCAACGGCCACTTGATTCGTGACGTCGGCCACTGGCCACGCCTGACCATGACCGGTATTTTGCAGAAATCGAGTGATATCGGCGTCTCGCATATTGCGCTGGCGATGCCTGCTGAAGCGCTGGTGAACACCTATCAGGCGTTTGGCCTGGGTAAGCCGACGGGGCTCGGGTTAACCGGCGAGAGCGTGGGCTACTTCCCGCTGCACCGTGAACGCTGGGCGGATATTGAACGCGCCACCTTTGCCTTTGGCTACGGCCTGCGCGTCACACCGCTGCAAATAGCCCGTGAATACGCCACGCTCGGTTCTTACGGCGTATATCGTCCACTGTCGATTACCAAAGTCACACCGCCGGTGTTGGGCAAGCAGGTGGCCGATCCGCAAATCGTGCAAACCGTGGTGCACATGCTGGAGAGTGACGTATTGCCTGGCGGTACCGGCGTCAAAGCCGCTGTGCCGGGTTACCGCCTGGCGACCAAAACCGGTACCGCAGAGAAAATGGGCACCAGTGGGAAGTACGATGGCGGTTACGTCAACTACACCGCCGGTATTGCCCCTGCCAGCCATCCTGAGGTGGCGCTGGTGGTGATGGTCAACCATCCGACAGCGGGCGATCACTTTGGTGGTTCGGTAGCGGCGCCGATTTTCGGCAGCATTATGGGGCCGGTGCTGAAGCATATGAACATTGCGCCTGACGCCATCTACAGTAAACCGAATTCGGATAAATCTTAGTAAAATCAGGATGTAACTGCCGCGAGGTGCTTTTCACACCTCGTTGCATTTCGCCGAACTCCGTTGCGATTTGCGGCTGTTTTCTCACACCACTTTCGGCGACGATAAAAGTCCCAGAGGTATTGATTGGTGTGAAGATCGGCTGCTGCGGCAGCAATACCTGTCCTCAGGTATTCACCCTGTTCGGTTGCACCGACCCACGCGGATGCGTGGGTTTTTTTTACCTGAAATTTACCGCTGAGCGAACTCGCTCACACCTCTTGTCTGAGTCTTAACACTTCCCCGCCAACATAAAAATATCTTGCTGTGTAACCTATGCGTAACGCGCCGCGATGCCGCATTCCATTTCGGTTCGCCAGCCCCTTGCCGTGTTGGTAGCGCGGCTTTGGGGCGTTTTATATTGCCATTCGTTGAGGTGTGTCCCGATGCCAAAAACCAAAGACCGAACGCCAAAAGGCGAGGGCCGCTCCTCGGCGTTTCAGTTACGCATTCATCCGGAGTTGCATGACCAACTGCGCGAAGTCACCGAGGATGAAAACATCACGCTATCGTGCTGGTTGAAAGATTTGGCGCGCCGCGAACTGCGTCGTCGCGGGATTGAGCCGAAAGGTTAGCGCGGTCGAGATGAAGGGGGAGCGTAATGAACCACTTTGCACTATCGGGTCGCGGCGCGATTCATCGCGGAAGTTGAAGTCATGTTGCCAGGGCAAAACGCACAATAAATTGCACCGCCATGTCGAAGAAAACCCGCAAAAAGCTAAATTTCACAGCCATTTATGGCACGAAAGGTTTACCATTTTCCTTTGGAAAATATATTTTACGCAACCTTAACAACCGCCTTATCACTCCCTCCCTACAATGATTTTTTGCATGTCATCACATCAGTGACTATCCCTCCTTTCATCCAGAGAAAAATTATGCGCCTGAAACTTCTTTCTGCCAGCGTGGTGTTTTTACTGGCAGCCTGTGACCAGGGCGGAGCAAAGCCCGCTGCATCCGCGACACCCCAGGTGGGTGTCATCGCCCTAAAATCTGAGCCCGTCACGCTGGTGACACAACTGCCTGGCCGCACCACGGCGGTCCGCACCGCGCAGGTGCGCCCACAGATCAGCGGCGTGATCCAGAAAATCCTGTTTACCGAAGGCGGAGAAGTGAAAGCGGGCCAGCCGCTCTATCAGATCGATCCGGCGACCTATAAAGCCGCTTACGACAAAGCTATGGCGACCTGGCAAAACGATGCCATGGTGGCAAAACGCTATCAGCCGCTGGCTTCTGCCCACGCCATCAGCCAGCAGACTTACGACGATGCTGTCGCGGCAGAACGTGAAGCACAAGCCGATGTGGAAACCGCTAAGGTCAATCTTGATTACACACTGGTGAAAGCGCCGATCTCGGGTCATATCAGCCGTTCGCTGTATACCGCCGGTGCCCTGGTGACTAACGGCCAGACCGACTATCTCGCCACCATCACTCAACTTGATCCGATCTATGTCGATGTCAGTGAGTCATCCACCGACTTGCTGCGTCTGCGTCGTGCCTTAGCCGACGGCAAAATTGCCAAAGTGGATGACAATACCGCTGCGGTTGGCCTCTCTCTGGAAGACAACAGTCAGTACGGGCAGCAAGGCAAACTGGCGTTCTCGGAAGTGAACGTCGATACCGCCACCGGTACCGTGGTGCTGCGCGCCGTATTCCCGAATCCCCATAACGAGCTACTCCCGGGCATGTATGTGCACGCCAGCTTCCCGCAGGGTATTCAGCAGCAGGGGATTCTGGTGCCGCAGGAGTCGATCATGCATGACACCAAAGGCCAGCCGTATGTCTACGTGGTGAAAGGCGATAACACCATTGAGCAGCGCAGTATTCACACCGGCGAGATGATCAAAGGTGAATGGCTGGTGACGTCCGGGCTGAGTGAAGGTGAACAGGTCGTGGTGAACAATCTGCAAAGCGTGCGTGCTGGGGCAAAAGTCACTACCACTGCCGCCAGCACCAATGACACGCCATCCGCCAATGCCGTCAGTCTGTCGATGACCGACGCAGCGGCGCAATAAGGGGGCGGCATGTCGAAGTTTTTTATTGAACGTCCCATATTTGCCTGGGTTATCGCGATTATCGTGATGCTGGTGGGCGGGATTGCGGCCATCAGTTTGCCCGTCAATCAGTATCCCAATATCTCGCCGCCAGCAGTGTCGATCTCGGTGACCTATCCGGGCGCCAGCGCGGAAAGCACGCAGAACACCGTGGTGCAGGTGATTGAGCAACAGCTGAACGGCCTGGATGGTTTGCGCTATCTGGAATCCAGCAGTGCCTCGGACGGCAGTGCGCAGATCATCGCCACCTTTAACCAGGGCATCAATCCGGATATCGCCCAGGTGCAGGTGCAGGACCGCGTCTCGCTGGCGGAATCGCAGTTGCCAACCGATGTGACCCAGCAAGGGATCCGCATCCGTAAGTACCAAAAGAACTTTATGATGGTCATCGGGCTGATCTCTAAAGACGGCAAGCTGAGCAACGGCGATCTCGCGGATATGCTGGTGTCGAAGCTGGAAGATCCGATCTCGCGTACGCCAGGCGTAGGTGACTTTATGGTGCTGGGTTCGGAATATGCCATGCGCATCTGGCTCGATCCCGCCAAATTGTACAAGTACAACCTGATGCCGAGCGATGTCACCACCGCCATTGATAATCAGAACGTGCAGGTGTCGTCAGGTTCACTCGGCGGGTTACCGACCATTCAGGGCGCCAAAACGCAGGCTACGGTGCTGGGTAAAACCCGCTTCACCACCGTGCAGCAGTTTGAAAACGTGCTGTTGAAAGTGAACAGTGACGGTTCGCAGGTGCGTTTGAAAGACGTCGCCAGCGTGGCGCTCGGTCCGCAGAGCTACGGCATTGATGCCACCATGAATGGCAAACCAGCGGCAGGTATTGCGCTGCGCCTGGCCACCGGCGCGAACGAGTTGGATACCGCTAAAGCGGTGCGCCAGACCATTGCCGATCTGAAAGACTCGCTGCCGGATAATGTTGAAATTCAGTATCCGTATGACACTTCCCCGGTGGTCAGCGCCTCGATTGAAGAAGTGGTGAAAACGCTGATCGAAGCGGTGGTGCTGGTGTTCTTCGTGATGCTGCTGTTCCTGCAAAACCTGCGTGCCACTCTGATTACCACCCTGGTGGTGCCCGTGGTGCTGCTCGGTACCTTCGGCATCCTGTCGGCCTTCGGTTACAGCATCAACACCCTGACCATGTTCGGTATGGTGCTGGCGATAGGGCTGTTGGTGGATGATGCCATCGTGGTGGTGGAGAACGTCGAGCGTGTGATGCACGAAGAACATCTCGATCCGAAGACCGCCACCATCAAGTCGATGCAGCAGATACAGGGCGCACTGTTTGGTATTGCGCTGGTGCTGTCAGCGGTGCTGCTGCCAATGGCGTTCTTCTCCGGCTCGACCGGGGTGATTTACCGCCAGTTCTCGATCACCATTGTGTCGGCGATGGCGCTGTCGGTGATCATGGCGCTGATCTTCACCCCTGCACTCTGTGCCACACTGCTCAAACCTTCGGCGGCGGAGCACAAGACCACCGGTTTTGCTGGCTGGTTTAACCGTAAGTTCGACAGCGGCGCGATGCATTATACGCGCGGCGTTAACAACGTTATTTCCCGTCGCGGCCTGTTCCTGGTGATCTACCTGGTGATCGTCGGCGTGACGGGCTTTTTGTTCACGCGTGTGCCCACCACTTTCTTGCCCGCAGAAGATCAGGGCTTGATGATGGTGCAGATGACGCTGCCGGTTAACGCCTCTTCACAGCGTACGCAGCAGGTGATCAACGATCTCAATGACTACCTGCAGAAGAATGAGGCTTCGGTGGTCACCACTACCTTTGGCGTGGCGGGCTTTAACTTTGCTGGTCGTGGTCAGAGTAATGCCATGGCGTTTGTGCGCCTGAAGGACTGGAGCGATCGTACCCATAGCGGGCAAAGCGTGCAGGATCTGGCGAACCGTGTGATGGCGCATTTTGCCAACTACAAAAACGCCAAAATCTTCGCCATGGTGCCGCCTGCGGTCATGGAGTTGGGTAACGCCACCGGCTTCGATCTTTATCTGCAGGATACGGGCGCGCATACTCATCAGCAGATGATGGATGCCACGCACCAGTTAATCGATCTGGCCAACAAAGATCCACATCTGGCGCAGGTGCGCATGAACGGGCTGGAAGATGAGCCGCAGTATCAGCTGGAGATCAATGACGAGAAGGCCAGCGCGTTGGGCCTGAGCATGACCGACATCAACAACACGCTGTCAGTGGCGTGGGGTTCGAGCTATATCGATCAGTTTATGTATAACGGTCGTGTGAAAGAGGTCTACCTGATGGGGAAAGCCGATTCGCGCGTCACGCCATCCGATCTTAATAAATGGTACTTCCGCAACAGCAGCGGCACCATGGTGCCCTTCTCCGCCTTCGCCAGCGGCAAATGGGTTTACGGATCGCCACACTTCGAACGCTTTAACGGCCTGACCTCTGAAGAGATCCTCGGATCGCCTGCGGCAGGGCAGAGTACCGGTGAAGCTATGAAAGCGGTGGAACAGCTGGCGAAGCAGTTGCCAAAAGGCTTCCGCGTGCAGTGGTACGGCATTTCCTATGAAGAGCAGGCTTCCGGCAACCAGACCACGCAGCTGTATATCATCTCGATTCTGGTGGTGTTCCTATGTCTGGCCGCGCTCTATGAGAGCTGGTCCATTCCCTTCTCGGTGATCATGGTGGTGCCGCTCGGCATTCTCGGCACTATCAGTGCCGTGCTGCTGCGCGGCTTGCAGAACGACGTCTTCTTCCAGGTGGGCTTACTCACCACGGTGGGACTGGCGGCGAAAAACGCCATTCTGATTGTGGAATTCGCCAAAGAGTTGCACGAACGGGAAGGCAAAACGCTGGTCGAGGCAGCGGTGGAAGCCGCGAGGCTGCGTATCCGACCGATTATCATGACGTCGATGGCGTTTATTCTCGGCGTGCTGCCGCTGACTATCTCTAACGGCGCAGGCGCAGGTAGCCAGCACTCGATTGGTACGGCGGTAGCGGGTGGGATGATCACCGCTACATTCCTCGCCATCTTCTTTGTTCCGATGTTCTACGTGGTGGTATCGCAGTTCTTCGCCCGCAAGAAAAAAGCATCCGCAGAGGTGACAACGCATGAACACTAAAACTTTCCGTATGGCGCTGCTGCCGCTGGCCATGGCGCTGGCTGGATGTACGCTGGCGCCCCATTATCAGCGCCCCGCAATGCCGGTAGACGCGAAGTACGATCAGCCCACGTCGGTGGGCAACGTGGCGGATCTGCCGTGGCAGAACTTCTTCACTGACGCCACGATGCGCAACCTGATTCAGCTGTCACTCGACAACAACCGTGACCTGCGGGTCGCGGCGCTCAATGTCGAAGAGGCGCAGCAGAGCGTTACGGTGCAGCGCGCGGCGTTAATGCCGTCAATCAATGCTACCGCCAGCCAGACCTCGGCGCATGAACCGGCCAACCTCTACAACACCAAGACCACCGGAGCGGTGACCTATCACGAGCTTAACGCCGGACTGAGCGTCACTTCGTGGGAGCTGGACTTCTTTGGTCGTTTGCAGAGCCTGCGGGATGAGGCGCAGGAAACGTATCTGTCCACCGCCGCGACCGAACGCGCCACGCGCATCTCGCTAATTTCTGAGGTGGCAACCGCCTGGCTGACCTTGAGTTCGGATAACGATCTGCTGCATCTGGCGCAAAATACCGCCAAAAGTCAGCAGGAGTCGTATCGTCTGACGCAACTCAGCTATAACGGCGGGGCCAGTAGCGATCAGGATCTGGCGCAGGCAGAGAGCACCGTGCGGGCTGCCCAGGCGGATGTGGCAAGCTATACGCGTCAGGTACGTCAGGATGTGGATGCGCTGCGCTTGCTGGTGGGTACCGATCTGCCCGCCACCTTGCTGTCCCACGCGACGCTGGACGCCAACTGGCAGTTCCCGGCCACGCCGGCGGGCTTGCCATCTGATCTGCTGACGCGTCGCCCGGACATTATGGCGGCGGAACATAGCCTGAAAGCGGCGAATGCCAACATTGGCGCAGCGCGCGCGGCCTTCTTCCCGAGCATCACCCTGACGGCCTCTGGCGGCTCAACCAGCAGCTCGCTCGGCAGTTTGCTGGGCGGCGGAACCGGTGCCTGGTCGTTCGTGCCATCGATAAATCTCCCCATCTTTGACGGCGGCAAAAACGAGGCAAATCTCAACATCGCGCACATTGAGAAACGCATTGAAATTGCTGACTATGAGAAAGCGATTCAAACCGCCTTCAAAGAGGTCAATGATGCGCTGGCCGGTCAGGATACCTGGCAGGATCAGCTGACAGCGCTGCAACAGGAGGTCGGCGCCAACCAGCGCGATTACGACTATTCCGAAATGCGCTTTAAGCAAGGCGTAGACAATTATCTCAATGTATTAGTGGCCCAGCGATCGCTTTACAGTTCGCAGCAGTCGTTAATCAGTGCGCATCTGGGCCAGTTGAGCGAGAAAATCACCTTGTATAAGGCGTTGGGAGGCGGCTGGAAGGCCTGAGTGCCTTAACGTTACCCTTACGGTTTCTCCATGGAAATTCCATGGCACTTCAGCTGATAATACAAGCAGTGATGATTTCTTTTGAAATAATCCCCTGACATTGCAGGGGATTTTCCATTTTCCTGTTTATCTGAAGAGTCCGATGACAATTAATTCCCCTCGCAGATCGCGTTTCCACTGGCTGAAATGGCTACTCATTTTACTTGTTGTGTTGATCGTGGCTGGCGTGATTTGGCGCGTAGTGGGCGGACACGGCGGTGCGCCGGGTGGTATGCCTCCAGGGGGAGGAAAGGGTGGTCATCGCGGGGGCGCAGGCGGCCCGCCGGGTATGGCGATGATGGGCGGCGGTGCCACGCTGGTGCATAGCGGTGTGGCCACCACGGCCAATGTGCCGGTGTATCTCAATGCGCTGGGCACGGTGATCCCGAATGCCAGCGTCACCGTCACCAGTCGTGTGGCGGGCCAACTGGAAAAAGTCTTCTTTACCGAAGGGCAAAAAGTCGAGGCCGGACAGCTGCTGGCGCAGATCGATCCGCGCAGCTATCAGGCGACACTGGCGCAGTATCAGGGCGATCTCAATCAAAACCAGGCGTTATTGAAAAGCGCTGAGCTGACCTTGGCTCGCTATAAAAAGCTGGCGGCCCAGGACTCGTTGTCACGCCAGGATCTCGACACGCAAACGGCCACCGTTGGGCAGTACAAAGGTGCAGTGGCAGCCGATCAGGCGCAGATCGCCAGTGCAAAGCTGGATATTGAGTACGCGCGCATCACCTCGCCAGTTAGCGGTCGTGTTGGCCTGCGTTTGGTTGATCCGGGCAATATGGTGCAAACCACCGATACCACCGGCATTGTGGTGGTGACGCAGATGCAGCCCGCAGCCGTGACCTTCAGCGTCCCGCAGAGCAATATCGCGCAACTCACCAAAGCGCTGCACAATGGGCAGAGTTTGCCCGCAGTGGCTTTTGATCAGGACAACAGCACCCAGCTGGCTGAAGGCAGCGTGCAGTTCATCAGCAACCAGATCGATACCAGCACTGGCACCATTGAGCTGAAAGCCACTTTCCCGAATGAAGATGAATCGCTGTTTGCTAATCAGTTCGTCAACCTGCGTCTGCAAACCAACATCCTGAATAACGCCACGGTGATCCCGGCGCAGGCGCTGCAACTGAGCAGCGACGGCAGCTTTGTGTTTGTCATCAATAAAGACAACACCGTGACGCGTAAAGCCGTGACCACTGGCCCGGCGTTTGGCGAAGATCAGCAGTCGATTCTGAAAGGCGTTGAGCCGGGCGATCGTCTGGTCACCGAAGGCATCGATCGCCTGACCAACGGCAGTAAAGTCTCTCTGGCCGATGACAGCAAAACTGCCACAGTGGCCAAAAAATGAATCCGTCTCGTCTGTTTATCCAGCGTCCCGTCGCCACCATCCTGCTGATGGTCGGCGTACTGATTTCCGGGATCTTTGCCTATAAGTTCCTCTCCACCTCGGCGCTGCCGCAGGTGGATTACCCGACCATTCAGGTCACCACCTTGTATCCTGGCGCCAGTCCGGATGTGATGGCGTCGTCCGTTACCTCGCCGCTGGAGCGCCAACTCGGGCAGATGGCGGGTCTGAGCCAGATGACGTCAACCAGTTCGGGGGGTTCCTCGATCATCACCCTGAAGTTCAGCCTCGATCTGTCGCTGGATGTCGCCGAGCAGGAAGTGCAGGCGGCGATCAATGCCGCCAACAACCTGCTGCCGAGCGATCTGCCCAATCCGCCGACCTATAAAAAGGTCAACCCGGCTGATACGGCGGTGATTACGCTGGCGGCCAGCTCGGATAACCTGCCGCTGACCCAGGTGCAGGATCTGGTGAACACCCGCGTGGCGCTGAAGCTGTCGCAGATAAACGGCGTCGGTATGGTGACGCTGGCGGGCGGCCATCAACCGGCAATCCGCGTGCAGATGGACCCGAAAGCGCTGGCGGCGCACAAGCTGTCGCTGGAAGACGTCAATACGTTGATCAGTAACAGCAACGTCAATGGCTCAAAAGGCGGCTTCGACGGCAAATATCACTCGGTGACCATCGACGCCAACGATCAGCTGCGCACCGCCGATGAGTATGGCAATCTGATCATCACCTATCAGAACGGTGCTGCACTGCGCCTGAAAGATATCGCGCACATCGAACAGGGGCCGGAGAACAGCTTCCAGTCAGCGTGGGCCAATAACAGTCCGGCGATTGTGATCAGCGTGCAGCGCCAGCCGGGTGCTAACGTGATTCAGGTGGTGGACAGCATTAAAGCGCAACTGCCAACCTTGCAGGCCGCGTTACCCGATGGCGTGAAGATGAGCATATTGTCGGATCGCACCCAAACCATTCGTGCTTCCATCAGCGACGTACAATTTGAGCTGATGCTGTCGGTGGCGCTGGTGGTGATGGTGACCTTCCTGTTCCTGCGCAATGTGGCGGCGACGTTGATCCCGAGCGTGGCAGTGCCGCTGTCACTGATTGGCACTTTCGGCGTGATGTACCTGGCCGATTTCAGTCTGAACAACCTGTCACTGATGGCGCTGACTATCGCCACTGGCTTCGTGATTGACGATGCGATTGTGGTGGTGGAGAACATCTCTCGTCGGCTGGAAGAGGGCGAAACGCCGATGCAGGCGGCGCTGAAAGGCTCGCAGCAGATTGGCTTCACCATCATCTCACTGACCTTGTCGCTGATTGCGGTGTTGATCCCGTTGCTGTTTATGGGCGATGTGGTGGGGCGCTTGTTCCGCGAATTTGCCATCACACTGGCGGTGTCGATTTTAGTGTCGATGGTGGTGTCCCTGACGCTAACGCCAATGCTGTGCGCTTACCTGTTGCAGCATATCCCGGAAGAGAAGCAGTCGCGCTTCTCGCGTAAGGGCGGGCAAATTTTCGATAAGCTGGTGCGCGGCTATGACCGTCTTCTGACCGTGGTGCTGAACCATCAGAAGTTGACGCTGCTGGTGGCGCTGGCAACCTTTGCGCTGACGGCGCTGCTGTATATCGCCATCCCGAAAGGCTTCTTCCCGACGCAGGATACCGGGCTGATTCAGGGCGTCACCGTAGCGTCGCAGGATGTGTCGTTTAGCGAGATGTCGAAGCGTCAGCAGGCACTGGCAAAAGTGATTCTGCAGAATCCGTCAGTGGATAGACTCTCTTCGACTATCGGCATCGACGGCAGCAACACCAGCCTCAACAGCGGTCGCATCCAGATTAACCTCAAGTCATTTGATGAGCGTGATGATAAAGCCAATGTGGTGATCAAGCAGCTGCAACAGGCGGCACAACAGGTGGCGGGCATTCAACTCTACCTGCAACCAGCGCAGGATTTGACGGTCAACGATCAGGTCACGCCGAGCCAGTATCAATTTACCCTCGACGATGCTGACAGTGAAAATCTGGTGAGCTGGACGCCGAAGATGGTGGCGGCCCTGCAGCAGCGTCCGGAATTTAACGGCGTGGTCAGCAATCTGCAGGATCAGGGCCGTGTTGCCTACGTCGAGCTAAACCGCGACAAAGCGGCGCGTTACGGCATCACTGCTTCGGATGTGGATACCGCCCTGTACAATAGTTTCGGTCAGCGTCTGGTTTCCACCATTTTTACCCAGGCCAATCAATATCGCGTAGTGCTGGAAGTGGCGCCGCAATATCAGCAGTCGCCAGCGTCGTTTGATGATGTCTATCTGCCGGTGAGCAGTAATTCAGGTACCTCAACCAGCAGCAGTTCGAGCAGCAGCTCAACCACCAGTACCGATAGCGACACCACCACCGGAATGGTGAAACTGACCTCGATCGCCACTATCCATCAGCGTACCGGTTCACTGATGCATATGCGTCTGAATCAGTTCCCGGCGGTGATGGTGTCGTTCAACCTCAACAGCGGCTACTCGCTGGAAGATGGGCAGAAAGCGATTGCGGAAGTGACACAGCAGTTGAATCTGCCGTCCAGCATTACGCTGCGCTATCAGGGGGAAACCTCGGCCTTCCAGAGCGCCACTGGCAACACGCTGTGGCTGATTCTGGCCGCGCTGATCACCATGTATGTGGTGTTGGGCATCCTGTATGAGAGCTTTATTCATCCGGTGACCATTCTCTCGACGCTGCCATCAGCTGCGGTGGGCGCACTGTTGACGCTGTTGCTGGCGGGCAGTGAATTCAGTTTGATCGCCCTGATCGGGGTGATCCTGCTGATCGGCATCGTGAAAAAGAATGCAATTATGATGATCGACTTCGCGCTGGAAGCCGAAAACAAGCAGGGCATGAGTGCGCGTGATGCGATTCATCAGGCTTGTCTGCTGCGTTTCCGTCCGATCCTGATGACCACCATGGCGGCACTGCTCGGTGCACTGCCGCTGATGCTGGCCTCAGGATCCGGTGCCGAACTGCGTCAGCCGCTTGGTCTGGTGATTGTCGGTGGTTTGATTGTCAGCCAGGTGCTGACGCTGTTCTCTACGCCGGTGATTTATCTGTGGTTCGATGGCATCGCGCAGCGCGGCAAGCGCTATATGCAGCGTAAACAGCAGCAGGCGCGGAGCGAGTAATGAACCTCACCAGACTTTTTATCTTCCGCCCGGTCACCACGTTGCTATTAACGTTGTCGATCATGCTGCTGGGTCTGCTGGGCTATCGGCTGTTGCCGGTGGCCCCGCTGCCGCAGGTGGATTTCCCGACCATTATGGTCAGCGCCAGCTTAGCCGGTGCCAGCCCGAAAACCATGGCGGCCACGGTGGCTACGCCGCTGGAGCGTTCGCTCGGACAGATCGCGGGCGTCACTGAGATGACCTCGACCAGCTCGCAGGGCTCCACCAGCGTGATTTTGCAGTTTGATCTCGACCGCGATATCAACGGTGCGGCGCGTGATGTGCAGGCGGCGATCAATGCCGCACGCAGCCTGCTGCCGAGCGCGATGGAATCGCTGCCGACCTATCGCAAAGCCAACCCGTCCGATGCACCGATTGTGATGCTGGCGCTGACCTCTGCCACGCGCACGCCAGGTGAACTCTACGACCTGGCGGAAAGTAAAATCGAGCAGGCGATGGGGCAGGTCAAGGGCGTGGGTGAAGTGTCGCTGATGGGGAGTGCGTTGCCCGCCGTGCGTATCGATCTGCAACCGCTCAAGCTGGCGCAATACGGCATCTCGCTGGACACGGTGCGGGAAGCCATCGCCAACAGCACCACCAACAAACCCAAAGGCATTCTGCAGGGCCGCCAGCAATCATGGGTAGTGGACAGCAATGGTCAGTTGGATAAAGCGGCGCAGTATCAGGATCTGATCGTCAGTTATAAAGACGGTAAAGCGGTACGTCTGCACGATGTCGCCACCGTGTACGATTCGGTGGAAGATCAGTATCAGGCCGGTTTCCTCAATTCGCAGCCGTCAGTCATGGTGGGCATTAAGCGCCAGGCTGGTGCCAACATGCTCGACACCATTGATGCCATCAAGGCGCAGTTGCCCGCGCTGGAAAAAGATCTGCCTGCGGATACCCAACTAAAAGTGGTGGTGGACCGTTCCCCGACGGTGCGTGAATCCCTTTACGACACCGAAGAAACGCTGCTGATCGCCATGCTATTGGTGATAGCCGTGGTGTTTGTGTTCCTGCGCAACGTGCAGGCGGTGGTGATCCCGGCGCTGGCGCTGCCGGTGTCGTTGATTGGTACCTGTGCGGTGATGTATCTGCTGGGCTACAGCCTTGATAACCTGTCGCTGATGGCACTGATCATCGCCACCGGCTTTGTGGTTGATGATGCCATCGTGGTGCTGGAAAACATCACCCGCCATATCGAAGAAGGTTTGAGTCCGCTGCGTGCGGCACTGAAAGGCGCGCAGGAAGTGAGTTTCACCGTGCTGTCGATGACCATGTCGCTGATCGCGGTGTTTATCCCAATCCTGCTGATGGGCAGTATTGTCGGGCGTCTGTTCCGCGAGTTTGCCGTGACGCTCACCGTCTCGCTGTTGATCTCGATGTTCGTCTCGTTGAGCCTAACACCGATGCTATGCGCGCGCCTGCTGAAGCCTAAACCGAAAGTCAGCAAGCGCCCCCATCCGCTGTATCAGTTTATTGAAAATCAGCTCAATGGCTTGCTGGCGGCCTATTCGCGTGGCCTGGCGTGGGTGATGGCGCACCAGAAGATCACCATGTTCAGCCTTGTGCTAACGGTATTACTGAACCTGTTCTTGTTCACCGTGGTGCAGAAGGGGTTCTTCCCCAATCAGGACACCGGGCTGTTGATGGGCGCACTGCGTGCCGATCAAAACATCTCGTTCCAGGCGATGAAACCGAAGATGCTGGAGTTCACTAAAATCATCCAGTCCGATCCGGCGGTGGACAGCGTGATGTCGTCGATGGGCAGCGGAATGTTTGGCTCGCGCAACAGCGCCAACTTCTTTGTGCGTCTTAAAGACTTTAGCGATCGCGATGCCACGGCCACCGAGGTCGCCAACCGGCTGAGCCTGAAGACCAGCCATATCGCCGGGGCGCAGATGTTCCTGATGGCGGCGCAGGATCTGCATATCGGTGGGCGCAGTGCTAACGCCACTTATCAATACAGCCTGCAGGCGGACGATCTGGATGTGCTGCGAGAGTGGACGCCGAAAGTCCAGGCCGCGCTGGCGGCGATCCCGCAGCTCAACAGCGTGGACTCTGATTCGCAAACCGGCGGCCAGGAAGTGGTGATCAATATCGATCGCGATCGTGCGCAACGGCTGGGCGTTAACGTGCAGATGCTGGATACCATGCTGAATAATGCCTTCAGCCAGCGCCAGGTCGCCACGCTCTATCACACGTTGAATCAGTATCATGTGGTGATGTCATTGCAGGACAGCTACACGCGCGATCCGGAGATTCTGAAAGAGCTGTATGTGATTAACGATAGCGGCGACCGTGTGCCGCTCTCTGCTTTCGCCAGCTTCAAGGGCGGTAATGCACCGCTCTCCGTGGCGCATCAGGGGCAATCGGCCACCAGCACCGTGGCCTTTAACCTGAATGATGGCGTGTCACTGGAGCAGGCGCAGGCGCTGATTAAGCAGGCAATGGCGCAGCTCGGCCTGCCGTCCACCATCCAGGCCGGTTTTGCTGGCACCGCAGCCGCCTTTGCGCAGCTGACCGCCACCATGCCGTGGCTGATTATTGCGGCACTGGCGGCGGTGTATATCGTGCTCGGCGTGCTGTATGAGAGTTATATCCATCCCATCACCATCCTCTCTACGCTGCCTTCTGCGGGGGTTGGCGCGCTACTCCTGCTATTGCTCACCAATACGCAACTGACGGTGATTGCCCTGATCGGCATCATTTTGCTGATCGGCATCGTGAAGAAGAACGCCATCATGATGATCGATTTTGCGATCCACGCCGAGCGCACGCAGGGGATGTCGCCGAAGCAGGCGATCACGCAGGCCTGTTTGATGCGCTTCCGCCCCATCATGATGACCACGCTGGCGGCCTTCTTTGGTGCTTTGCCGCTGGCATTGGGCAGCGGCGGTGATGCGGATTTACGCAGTCCGCTCGGCATTGCGATTGCCGGTGGTCTGGCGCTGAGCCAGCTGTTAACCCTGTTTACCACGCCGGTTGTTTATCTCTGGCTTGATAGTTTGAGTCGCGCCACTAAACGTCAGTGGCAGCGTTTGCGTCTTGTGGAATCCTGATCGATGAAAAATGTCCTGAAATTTACCCCGATGGTGATGGCACTGTTGCTGGCGGGCTGCGCGGTGGGTCCTGATTATCAGCGCCCGACCATGGCGATGCCGACGCATTTTAAAGAAGCCAAAGGCTGGCAGCAGGCCACGCCGCAGGATGCAGAGAGCAAAGGCGACTGGTGGTTGGTGTATCACGATGCCACGCTGGATAGCCTGTTGCGTCAGGTGAGCATCTCCAACCAGAACGTGGCGAGCTATGCCGCGCAGTACCGTGAAGCGCAGGCGCTGACCTCACAATCTCGCGCGGCGTTATTTCCTTCGGTGAGCTACGACGCCAGCAGCACGCGCAGCGGCAGTCGGGCCAGCACCACTGGCCAGCGCAGCGTCAGCAATGCGCATGCCGCCGATCTCAGCGCCAGCTGGGAGCTGGATGTGTGGGGCAAACTGCGCCGCACACTGGAAGAGAACAAAGCCAGTGCGCAGGCGAGTAAGGCCGAGTTGGCGAATATCACGCTGAGTGCGCAGTCAGAGCTGGCACAGGATTACTTCCAGCTGCGCATCCTCGACGAGAAGATTGCCCTGTATCAGCGCAGTATCGACGCCTATCAGCGTTATCTGACGGTGATTCAGAACAAGTACTCGGCGGGCAGCGAATCCCGCGCCACCCTGGCACAGGCGCAGATGCAGCTGGAGAGCGCACGCGCCTCGGCACAGGATTATCAGTGGCAGCGTGCCCAATCGGAACACGCCATTGCGCTGTTGCTGGGCCGTGCGCCGGCTGATTTCTCGCTGCCAGTGGCGAAGCTGGAGGCTAAGTTACCAGCCATCCCTCATAGCCTGCCTTCTGCGCTGTTACAGCGTCGTCCGGATATTGCCTATGCCGAGCGTAATGTGGCAGCAGCCAATGCGGCGGTGGGTGTCGCCATCGCCGGTTACTATCCGGATTTGACCCTGAGCGCCAGCGGTGGCGTGAGTTCGTCGGCCATTAATAGCCTGTTCTCACTACCCAATCGCGTCTGGTCATTAGGGCCGGAGTTGAGCGGCACGCTGCTGGACTTCGGTGCGACCTCGGCCAAAGTGGAACAGGCACGCGCCGCCTATGACGCCAGCGTGGCGGATTATCGCCAGTCGGTGCTGACGGCGATGGGGGAAGTGGAAGATTATCTGGTGCAGCTGAATACGCTGCAAGGCGAAATTGCTTCACAGCAGCTGGCGACCAGTGCCGCGCAGGAGTCAGCCCGCGTGACGCGTAATCAGTATGATGCCGGGATGATTGATTACCTTGATGTGGCCACCACCGAAAACAGCAGTCTGAGCGAGCAGCAGAGTTTACTGTCACTGCAGAGCACGCAGTGGGTAAGCAGCGTTGAGCTGATTGCCGCGCTGGGCGGGGGTTGGCAGGGGTAAGTGTTATTCGTTCTGGCAGGGATGAGTTTTAGCAGCATAGATGAGGATTGTTTTGCAGTTTACAGCAGCTAAGTATGAGGCTGTTGATTCTGTTGTGGGCTTTTTGGGTGCGGAGTGGTGGGCTATAGCGTCTTTGTTCAGTGGACTGCCCGGCCACCGCAGAGGGGCTTTGGCCTCAAGCATCGTGCCCTTTTTGAACCAAACACCGAGCATATGCACGATCAGGTTCCCTTCTACCTAAACTCACATAAGCCAATGTGCAGCCTGTTCTCTTTGGCGAAGCGCCCCCAGTCTGCGTCAGCACCTGTTTACCACCCCAGATTGCGCTCTCACCTTTAAGCCAGTGCAGCCATGACGGCATTAGCACTGAGCAGCATTTCACAATTATCAGCACCCCAACGGTACATTCTTTCATGTTGCACACCACAGCCACCTCAATTCCTCACCATAAATCACCGCGCCACTTGTCGAAAATCGCCAGATCCTGCAAGGTAAGCGCCATATTTAAACGCTGCTAAGGAGCTGGCATGCTTTTCACTGTTCTGCGTTTCCTGTTTCGCCTGTTATGGCGGGTGGAACTGCGTGGCGATCTCACCGCACTGCACAAAGAAAAAGTGCTGATCACCCCTAACCATATGTCTTTCCTTGATGGCATTTTGGTGGCGCTGTTTTTGCCGATTAAACCGGTGTTCGCCGTCTATTCCTCGATCAGCGATCAATGGTTTATGCGGCTCCTCAAGCCGATTATCGACTTCGTGCCGCTCGATCCCACGAAACCGATGTCGATCAAACATCTGGTGCGCATGATCAATGAAGGTCGTCCGGTGGTGATCTTCCCTGAAGGGCGCATCACGGTGACGGGATCGCTGATGAAAATCTACAGCGGAGCGGGCTTTGTCGCGGCGAAATCGGGTGCGACCGTAGTCCCCATGCGTATTGAAGGTGCGGAGTACACGCCGTTTGGGCGTTTGGCAGGGGTATTTAAGCGCCGCCTGTTCCCGCGTATTACCCTGAGCGTATTGCCTGCTACCGTCATCCCGATGCCGGAAGCGAAACGTGCGCGTGATCGTCGCATACTGGCGGGTGAGCACTTACATCATGTGATGATGGAAGCACGTATGGCGGTACGTCCGCGCGAAACCTTGTTCGAAGCCTTTCTCAATGCGCGCCAGCGTTATGGCCTGACTAAACCCTGTATTGAAGATATCAACTTCAAACCGGACAGCTACACCGGGCTGCTGAAAAAATCGCTGGGCGTGGGGCGTATTCTTGAGCGCTACAGCCAGCAGGGTGAATACGTTGGCCTGCTGCTGCCGAATGCCACTGTCACGGCGGCGGCGATCCTCGGGGCATCACTGCGCGGGCGTATCCCGGCGATGCTCAATTACACCGCGGGCGTCAACGGCATGCGCGCGGCGCTCACTGCTTCGCAGGTCAAAACCGTCTTCACTTCGCGCCAGTTCCTGGAGAAGGGCAATCTGGGGCATCTGCCGCAGGGCTTAACCGAAGTCCAGTGGATCTACCTCGAAGACCTCAAAGACACCGTTACCCTGAAAGACAAGTTGTGGATTCTGACTCACCTGCTGATGCCGCGCCGTGCCCAGGTTCCGCAGCAGCCGGAAGAGGCGGCCATGGTGCTGTTCACCTCGGGTTCCGAAGGCAACCCCAAAGGCGTGGTGCACTCACATAAAAGCCTGTTGGCTAACGTCGAGCAAATTCGTACTGTGGCGGATTTCACCCCGCGCGATCGCTTTATGTCGGCGCTGCCGCTGTTCCATGCTTTCGGCCTCACGGTGGGCTTGTTTACGCCGCTGCTCACCGGCGCGCAGGTGTTCCTTTATCCGAGTCCGCTGCATTACCGCATCGTGCCGGAACTGGTGTATGACCGTAACTGCACCGTGCTGTTTGGCACCTCAACCTTCCTCGGTAACTACGCGCGCTTTGCCAATCCGTATGATTTTGCACGCCTGCGCTATGTGGTGGCGGGTGCAGAGAAGTTGCAGGAAGGCACGCGTCAAATCTACGCCGAGAAATACGGCATCCGCATTCTCGAAGGCTATGGCGTCACCGAGTGTGCGCCAGTGGTGGCCATCAATGTGCCGATGGCGGCGAAACCTCACACCGTGGGTCGTATTCTGCCCGGCATGGATTCACGTTTGATCTCCGTGCCAGGTATCGAGCAGGGCGGTCGTCTGCAACTGCGTGGTCCGAATGTGATGAACGGTTACCTGCGCGTGGAAAATCCGGGTGTTTTAGAGAAGCCCGTGGCGGACAACGGCGAAGGTGAGATGGAAGCCGGTTGGTATGATACCGGCGACATTGTTAGCTTCGATGAAGGTGGCTTCTGCCAGATTCAGGGCCGTGCCAAACGCTTCGCCAAAATCGCCGGTGAGATGGTGTCACTGGAAAGCGTCGAGCAGATCGCGCTGAAAGCCTCGGGTGAGAAGCAACATGCCGCCTCTCTGCGTCCTGATGGTCATCGCGGTGAAGCCTTAGTGCTGTTTACTACAGACAGCGCACTGAACCGCGAGCAACTGCTTAAAGCCGCGCGTGACATCGGCGCGCCAGAGCTGGCGGTGCCGCGCGACATTCGCTTTATGAAACAGCTGCCGCAGCTGGGTAGCGGTAAACCAGATTACGTCAGCCTGAAACAGCTGGCCGAAGAGGAGCAGGCATGAGTCAGGCGGTTAATCCCGATTCACCGTTACTGTCACGCAATATGATGGCGGTGATCGTGGCGCAGTTTTTTTCCGCGTTTGGCGACAACGCGCTCCTGTTTGCCACGCTGGCGGTGCTGAAAAGTCAGCTCTATCCTGACTGGAGCCAGCCGATTCTGCAGATGATGTTTGTGGCCACTTACATTCTTCTGGCACCGTTTGTCGGGCAGATGGCTGACAGTTTTGCCAAAGGCCGGGTGATGATGTTCGCCAACAGCCTCAAGCTGCTGGGCGCGCTGATTATCTGCTTCGGCTTCAATCCATTCCTTGGCTATACGCTGGTGGGCATTGGTGCGGCATCCTACTCGCCGGCGAAATACGGCATCCTGACGGAGATTACACGCGGTGAAAGGCTGGTCAAAGCCAACGGCTTGATGGAGTCATCGACGATTGCTGCCATTCTGCTGGGTTCGGTGGCGGGCGGTATTCTGGCTGACTGGAATCTGCTGGCCGCGCTGGTTGTGTGTGCACTCACTTACGCGCTGGCGGTGGTGGCGAATATCTTTATCCCTAAACTTATGGCGGCACGCCCGGGCCAGAGTTGGCAGTTTGGTGCCATGTTCCGCAGTTTCAGGGACTCTGCGCTGCTGCTGTGGCGTAACGGCGAGACGCGTTTTTCCCTGCTCGGCACCAGCATGTTTTGGGGCGCGGGGGTAACGCTGCGTTTCCTGCTGGTGCTGTGGGTGCCCGTCGCGCTGGGTATCACCGACAATAAAACGCCGACCACGTTAAATGCCATGGTGGCGATCGGGATTGTGATTGGCGCCGCCGCAGCGGCGAAACTGGTGACGCTACAAACCGTGCGCCGTTGCATGCCCGCCGGGATATTGATTGGCGTAATGGTGGTGGTGTTCTCACTGCAAACCAGCTTGCTGAATGCCTATCTGGTGCTGATGGTGATTGGTGCGCTGGGAGGCTTCTTTGTGGTGCCACTCAATGCGCTGCTGCAGGAACGCGGCAAAGAGTCGGTGGGCGCAGGTAACGCGATTGCGGTGCAAAACTTCGGTGAAAACATCGCGATGTTGGTGATGCTGGCGCTGTACACCATCGCGGTGAAGTTGGGTGCACCTGCGGTGGCAACCGGTATTGGGTTCGGTGGGATTTTTGCTGTGGCGATTGCGGTGCTGTGGTGGAAATCGCGCCGTTAAGGCGGTGTGTAGAAAAACCAGGTCGCCAGTCATGGCGACCAGAGATCCGAAATGTGCGCCTTCACGGTACTCAGGCAAAAACCGCGTCATACGCCAATAGAGTGCGCATCCAGGCTCATCGGGCCAAAGTCTTAACCACCAGGCCATCCATGCTGCAGGTCGTTGCAACGCAAACCGTTGCGCCGCAACGATGACATCCCGTTAAGGTGCCGGGTAAGTATACTGACGATGAATCGCTTCCAGTTCCTCTAACACATCGGCATTCAGCGTCAGGTTGAAACTCTCCACGTTAATCTTCAGCTGTTCCAGTGTGGTGGCGCCCAGCAGTGTACTCGCCACAAACGGCTGTTGACGCACGTAAGCCAGCGCCATCTGTGATGGATCCAGATTGTGCTTCTTCGCCAGACCAACATAAGCGGCAATCGCCTGATTCGACTGTTCACCACTGTAGCGGGTGAAGCGGCTAAACAGGGTGTTACGCGCACCGGCAGGTTTAGCACCATTCAGATATTTGCCGCTCAGAGTCCCAAACGCCAGGCTTGAGTAGGCCAGTAGTTCAACCCCTTCATGCTGGCTGATTTCCGCCAGACCGACTTCAAAGCTGCGGTTCAGTAGGCTGTAAGGGTTCTGAATGGTCACAATACGCGGCAACTCGTGCTTCTCAGCCAGTTGCAGATAGCGCATCACGCCCCATGCAGTTTCGTTAGACACGCCGATGTAGCGAATCTTACCTGCGCGCACCTGCTCATTCAGGGCTTCCAGCGTTTCCAGCAGCGTCACGTTGGCGGTGGTTTCGCTGTACTGGTAGCCCAGTTTGCCGAAATAGTTGGTTTGACGCTGCGGCCAGTGCAGCTGGTAGAGATCGAGATAGTCGGTGTTCAGACGCTTCAGGCTGGCATCCAGCGCTTCGCGAATGTTTTTGCGATCCAGCGCCTGATTAGGGCGAATCGACGCATCTGCGCCGCGCACCGGACCGGCAATTTTGCTGGCCAGAATGATCTTGTCACGGCTGCCGCGCTTCTTCAGCCAGCTGCCAATGTACTGTTCGGTTAATCCCTGGGTTTCCGGGCGTGGCGGCACCGGATACATTTCAGCGGTATCAATCAGGTTGATGCCACTGCTAATCGCGTAATCGAGTTGCGCGTGGGCGTCGGCTTCGCTGTTTTGCTCACCAAACGTCATGGTTCCTAACCCCAGTTGGCTGACTTCCAGCGTACTGTGGGGGATGCGGTGATAATGCATTGCCGGCTTCCTTTTTTCATTATGAAAGGGAATGTTGTGTCCTCTGGGACTATATCCTGTGAAGCGGCGCGGAAGGAAGGGGGGAAAGTTCGGGAAATCGCCTGCACTGGGGAAAAAATCGTGCAGGCAATCGAATTTGGCACTTAACGCTCAATGATGGTGGAGACCTCGTCACCATTGATCTGCATCACATGACCTTGATCGTCAGTGTACTGCACCAAACCTGTCTCTTTATCGATGGACGGTTTGCCATCAGTCTTAATCATACGGCCATCTTTGGTCGCCATCACGTAATCACTGCTGCAACCACTCAACGTCAGCGCGACCAGCATAATACCCACGACACTCACCAACCCTTTCATTCTTATCTCCCTCAACCTACTTCAACTGCAAAAGTGTAGTAATAAATGCTTTCGCTGGCTGACGTAATCGCATCATTCCTAAAATTAAAGGGCGAGATGCGCTCGCCCTTGACATCGTTAAGCCGCGCTTTTCTTGCTGCGCATCAGGTTCAGGCACTCCACGGCCATGGAGAAGAACATGGCAAAATAAATGTAACCTTTTGGTACATGGATGCCGAAACTCTCCAGAATCAGGGTAAAGCCGACCAGAATCAGGAATGCCAGCGCCAGCATTTTCACCGATGGATGACGCTCAACAAATTCACCAATGGCGCGTGCGGCAAACATCATCATCAACACGGCAATGACCACGGCAGCCATCATGATGAACAGATGATCGGACAAGCCGACAGCGGTGATCACCGAATCGAGGCTGAAAATAATGTCCAGCAACATGATCTGTACGATTGCGCCGAAGAAGGAGTGGACGTTGGTTTTGTGTTCACCTTCGGCGCCTTCAATGGTTTCATGAATCTCCATACTGGATTTCCACAGCAGGAACAGACCACCAAACAGCAGTATCAGGTCGCGCGCCGAGAAGCTGTGATCCATCAGGGTAAACAGCGGATTGGTGAGGCGGACTACCCAGGCGATGGACGCCAGCAAGCCCAGTCGCATCAGCATGGCGCCCATTAAACCGAGGCGGCGAGCTTTGTTTTGTTGGTGTTTCGGCAACTTAGCGACAACCAGCGACAGGAAGATAATGTTGTCGATACCCAAAACCACTTCCAGAATGGTCAATGTTCCCAGTGCCAGCCAGGCATTGGGATCAGCAATCCAGTCAAACATGAATCATTCAATCCTAAACGAAAATTAAACGGCGATTATACGCACCCGATACGCCTGACTTACAGTAGAAAATGGCGTGCCAGCAGCGGTCCGGTGAAGCTTTTCTTGAGATAAAAACCGCGCGGTAGCGTCATTATAGGTTCTCCACGCTCACCGATGGCTTCCGTCAGCGCTTTGCTGTTGGCCGCTTTCGGGCGGATCTGCAGCCAGGCGCCGTGACGGGCGGTAATGCGTTCCACCTGGCCCAGCACGATCATATCCATCAACTCTTCCCAGTCTTCACGCAACTGCTGATCTTCTTCCTCGCTCGGTTGCCATAACAGCGGCGATCCCACACGACGATCCGCGAGGGGCAAAGCACGGTCGCCCTCAATCGGGATCCATAACACCCGCGCCAGCTTGTGGCGCACATGGCTGGTCTCCCAGGTTACGCCGCTGTTGCCAGTCAGGGGCGCAACGCAGACAAAGGTGGTTTCCAGCGGTTTGCCCAGCGCATCCACGGGGATGGTCTTGAGTTCTATACCGAGATGGGCGAAATCCTGCTCCGCTTTGCTACCCGCGCTGGCACCCAGGTGCTGCTCAATCAGCATGCCAACCCAGCCTTTATCCCGCCGCAAATCAGCCGGCACCGGTAAACTCAGCTGTGCTGCCAGTGCTGCAAACGTCTGGCCTGCCAGTTGTTGTGCGCGCTGCAGTAATTCAGCTTCATCTTGTGGTGGCGTCGGCAATAAAACGGGGGAATTCATGGCAAAACTCATATTGGTTAAAGGATGTACAGCGCTGGCGGGTGTGAGTTTTCCACATGTGCGCAGCGTGAATAACCGTGATAATAGCATGATTAAGCGTGCTTTTTTATTTGCATTGCCGGACGACAGTGAATGCTATGGCAAGGTTATCCCAGTTTGTTATCGACAATGAACAGGATCTCCAGCCTACTTATCCACAGAAAGGTGGGATAACCCCCCTTGCTGAGCACCCCTGTTTCCATTTACAGCCTTGACTTTAACGATTTGAACGCTTTTTTTCCTTTCTTTGACCAGGTTTAGGGCATTCTCTGTGGATAAAAGCGACGCTGGTGGATCTTTGAGCAGCGAATGGAACCTGAGGTTAATTAGAAAGTGATCCGCGTTGAAACAGCACTGTCATTTTTTCCTATCACTATGATTAATGGTGTTTTTAGTGCTATCCTTTGTCTGCCTTATGAGAATTTTCTGAAGTGGTTATTCAACTCATTCCCGTGTTCTGCACAAAGCTATCCACAGAAAAGGTGAATAAGATCGCCCTGAAAACCACTCTGCTGTTTATAACTTGGCTAAACTCTGTGAGTTATCCTGTTTTTATACTGCTATCACCCCGGATATCCAGTGGTTTACCGCCTGTAAGGAGTGTGAAACAATCAGGCTATTCAAATTTAGCTTTGAGGTAGTCCAGTGATCGATGATGATGGCTACCGCCCGAATGTTGGTATCGTAATCTGTAACAGGCAAGGACAAGTGTTATGGGCCAGGCGCTTTGGACAGCACTCCTGGCAATTTCCTCAGGGAGGCATCAATCCGGGTGAAACCGCTGAACAGGCGATGTATCGCGAACTGTTCGAAGAGGTGGGTTTACACCGCAAAGATGTTCGAATACTTGCTTCAACCCGTAACTGGTTACGTTACAAGTTGCCAAAACGTTTGGTGCGTTGGGACACAAAGCCGGTGTGTATCGGCCAGAAACAAAAGTGGTTTCTTCTGCAGTTGATGTGTAGTGACGCGGAAATCAATGTGCAACACAGCAGCACACCTGAGTTTGATGGTTGGCGCTGGGTCAGCTTTTGGTATCCGGTGCGTCAGGTCGTCTCTTTCAAGCGCGATGTCTATCGCCGCGTGATGAAAGAATTCGCTGGCGTGGTGATGTCTATGCAGGAGAGTGCGGGGCAGCGTAACAACAATGCCGCTCATCGACGTAAAAGAGGATAGGCCACGCCCTTTATGCTCACTCAGTTGCGCGAAATAGTAGAGAAAGTGGCGAGTGCTCCGCGTCTGAATGAAGCACTCGACATTCTGGTAAACGAAATTTGCCTTGCGATGGAAACCGAGGTCTGCTCGGTTTATCTCGCAGATCACGATCGTCGTTGCTACTACCTGATGGCGACGCGCGGGCTGAAAAAGCCGCGCGGTCGCACTGTCACGCTGGCGTTTGATGAAGGGATTGTCGGGCTCGTCGGACGTTTAGCCGAGCCGATCAACCTTGCCGACGCGCAAAGCCATCCCAGCTTTAAATACATTCCCTCGGTCAAAGAAGAGCGCTATCGCTCCTTCCTCGGCGTGCCGATCATCAGCCGCCGCCAACTGCTTGGCGTGCTGGTGGTACAACAGCGCGAACATCGTCAGTTCGACGAGAGTGAAGAATCATTCCTGGTGACGCTGGCCACGCAAATGGCGGGCTTGTTATCGCAATCGCAACTTGGCCAACTGTTTGGTCAGTTCCGTCAGACTCGGGTCAAAGCCATCGCAGCGGCGCCTGGCGTGGCGGTCGCCCCCGGTTGGGTTGATGAAACTCAGCCGTTGCTGGATCAGGTCTCTGCGGCCTCGACGCTGGATGTGCAGCGTGAACGCGAGCGTCTGGTGCTGGCGATGGGCGAGGCCGGCAATGAATTTCGCCGCTTCAGCAAACGCTTTACTGCCAGTGTGCAAAAAGAGAGTGCGGCGATCTTCGATCTCTACTCACACCTGTTAACCGATGCCCGTTTGAAAAAAGATCTGTTTGCCGAGATCGATCGCGGATCGGTTGCCGAGTGGGCGGTCAAAACGGTGATCGAGAAGTTCGCTGAACAGTTTGCCAGCCTGCAGGATCAATATTTACGTGAGCGCGCGGGTGATTTGCGCGTGCTCGGGCAACGTCTGCTGTTTCACCTCGACGATACGCTGGTGGGGACGAATGCCTGGCCTGAACGCTTCGTGCTGGTGGCGGATGAACTCACCGCGACCACGCTGGCAGAGCTGCCACCAGAGCGTTTAGCCGGTGTGGTGGTACGCGACGGTGCGGCCAATTCCCATGCGGCCATTCTGACGCGCGCGATGGGCATTCCCACCGTCATGGGTGCGGATATCATCCCTGCACAGCTCAACAAACGCCTGCTGATTGTCGATGGCTACCGCGGCGAGCTGTTAATCGATCCTGAACCTGTGTTGGTGCAGGAGTATCAGCGTTTGATCAGCGAAGAAAACGCGCTGAGCAAAATGGCTGAAGGTGTGGTGGAGCAACCCGGCGAGCTGAAAAGCGGCGAACGGGTGCAGGTGATGCTGAACGCGGGCCTGAGCCCTGAGCATGAACAGAAGCTGGATAACTGGGTGGATGGCATCGGCCTGTACCGCACAGAGATTCCGTTTATGCTGCACAACGGCTTCCCGTCGGAAGAGGAGCAGGTCGCGCAATATCAAGGCATGCTGCAACTGTTCTACGATAAGCCGGTGACGCTGCGTACGCTGGATGTCGGCGCGGATAAACAGCTGCCTTACATGCCGATCAGTGAAGAGAATCCTTGCCTCGGCTGGCGTGGCATTCGTTTGACGCTCGACCAGCCAGAAATCTTCCTGGTGCAGGTGCGCGCCATGCTGCGTGCGAACGTGGCATCAGGCAATCTCAGCATTCTGCTGCCGATGATCAGCCATATCGATGAGATCGACGATGCGCGTCGTCTGATCGATCGTGCCGGTCGTGAAGTGGAAGAGATGCTGGGTTATGTGATCCCGAAGCCGCGTATTGGCGTGATGATCGAAGTGCCTTCCATGCTATTTATGATCCCGCATCTGGCGGATCGTGTGGACTTTATCTCCGTTGGCACCAACGATCTGACGCAGTATTTGCTGGCGGTGGATCGCAACAATACCCGGGTGGCGAATCTCTACGATCCTCTGCATCCGGCGATGCTGCGCGCGCTGCAAAGCATTGCCCATGAAGCCCGCCAGGCCAAACTGGAACTCTGCCTGTGTGGTGAAATGGCGGGTGATCCAATGTGCGTGGCGCTGCTGGTGGGCATGGGTTATCACCATCTCAGCATGAACGGCAAAAACATTCCGCGCGTGAAGTATCTGTTGCGTCACCTCGATCACGAGGAAACGCAAAAGCTCAGTGAAAATGGCGTGGCGGCGCATACCGCTTCTGAAGTGCGCCATCTGGTATCCGCGTTCATGGAGCGACGTGGACTGGGCGGTTTGATTCGCGGCGGTCGTTAACAGCGTTTACATTTCCGCGGCAATTGTGAAATGCGGCTGTGCTATCATGCGCAGCCTTTTATGGTATGACCCCTTAGCCAGACCCGTTTCAGGGCAGAAAAAACGATGGTGAAAGATGACTAACGGCTACATTTCGTTTCCCCAATTCGATCCGGTAATTTTCTCCATCGGACCGATTTCGCTTCACTGGTACGGTTTGATGTATCTGGTGGGCTTTGTATTTGCTATGTGGCTGGCGGTGCGCCGTGCCAACAAACCCGGCAGCGGCTGGAAAAAAGAAGAAGTGGAAAACCTGCTGTATGCGGGCTTCCTTGGCGTGTTCCTTGGTGGCCGTATTGGTTACGTGCTGTTCTATAACTTGCCGCTGTTCCTCGATAATCCACTCTATCTGTTCAAAGTCTGGGATGGCGGTATGTCGTTCCACGGTGGCTTGATCGGGGTGATCGTGGTGATGCTGGTGTTTGCGCGCCGTACCAAACGCACGTTCTTCCAGGTGTCCGATTTCATTGCTCCGCTGATTCCGTTTGGTTTGGGTGCCGGTCGTCTCGGCAACTTCATCAACGGCGAGCTGTGGGGCCGTGTCGATCCCAACTTCAAATTCGCCATGCTGTTCCCGGGGTCGCGCAGTGAAGATATCGCGCTGGCGGCGAACAATCCGCAATATCAGCAGCTGCTGAGCACTTACGGTGTGTTGCCGCGTCATCCTTCGCAGCTGTATGAGCTGTTCCTCGAAGGCATCGTGCTGTTCATCATTCTCAACCTGTTTATTCGCAAGCCGCGCCCGATGGGCAGCGTCTCTGGCCTGTTCCTGATTGGCTATGGCGCTTTCCGCATCATCGTTGAGTTCTTCCGCCAGCCGGATGCCCAACTGGGCCTGTTTGAAGGTGGCATCAGCATGGGGCAGATTCTCTCCATCCCGATGATTCTGGCCGGTGTGATTATGATGATCTGGGCGTTCCGTCGTCGTCCGCAGCAACAAACTCGTGAGGTAAAATGAAACAGTATCTGGATTTAATGCAACATGTGCTGAATGAAGGCGCAGAGAAAGCCGACCGAACCGGTACGGGCACCCTGTCGATTTTCGGCCACCAGATGCGTTTCAATTTGCAGGACGGTTTTCCCCTGGTCACCACCAAGAAAGTGCACCTGCGTTCCATCATTCATGAGCTGCTGTGGTTCCTGAAAGGCGAAACCAACATCAGCTACCTGAAAGATAACAAGGTGACGATTTGGGACGAGTGGGCTGATGAGAATGGCGATTTAGGTCCGGTTTACGGCAAGCAGTGGCGCAGCTGGGGCAGTGCGTCAGGTGAAGAGATCGACCAGATTAGCAAAGTGATTGAGCAGCTGAAGCGCGATCCCGATTCACGCCGCATCATTGTATCGGCATGGAACGTGGGCGAGCTGGACCAGATGGCGCTGGCACCGTGCCATGCGTTCTTCCAGTTCTACGTGGCGAACGGCAAGCTCTCTTGCCAGCTCTATCAGCGCTCCTGCGATATCTTTCTCGGCCTGCCGTTTAATATCGCTAGCTATGCGCTGCTGGTGCATATGGTGGCGCAGCAATGCGATCTGGAAGTGGGTGATTTTGTCTGGACCGGTGGCGATACTCATCTGTACAGCAACCACCTGGAGCAGGCGCAGTTACAGCTAACGCGCGAGCCGCGCCCGCTGCCGAAGCTGGTGATCAAGCGTAAGCCTGCTTCTATCTTCGACTACAACTTCGAAGATTTTGAGATCGAAGGTTACGACCCGTATCCGGCCATTAAAGCGCCAGTCGCGGTGTAAACTGACTCGCATCAACCCTGAAGCCCTGCCACTGTGCGGGGCTTTTTTATCTCTGTTATCTGCCTCCGCCTCACAAAAATTTGTCTCTTCATGTACCGCGCGAAAATAGCCTGCGCAATGCTTTCCATCCTGCTTGATGTTGCCTTGTTACCCGCCGTGAAGATGCGCATCTTTATCGCCATGAACAAACACGCAAACCTCGGTTTCACCTTGCCGGAACTGCTATTGGTGATGGTGATCGCTGGCATACTCAGCCTCGGCGCCCTGCACAGTTGGCAGCGCTGGCAGCAGCATCAGCAGCTGCGCGATAGCGTGCAGCAATTACAGGGTTTTCTGTTACGGCTGCGCGCCCATGCGAACTGGCATAATAGCGATCTCAATTTGTGGTTGATTCCCGGCGAACGCGGCTGCCTCGGCGTGGGGGTAAAACCGCCGGAGGGCTGTGAGCTGCCTTCACGCTGGAGGTTAGCGCCGCCGCACACCGGGGTGCGCTTCAGCGCGATCATCGGTGAGCCGGGTTTCTTTGGGCGGCGTGACGTGGCGCGGCCTGGCAGCATTGAGGTTGAAAGCGCGGTCGGTCGCTGGCGGGTGATTATCTCTTCACGAGCACGCCTTCGCGCCTGTCAGGCGGGAGAAAAAGGGTGCGAATAGCGGAGGCCGGCTTCAGCCTGCTGGAGATGCTGATTGCGCTGGCGGTAGGGGCAATATTAATGGTCAGCGTGGGCCGGTTCTTGCCGCTGCTGCTGGAACAAAATCTGCGCCTGCAGCAGCGTGTGCAGTTGCAACAGGAGCTACAGCAGCTTTCCCATACGCTGCAAAAGGCGTTACAGCGCGCGGGATATTGTCGCGGGCAATGCAGTGGACCGGCGCTCACGCTCGCTGCTGGTGGCAGCTGTGTCCTGCTGCGCTGGGATGAAAACAGCAATGGACGCTGGGAAGATGTGGGCAGCAGTGACAGTGACTTTTACGGCTATCGATTGCGCAGTGGGCAACTGGAAATGCAGCGCGCGGTGGATAGCTGCAACGGCAACGGTTGGGAGCGCCTGACCGATCCCGCTTTTCTCACGATTGAGCATTTCAACGTGGTGCGGCAGGGAACCCGGTTAGTTCTCCATCTGACGGGTCGAGCGGGTGCGCAAAGCCTGCAGGTTGAGCACTGGGTTGAAGGACGAAATTTATGAGTCAGTACGGCAACAGTACGTTGGGCATGGTGTTGATGCTGTTACTGCTCGGCAGCCTGACGCTTCATGCCACGCGCACGCAGTTGTCACAGGGCATGGTGCTGGTGGCCGATACACAGCAGTATCATCAAGATTTTGCGCAAGCACAGGCTGCGCTGCAATGGGGGCTGATGCAGAGTTGGCCTGCAGCGTCCGGTTGGCAATGTCAGCAACAGTCCCTACACCAGTGGTTAAGCTGCTTATTATATACGGAGGAGGGTAATGCGCTGTTATCGGGTCAGGATGAAAAGAGTGAACTCCGCCTCTGGCAATGGGTCTCGCCACGCAGCCATCGGCTGCATCCCCAGGCGCACGGCTGGATTGACTACTGTCCATTGTCTAAACCGGAGCACTGCCAGCCGCAGGAAGGATCAGCAGGGCTTTAGCCTGGCTGAAACGTTGGTGGCGATGCTGCTGCTGGCGATGACCATCAGCACGCTGTTGCAATACCATCAAGCGCTGGCCTTAGGGTTTAGTCAACAGTGGCAGCAGCGCCAGGCGTGGCAGGTTGCCGGGCAAGCCTTGCTGGGGCGTGAGGTGGCGGGCTGGCACATCGAGCGTCAGCAGCAGAGTGTGGGCATAGGATGCGTGCTGGAGCGCATCACGGTGACGGGCTCGCAACAGCGCAGCGCCAGCCTGGCTCAGCTCAATTGTCACTAAGGTGACCTCGGCGATAGGCATCGTTAGCGATACAGGGTAGAGTGACCAGGCTGCGCTGTTTTCCCTCTCAAGGAGATTTATGTTCCGGGTTTACCACTCCAATCAGCTTGATCTGTTGAAAAATCTGGCAGGTATTCTGATTGAAAACCAGCCGCTGAACGATGCGTTCGCGGCCGAACAGGTGCTGGTGCAGAGCCCCGGCATGGCGCAGTGGCTGCAGATGGAACTGGCAAACAGTTTTGGTATTGCAGCGAACATCGACTTTCCGCTCCCTGCGACCTTTATCTGGAACATGTTTGTCAAAGTGCTGCCCGGCATTCCAGAGGAGAGCGCTTTCACCAAAGCCAGCATGAGCTGGAAATTGATGCATCGCTTGCCCACCTTGCTGGAGCAGGAGGCGTTTCAGCCGTTGCGTCACTACCTCAATGAAGACGATGACAAGCGCAAGCTGTATCAACTCAGCGCCCGCGTTGCCGATCTGTTTGACCAGTATCTGGTGTATCGTTCTGATTGGCTCAACAGTTGGGAGCGCGGAGAACTCATCGACGGCTTGAGCGATGCCCAGCAGTGGCAGGCCCCGCTGTGGCGCGATCTGGTGGCGTTCACCGAACAATTGGGCCAGCCGATGTGGCACCGTGCCAACCTGTATGCGCGCTTTATCCACGCGCTGGAGCAGGCAACGACGGCACCAGCGGGGTTGCCGCAGCGCGTGTTTATTTGTGGTATCTCTGCGTTGCCGCCCGTGTATTTGCAGGCGCTGGAAGCGCTCGGCCGCCATATCGATATTCATCTGCTGTTTACCAATCCCTGCCGCCACTACTGGGGCGATATTCAGGATTACGCGTTCCTCGCGAAATTGCAGAGCCGCAAGCGTCGCCGCATGCAGTCTGAAGAGGCACAGCCGCTGTTCCGCGATCCCGAAGCAGCACCGACGCTGTTCAACGAACTCGGCGAGCAACAACTCACCAATCCGTTATTGGCCTCCTGGGGCAAACTCGGGCGCGATAACCTGTTCCTGCTCAGTCAGATGGAATCCGCCGCCAACGATATTGATGCCTTTGTTGAGATGCCGCAGGACAGCCTGCTACACAGTCTGCAAGCCGATCTGCTCAACCTGGATGACCACGCCGTGATCGGTTTGCACGCCGATGAACTGGGTAACAGCCACAAAAAACGAGTGCTCGATCCTGACGATCGCACCATCACGCTGCAGGTGTGTCATAGCGCTCAGCGTGAAGTGGAAGTGTTACAGGATCATCTGCTGGCGCTGATGGAGGCCGATCCCGATCTTAAACCGCGCGACATCATCGTGATGGTGGCGGATATCGATAGCTACGCGCCATTCATTCAGGCGGCGTTTGCCAGTGCGCCTGCGGATCGTTATCTGCCGTTTGCCATCTCGGATCGCCGCGCCAGCCAGGCACATCCGGCGATTCTGGCCCTGCTGAGCGTGCTGGCATTACCGGACAGCCGTTTCGCTTCTGAAGAGGTACTGGCGCTGCTGGAAGTCCCTGCGCTGGCGCAGCGCTTTTCGGTGGATGAAAGCGGTCTGCGCCTGCTGCGTCGCTGGGTGATGGAATCCGGTATTCGCTGGGGGCTGGATGATGCCAGCGTCGAAGCATTGGCACTGCCCGCCACCGGCCAACATACCTGGCGCTTTGGTCTGCAGCGCATGCTATTGGGCTATGCACTGGAAAGTCGTAACGGTGACTGGCAGGGCATTCTGCCTTACGACGAATCCAGTGGATTGATTGCCGAACTTGCCGGACATCTGGCCGAATTACTCTCTCGCCTCGAAGCATGGCGCACCCGATTAGCCGGTGAGCGTACGCTGCCAGAATGGCTGCCGCTGTGCCGCGAGCTGATTGACAACTTTTTCAACGGCGATGCTGAAAGTGACGCGGCGTTACTGCTGGTTGAAACCCAGTGGAAACAAATTATCGAACAGGGCATGCAGGCTGACTATCAGCAGCCGATTCCTGTGACCTTATTACGTGACGAGTTGCGCTCGCGCCTCGATCAGCAACGTATTAGCCAGCGCTTCCTTGCCGGGCCGATTAACTTCTGTACCCTGATGCCAATGCGTTCAATTCCATTCAAAGTCGTCTGTTTGCTGGGGATGAACGATGGCGTCTATCCACGCACGTTAGCGCCGCTCGGTTTTGACCTGATGCAGCAGCAGGCACGCAAAGGCGATCGTAGCCGCCGTGATGATGACCGCTACCTGTTCCTGGAAGCCCTGATTTCTGCACAGCATCAGCTCTACATCAGCTATATCGGTCGTGCGATTCAGGACAACACCGAGCGTTATCCCTCCGTGTTGGTGACGGAGTTGGTGGATTATCTAGGTCAGAGTTTTTGTCTGCCAGGCGACGAAGCGTACGAACCCGACGTCAGCGAGCAGCGTGTTCGTGAACATTTACAGAAGCTCCACAGCCGCATGCCCTTTGCAGCGGAGAACTTCCGCCCTGACGCTTACGGCCAGAGCTTCGCGGCAGAATGGTTGCCCGCTGCCACCGGCAGTGGCGTGGCGCAGCCAGACTTTGTGCAACGGTTGCCGCCACTGCCGCTGGAAACGCTCTCGCTGGAGCAATTGCTGCGCTTCTGGCGTCATCCGGTACGGGCCTGGTTCCAGCAGCGGCTGGGCGTGGCTTTCTGGATGGAAGAGAGCGAATTGCCGGACAGCGAGCCGTTTGCCCCAGATAGTCTGGAGCGTTATCAAATCAATGCTCAGCTACTGAATACCCTGGTCAACGGTGAGGATCCCGCGCAGCTTTATGCACGTCATCGTGCAGCAGGCAATCTGCCATATGGTGCTTTTGGGGAACTTTTCTGGCAGAGCCAGACCGAAGAGATGCAGGAAGTGGCCGCCGAAGTGAGTGGACAGCGCCAGCCCGCAGAGAGTTGGGAAATCAATCTGCCGCTGAATGGGGTGCAGTTGACCGGCTGGTTAACCCAGGTACAAGCTGATGGGTTGTTACGCTGGCGTCCGGGTGTGCTGAACATGAACGATGGCCTGCTATTGTGGCTGGAGCATCTGGTGTACTGCGCGTTAGGCGGCAAAGGAGAAAGCCGCATGTACGGGCGCAAACAGAGCCGCTGGCGTTTTAAAGCCATCGACGCTGAACCCGCGCTCTCCCTGTTGAGTGAATACGTGGCGGCTTATCAGGCGGGGATGATGGAACCGCTGATGTTGTTGAACAAATCGGGTGGTGCCTGGCTGGATGCCAGTTTTGATCGAAAATCCGGACAGTTGCTGGATGATGACGCCACGCAGAAAAAGGCATTTAACAAATTGCTGCAAGCCTGGCAGGGTGGTTTTCAGGTGGAGGGCGAAGGCAGCGATCCTTATTTGCAGCGCCTGAGCCGTACGCTGGATGATGAGGCGGTGCAGCTGATTGTTGCCGCCGCTCGCCAGTGGTATTTACCGGTGCGCCTTGCGCATCAAGATGATGAATAGCAATCGGGTAACGCCGCTTTTGCGGGTGTTCTCAAAATCATAAAAGTTGTCTATTGCGCCGCTGGGCACACAGCCAGCGGTAAAGGGTAAAGAAAGGGGTTTAAATGCGGATTTACGCACGCTGGATTGGAGCGCTGCTGCTGAGCATGCTGGCGCTGAATGCCTTTGCTGATAGCGATCGCGGCTGGCAGCCCATCAATGAAACGATTCGAAAAAGCGATCACGATCCGCGCAGTTATCAGGCCATCACGCTGACTAACGGTATGACGGTGTTGCTGGTGTCTGACAAAGAAGCGCCTAAATCACTGGCCGCACTGACGTTGCCTATCGGCTCGCTGGACGATCCCAATCAGCAGCTTGGGCTGGCGCACTATACCGAACATATGGTGTTAATGGGCTCAAAACGTTATCCGCAACCAGATAATCTGGCCGAATTCCTGAAAAAGCACGGCGGCAGTCACAATGCCAGTACCGCGTCTTATCGCACCGCGTTCTATCTGGAAGTGGAGAATGATGCACTGCAACCGGCGGTGGATCGCCTGGCCGATGCTATTGCAGAGCCTTTGCTCGATCCGGTCAACGCTGATAGAGAGCGTCATGCAGTGAATGCAGAACTCACTATGGCGCGTTCGCGCGATGGCCTGCGTATGGCGCAGGTTGGGGCGGAAACCCTGAACCCAGCGCATCCAGCTTCCCGCTACTCAGGCGGCAACCTTGATACGCTGCGCGATAAGCCAGACAGCAATTTGCATCAGGCCTTGACGGATTTTTATCACAGCCACTATTCCGCCAATCTGATGAAAGCGGTGATATACAGCAACAAATCGCTGCCAGAAATGGCCGACATTGCGGTCCAGACTTTTGGACGAGTGGCTAACCATCAGGCCATCGTGCCGAAAATCGAAGTGCCGGTGGTAACCGATGCGCAGAAAGGCATCATCATCCACTACGTGCCCGCCCAACCGCGTAAACAGCTGAAAGTTGAATTCCGCATCGCCAACAACAGCGACCAGTTCCGCAGCAAAACCGATACGTTGATCAGTTACATCCTGGGCAACCGCAGTAAAAACACCCTTAACGACTGGCTGCAAAAGCAGGGGCTGGCCGACGGTGTGAATGCCGGTGCCGATCCGATGACGGACCGCAATAGTGGCGTGTTTGCCATCACGGTCTCCCTGACCGACAAAGGCCTGGCACAGCGTGATGAAGTGGTGGCGGCGATCTTTAGCTACCTCGACATGCTGCGTAGTAAAGGCATCGATAAGGACTATTTCGATGAGGTATCGCATGTGCTGGCGCTGGATTTCCGCTATCCGTCGATCACCCGTGACATGGATTACATTGAATGGTTAGTGGATACCATGCTGCGCGTGCCGGTGGATCATACGCTGGATGCCCCTTATCTCGCGGATAACTTTGATCCGGCGGCGATCAAATCTCGTCTGGATGAGATGACACCGCAAAATGCCCGCATCTGGTATATCAGCCCAAATGAGCCGCACAACAAAGAAGCCTATTTTGTGAATGCGCCTTATCAGGTCGATAAAATCAGTGATGCACAGTTCAGTGACTGGCAGCAGCGCGGCGCGCAGATCCAACTGTCGATGCCGACGCTGAATCCGTACATCCCTTCTGATTTCTCCATTATGCCTGGCGATGGCAAAACGTATACGCATCCGGTGGCGCTGACCGACGGTGACAGCATGCGCATCTACTGGATGCCAAGCCAGTTCTACGCCAGTGAACCAAAGGCAGCCATTACTCTGGCACTGCGCAACAAAGCGGCAATAAGCGACGCGCGTCAGCAGGTATTGTTTGGTCTGAATGATTATCTCTCCAGCGTGGCGCTGGATGAGTTGAACTCGCAAGCGTCAGTGGGGGGGATCAGTTTTTCTACCGGTGAAGATGACGGCATTGTGTTCAGCGCCAGTGGTTTTACCCAGCGTCTGCCGGAGTTACTGAAAAAACTGGTTGAGGGCTATGCCAGCTTCCAGCCGGACGCACAGCAACTGGAACAGGCGAAATCCTGGTATCTGGATCGACTGGAAGCAGCCGAGAAGGGCAAAGCCTTCGAGCAGGCGATTCAGCCGATGCAGATGCTGTCACAGCTGCCGTATACCCAGCGTGAGACGCGCCGCAAGTTGGTGAAAGACCTGACGCTGAAAGACGTGACGGATTACCGTGATGCCTTACTGCGCAACGCCACGCCGGAAATGATGGTGGTGGGCAACCTCTCCGCCGATCGCGTTAAACAGCTGGGCACCGATCTGCAACATCAGTTGCACAGTGATGGTCACAGTTACTGGCACAGCGATTACGTGGTGATCGATAAAGCCATGAAGGCCAACCTGCAAACCGCAGGAAGCAGCACGGATTCTGCACTGGCAGCCCTCTACGTGCCACTGGGTTACGACGAGTATCAAAGCATGGCCAACAGCACCATGTTGAGCCAGATTGTCCAACCCTGGTTCTATAACCAACTGCGCACCCAGGAACAGCTAGGCTATGCGGTGTTCTCGTATCAGATGCCGATTGGTCGCCAGTGGGGGATTGGCTTCCTGCTGCAAAGCAACAGCAAGCAGCCGGCCTATCTGATGCAGCGTTTTGAGGCGTTTTATCCGCAGGCTGAACAACGCCTGCGCGACATGAAACCGGAAGATTTTTCCCAGTATCAGCAGGCGCTGATCAACGACTTAAAACAGCGCCCGCAAACTCTGGATGAAGAAGCGAATCGCTATAGCCGTGACTTCAACCGGCAGAATTTTGCTTTCGATACGCGTGAAAAAGCCATCGAGCAGATTCAAAAGCTCACGCCGCAGGGCGTGGCCGATTTCTTCCATAAAGCGGTGCTGGAACAGCAGGGCATGGCGATGATTTCGCAGATTGGCGGCAGCCACGATGGCGCCACCGAAGATGATTATGCACCTCTGCCAAGCTTCACGACCTGGGATCAGGTGGAGAAGCTACAGCAATCCCTGCCGGTTAAGAGTGACGCGCAATGAGCCTGATTCAGCCGCCAGAACCGCTTAATCCGCTGACGCTGCCGTTGCGTGGCGAGCGGCTGATTGAGGCGTCTGCCGGAACCGGCAAAACCTTCACTATTGGTCTGCTTTATCTGCGGCTTTTGTTGGGGCTGGGCGGGCAAAATGCCTATGCCCGGCCACTGTCGGTCGAAGAAATTCTGGTCGTGACCTTTACCGAGGCGGCCACCGCAGAGTTGCGCGGACGTATCCGTGCCAACATCCATGAGCTGCGGCTGGCCTGCATTCGCGGTACCAGCCTCAATCCGATGCTGATGCAGTTGCTACAGGAGATGCCGCAACCTGCAGAAGCGGCGTCGCTGCTGCTGGCTGCAGAGCGGCAGATGGATGAAGCGGCGATCTTTACCATCCACGGCTTTTGTCAGCGCATGCTCAATCTCAACGCCTTTGAATCCGGCATGCTGTTTGAACAGCAGCTGATTGAAGATGAACAGCAACTGCTGCGTCAGGCCACTGCCGATTTCTGGCGTCGCCACTGTTATCCACTCTCGCTGGATATCGCCCGCGTGATTGTCAGTGAGTGGAGTGGCCCGGAGCAATTGCTGGCGACGTTGCGGCCATGGCTGCAAGGCGAATCACCTCACCTACGTTTAGCGCCCGCTGACGACGAAACGCTGACGACGCGCCACAACGAAAACCTGGCGCGCATTAACGCGATGAAAGCCGAGTGGCGCGCGGTGGGTGAAGAGGTGCTGACGCTGGTGGGGCAGTCCGACGCGGACAAACGCAGCTACAGCAGTAAAAATCTGCCGGTGTGGGTGAGTAAAATCAGTTTCTGGGCACAGAGTGAAACCCTGGATTACCAGGTACCCGCAGAGCTGGCGCGCTTTGGTCAACGGGTGCTGGAGGAGAAAACCAAAAAAGGCCATCCTCCGCACCATGCCCTGTTTGCGGCCATCGACCTGTTTCTGTCCCAGCCCATTTCACTGCGCGATTTGCTGATTGCGCGCGCGCTGGTGGACATCCGCGCCGCCGTGCGGAAAGAGAAACGCCAACAGGCGCTGCTGGGTTTTGATGATCTTCTGAGTCGGCTGGATGATGCTTTACAGCAGCCAGCAGGAGATATGCTGGCGCAGGCGATTCGTCAGCGTTTCCCGGTGGCGTTAATTGATGAGTTTCAGGATACCGATCCGCAGCAATACCGCATTTTCCGTACGCTCTACGGCAATCAGCCTGACCATGCATTGCTTTTAATTGGCGATCCAAAACAGGCTATTTACGCCTTTCGTGGCGCAGACATCTTTACCTATATTCGCGCGCGCAATGAAGTGAGCGCACATTACACCCTGGACACAAACTGGCGCTCTTCGCCAGCGATGGTGGAGAGCGTCAATCAGCTGTTCACTCGGCTCGGTTCGCCCTTTGTCTTTGATGCCATCCCTTTCTTGCCGGTGCGCTTCGCTGAACCGAATCAGACGCTCTCACTAACCCTTGATCACCAGGCGCAAGCGGCACTGCGTTTTTGGCTGTTGCCGGGAGACGGGTGCAGTGTAGGCGATTATCAGCAGGCGTTAGCACGACAGTGTGCGGCTGATATCAGCCACTGGTTACAGGCAGGGCAGCAACAGCGTGCATTGCTGGGTAAAGCGGCCGCGCAGCGCCCAGTGCAGGCATCGGATATTACGGTGCTGGTGCGAAGCCGCAACGAAGCCAATCTCATCCGTGAAGCACTCAACCAGCTTGGCATCCCCTCGGTCTATTTATCGAATCGCGACAGCGTGTACACCACGCCAGAAGCGCGCGAGTTGCTGTGGTTATTGCAGGCGGTGCTGGCACCCGAACAGGAGCGCATGCTGCGCACGGCGCTCGCCACCTCGCTGTTTGCCTTTGATGCGGCACAGTTGGATGCATTGGATCAAGATGCGCGCGGCTGGGATGAACTGGTAGAGACCTTTGCCCGCTGGCAACTGCTGTGGCAACAGCGTGGCGTATTACCGATGCTGCGCCAGCTGATGCAGGAACGTCAGTTGGCAGAAAATCTGCTTGCCTCAGAAAATGGCGAACGCCGCCTGACCGATTTGCTGCATCTGGGCGAATTGATGCAGGAGGCGGCGGCACAGCTCGATAGCCCGCATGCATTGGTGCGTTATCTGGCGCAGCAGATAGCCAGCCCGGACAGTCAATCGTCCAGCCAGCAGTTGCGTCTGGAAAGCGATCGCCATTTGGTGCAGATCGTCACCATCCATAAATCCAAAGGACTGCAATATCCGCTAGTGTGGCTGCCGTTCGCCGCCGGATTCCGCGAGGCGGATACCGCGCTGTATCACGATCGCGACAACTTTGAAGCGGTGCTGGATCTGCAGGCCGATGATGCAAGCCTGGCGATGGCCGAGCAGGAGCGTTTGGCCGAAGATCTGCGCTTGCTGTACGTGGCACTCACCCGTTCGGTGTATCACTGCAGCGTCGGCGTGGCGCCGCTGTTTCGCGGTACGCGTAAAAAAGAAGGTGAGAGCGATCTGCACAAAAGCGCTCTGGGCCATCTATTACAGCGCGGTGAAGCGGCGACAGCGGAACAACTGGGCGCTTTACTCAATCAGCACAATGTCGCGGGTACCGAGGTGATGTACGTGCAGGATCTGGGGGCCGAACGCTGGCAAGCGCCTGATCCCGCTCATGACAGATTGGCTGCCCGCACCGTTAGCCGCACGCTGGTGGAACCCTGGCGCGTCACCAGCTACTCCGGCTTGCAGCAGCACGGTAGCCAGCGACTACTTGATGTGATGCCGCGTTTCGATCTGGAAGCCGCAGGCGAAAAGCAGCAGGAAGAGATCGCTGAAGCCGCACTGACGCCGCACCATTTTCCACGCGGCGCCGCACCAGGGACTTTCCTGCATGAACTGTTCGAATCACTCGATTTCCCTCAGCCCCCAACGGCGGCATTGCTGGAGCAGCATCTGCAGCAGAATGGGTATCCATTGTACTGGCAACCGATGCTGACTGATTGGATCGCGCGCGTGGTGAGCACGCCGCTCAACGATCAGGGGATACAGCTCGGTCAGGTACAGGCCAGCGATCGACTCGTGGAGATGGGCTTCTACTTGCCGATTGACGGTTTGCTGACCGCGAATGATCTGGATGCGCTGATCCGTCAGGATGCTTTATCGTCCGATGCGCCGCCGCTCGATTTTCGTCAGGTGCAGGGGATGTTGAAAGGCTTCATTGACCTGGTGTTCCGCTGGCAAGGCAAATACTACCTGCTGGATTACAAATCTAACTGGCTGGGCGACAGCCACGAAGCTTATACGCCAGCAGCGATGAGACAGGCGATGATCGACCACCGCTATGATTTGCAATATCAGCTCTACACGCTGGCGCTGCATCGCTATCTGCAACATCGCCTGGCAGATTATGACTATGAGCAGCACTTTGGCGGCGTGTTTTATCTGTTCCTGCGTGGCATGGATGGCACTTCACCGGCCAACGGCGTATTCCACACACGGCCAACTCTGGATTTTGTTTCACAACTGGATAGCCTGTTTCGCGGGCAGGGAGCCACGGCATGAATGGCATTGCAGCGCTATTGCAACAGGCGGTTGAGCTACGTTTACTGCGTTCACTGGATGTTCAGTTCGCACTGTTACTGGCGGATGACACGCAGCCAGCACGCCTCCTTGCGGCTGCCTGTCTCAGTGCGGAAGCGGGTGAGGGGCACGTCTGTTTACCGCTGTCACAGTTGAGCCGTGAAGGGTTATTCAAGGGCCGTCACCCTGAACTGGCGCAGGCCATCTGGCTGGCGGCGGGCGAACCGCAGGACTGGACGCAAATTCTGGCTGGCTGGCCTGCTCTGAGCAACAGCAAAAACGAGCAGGCAGCACCGATTGTACTAACCGAAGGCCGTCTTTATCTGCATCGTCTCTGGCACCACGAAGGGCAGGTGGCGCGTTTCTTTCAGGCGCAGTCTGCTCCGCAGGCATTTCCTGATGGAGAGGTGCGTACTGTACTGGATAACCTGTTTGGTACTGAGCCAGATGACTGGCAAAAAATCGCGGCGGCGGTGGCGCTAACGCAGAAAACAGCGGTGATCTCGGGCGGCCCCGGCACCGGGAAAACCACCACCGTGGCAAAACTGCTGGCGTCCTTGATTCGCCTGAGCCACGGCGCGCTGCGCATTCAGCTGGCCGCCCCGACCGGAAAAGCGGCGGCGCGTTTAACCGAATCGCTCGGTAAAGCGTTGCAAAAACTGCCGGTCAGCGACATTGAGCGCCAACGCTTCCCTGCGGAAGCTACCACGCTGCACCGTTTGCTCGGTGCCCAGCCCGAAACCCAGCGCTTGCGCTATCACGCCGGTAACCTGCTGCATCTGGATGTGCTGGTGGTGGATGAAGCCTCAATGGTTGATTTGGGCATGATGGCCAATCTCATCGCCGCACTGCCACCTCAGGCGCGCGTGATTTTTCTTGGTGACCGCGACCAGTTGGCGTCAGTAGAAGCCGGTGCGGTACTGGGCGATATTTGCCGCTGCGCGGAAGCGGGATACAGCGTCGCGCGTGCCGCCCAGTTGAGTGCGTTAACCGGTTGCCAGGTTGAAGGCCACGATGATGACAGCGCGCCAGCCGTGCGCGACGCCATCTGCTTATTACGCAAGAGCTATCGCTTCGATGCTAACTCGGGCATCGGCAAGCTGGCGACTGCGGTCAATGCAGGCGAGCCAAAGGCGGTTGAGGCCGCATTTAACGCGGGCTTCAGCGATATATCACGCCAGCCACTCAATGATGGCGAGGCCTATCAGGCAATGCTGAATGATATCGCGGAAGGCTACCGTCCGTTCCTGCGGCTGGTGAGCCAGCGAGCACAGCCCGCAGAGATTCTGCACGCATTTGGGCGATATCAACTGCTGTGCGCACTGCGAGAAGGGCCGTTTGGCGTGCAGGGATTGAATCAGCGTATTGAGCAAAAACTGATGCAGCTGCAGCTGATTCGTCGTCCACAGGGTGGCAGCCGCTGGTATCAGGGGCGCCCGGTGATGGTGACACGCAATGACAGTGCACTTGGGCTGTTTAACGGCGATATCGGGATGACTTTGTTAGATGATGAAGGGCTACTGAAGGTTTTCTTCCCGTTACCCGATGGCAGCATTAAAGCGGTGCAGCCGAGCCGGTTACCGGCGCATGATACGGCCTGGTCGATGACGGTGCATAAATCGCAGGGGTCGGAGTTCGACCATACTGCACTGGTGATGCCGGCACAGTTTTTACCGGTGCTCACTCGCGAACTGATTTACACCGCCATTACCCGTGCGCGTAAGCAGTTAACGCTCTACAGCGATGAAAGCGTGTTTCGCCGTGCGGTGCAGTTACGCACCCAGCGCCGGAGCGGATTGCTGGATCGATTGGGCGGGGAGTCATTCTGAGCCGGGGTTGAGGCCGGTATAGAAACCGACCTCAGCTCAGTGCGGGTGTTTTATTGGATGCGCGTGGATGCGCATCCTAATAACGTTATCAGTCAAATGCGTTGGGCAATTCCAGACCTTCGAGCGCAGTCTGACATTCTCTGCTCTTCTGCCGCATTCACCGCCATTAGCGCAAATCCGCCATCAGCACTTTCGAACGGCGCTGATAGTTATACATCTGCTTCTTACTCTCCGGCAGTGATTCAATATCAACCGGCGTAAAGCCGCGTTCCTGGAACCAGTGAATACTGCGGGTGGTCAGCACAAACAGCTTCTTCAGTCCCATCTGGCGTGCCTGCAGCGCCACACGCTCCAGCAACAGCTCGCCGCGTGAAGAGCTGCGGTAATCGGGATGCACCGCCACGCAGGCCATTTCACCAATCTGCTCATCCGGGAAAGGATAGAGCGCGGCACAAGCGATGGTCAGATTGTCGCGCTGAATAATGGTGAATTTGTCGATCTCCATTTCCAACTGCTCGCGCGAACGACGCACCAGGATGCCTTGTTGCTCCAGCGGGCGAATCAATTCGAGAATGCCGCCAATATCGTTGATGGTGGCGCGACGAATCTGCTCAGCGGACTCCATCACAATCTGCGTACCAATACCGTCACGCGAGAACAGTTCCTGAATCAATGCGCCATCTTCCTGATAACTGATCAGGTGGCTACGACGTACGCCGCTGCGGCAGGCTTTCACCGCGCCACGCAGGAAACGCACGGTGCCCGACAGGAAATCACCGTCGTTTTCCATCTCATCAATACGCGCCTGCGCTTCGTTGGGGAACAGCTCAGAGATAATGGTGCCTTCGCGGTTGGTGACGCCTTGTTCAGAGCAGAAGCCAATCATTTTCTCGGCTTTTAGCTTGATCGCCAACTGCGTGGCCACTTCTTCGGATGTCAGGTTAAAGCTTTCACCCGTCACCGACACCGCGACTGGGCCGAGCAGCACAATGGCATCATTATCCAGCTGACGATGGATGGCTTCTTCATCAATACGACGAATACGGCCGCTGTGGCAGTAGTCCACGCCATCATCGACGCCCAGCGGCTGGGCAATAATAAAGTTACCGCTCACCACGTTGATGTGCGCGCCTTGCAGTGGGGTGTTATTCAGGCTCATCGACAGTCGCGCGGTAATGTCGAGTTGCAAACGTCCGGCGGCCTGCTTCACCAGTTCCAGTGATTGAGCATCAGTAACGCGCGTATGTTTGTGGTAAATCGGTTCCAGCTGCTGTTGCGCCATGCTGGCATCAATCTGCGGTCTGGCACCATAGACAACCACCAGGCGAATGCCGAGACTATGCAACAAGCCAATGTCGTTAACGATGTTGGAAAAGTTCTCATGCTCGATAGCTTCGCCGCCAAGCATAATGACAAAGGTCTTGTCACGGTGGGCATTTATATAGGGAACGGTATGGCGAAAACCCTGAACCAGTTCAGTACTACGTTCCTTCACGGCAAACCCTCTGTGAATGTTTATTCGTAATTTGTGTATTTTTATGCTCTTTTGCCGGCTATTGCAAGCGCCGGGCCTGACGTTACTTTACGATTTTCCTGATGCAACCCATGCTAACAGCCTGCATTATCTGGTTTTTCTGGCAAAACAACCCACGGCTTGCTAAGCAAAGTTTTCGCCTTCCTCTCGTCAATTGACGATATTTTAGACACTACACGGCAGTTGGAGCGGCATGTCTCAGGCTTTTACACGACGACGATTATTGCAGGGCGCGGGTGCGCTCATGTTATTAAGCGTAACGCGAACCGGGCTGGCGACCAGTCAGCATATTGTGGCGGTGCGCATCTGGCCTTCGTCAACATACTCCCGCGTGACGCTGGAATCGAATGTTCCCCTCAAATACAAACAGTTCACTTTGAGCAATCCCGATCGCCTGGTGATCGACATCGATAACCTGCATATCAATCCGGTTCTGAAAGGGGTGGATAAGCAAGTGCGCGTTGACGATCCCTATATCAAACATGCGCGAGTTGGCCAGTTTGATGCCAATACGGTGCGCGTGGTGCTGGAACTGAAGCGCAACGTTGCACCGAAGATCTTCACGCTGGCACCGGTTGCGGGCATCAAACATCGCTTAGTGGTCGATCTCTATCCGAGCCAGCCCTCGCCGGAAGAGGATCCGCTACTGGCGTTACTGAACGATTACAACCAGGGCGACCTTGAGCGCGATCAGCCGGCGCAAGCGCCTTTACCGGGCAAAGCGGGGCGCGATCGTCCGATCATCATCATGATCGATCCTGGCCACGGCGGCGAAGATCCCGGCGCGCATGGCAAATACAAAACGCGTGAGAAAGACATTGTGCTGAAGATTGGTCGCTACCTGAAGGCGTTGATCGACAAAGAGCGCAACATGAAAGCGTATATGACGCGTAACGAGGATGTGTTTATCCCGCTACGCGTGCGGGTAGCGAAAGCGCGTAAACAGCGTGCCGATCTGTTTGTCTCGATTCATGCCGATGCCTTTACCAGCCGTGCGGCGCGGGGTTCGTCGGTGTTTGCGCTCTCGACCAGCGGTGCAACGTCTACGGCTGCACGGTTCCTGGCGCAGACCCAGAACGAATCAGATCTGATTGGTGGTGTAAGCATGAGCGGTGACCGCTATCTGGATCACACCATGTTCGACATGGTGCAGCGGCAGACCATTAGCGATAGCCTGAAATTCGGCAAAGAGGTGTTATCGCGTATGGGTCACATCAATCATCTGCATAAACGCACGGTGGATCAGGCGGGGTTTGCGGTGCTCAAAGCCCCGGATATTCCATCGATTCTGGTGGAGACTGCGTTTATCAGCAACGTCGAGGAGGAGCGAAAGCTGCGCACACCGCGTTATCAGCATCAGGTGGCTGAGGCGATTCTGCATGGGATTAAAGCGTATTTTGATAAGGGTGCGGTGCTGGCGCGTCGCTAAGAAGAGGGCGGCCGCTGTGCCGCTTTTTTACGGGAAGCCAAAAACAAAAAAACACCCGTTAAGGTGCTTATCTGTAATTGGTTGCGGGGGCCGGATTCGAACCGACGACCTTCGGGTTATGAGCCC
>NZ_JACVUO010000015.1:0-153007 GCF_016625145.1 Pantoea sp. S61
ATCAGGGACGAGACAGCGACTTTACGCAGCGGCCCCGTATTCACTCCTGGCGGCACCGGTTCCGCTTTTAACCCCGCACCGAATCAACAACCTCGCCACGAGAAATAAACACAAAAACGAATATCAGCTTCCCAAAACGCGCACAGAATCTAACGAAGGAGGGAATACGGGGCCGCGGAGTAAAGCGTTACACGCCAGGGATGGCGTGTGTCGAGCGATCAGGGACGAGACAGCGACTTTACGCAGCGGCCCCGTATTCACTCCTGGCAGCACCGGTTCCGCTTTTAAATCCAGTACAGAATCAACAACTTCGCCTTTGAAACCGCACGCAGAACCATCTTCCATCCTGAGGGCACCGATTCCACGATCGACAGACGAAAAAAAACCTGCTTTTTCAAGCAGGTTTCTTCAAATATGGTCGGCGAGAGAGGATTCGAACCTCCGACCCACTGGTCCCAAACCAGTTGCGCTACCAAGCTGCGCTACTCGCCGATGGGGGCGAATATTACTGCTCCCCCCGGAGAGCGTCAATCCCTTTTCCGTAAAATCCGCCCGATCGCCTGGAAAGCAAACAGCACCGCAAAAAGCCCTGCCGCTCAACACCTTCCAGAAAACCCTTACAACGCTTTAGCAGGCGTCGCCGCGGGTGCCTGACACCAGTTATTCGCCGCTTTAATCCCGCCATCCGGCGAACTGTAACCCAGGCAGCCTAAAATGGTATCGAACAACTCAACATGACGATGGGTTTTCCCTACGCGCTGCTGCGCCTGCAAACGCTCGAAGTTACTGCGGTTGGTGGGATCTTCAAGATATTTATCAGAGGCCCAAACCATCATCGGCACGCGGAACTGCTCCGGCGGAGCCATCTCACGCGGCGTGCCGTGCAAGTGCATATTATCGCTGATCGACTCACCATGATCAGCGGCATAAAACACAATTGCCTTCTTATCACGTAGCTGATCGAGCACGCTATCCAGCATGGTATCAACGTACAGAATCGAGTTGTCATAAGCATTGATCAACTGCGCTTTGCTACAAGTCTCATCCACGCCCATACATTCCGGCTGATAACGTGCGAAGCTGCGCGGATAACGCTGAGAATAAAGGTAATGCGAACCTTTGGTGTGCAACACCACCAGATGCTTACCTTTCGGGAAACGTTGCAGTGAAGCCTGCAGTTCCGGCACCAGCAGCATGTCATCCACCGCTTTACCCTGATTACGCTTCTCAGAACCAATCTGCTCACGGAATGAGAAATTATTCACATCGGCGTTATCGTAAAACCACACTTCACTCTGCATGGCGAACAGCTCAGAAGTAAAGCCCAGCTCCTTCATCACTGCAAAAACGTTCTGCTCTTTCAGCGTGCGGCCAGGGTTATCCATGGTACCGCCTTCACGCACAAACATGCAGCGCAGCGACAATTTGGTGGCGGTATCACAAGACTCACCACGGAACGCCACCAGGTTTTTCTCTTTGGAAAGCTTCGGCGTGGTATCGCGGTCATAGCCCAGCAAACCCATGTGATCCCAACGCGTGGTCTCGCCAATCACAAACACCACATAGGTATCATCAATGCCTGGCGGTGCCACGTAAGTAAACTTCTTCGCTGGATCGAGCAGCTCCGCTCCATCCACCTCTTCATCAACTTTGGTCCAGGCAAACAGCCCTAGCGCCGCAATCCAGTTAGAAGGCAGATACGAGTGCGCCACCACCCCGCCGTAGCTTGGCAGATCGATATTGGTGAGCTCTTCATTCACTTTTTGCAGTTTGTCGAAATAGCGAATCGGCAACCACACCAGCGCGACGCTCAGCAGCATAATCACCGCTGGCTTCAGACGCTGACCCGGCGTTTTTAATTGCTCAATCAACGTCTGGCTGAGGTTATTGCGCCAAATCATCAGCAGCGGCAGCGCGCTGACCAGCACCATCCACATCACAAAACGCATGCCGACCACTTCTTTAGAGAGATCGACATCAGTGGTCATCACTGAGGCCACGATGCCGTAGCCGATCACCACATTAAAGAAAGCCATGTAATAGGCGGCAGCCACGGAAATCACCACGGTTAACGTGGCAAGGATGCGATAAACCCACTTACCACCCAGCGATAGCAGACGCATCAGGAAAAACGTCAGCAACACCGCAGCCGTCACTTCGGCTACCGCAGAAAGCCAGTTAGAGAGCGTGGATTTCGTTAAGAAGCCGTCAAATCGGCGATAAAAAATGGGCAAATTCAACAAGATGCCGAGATAGAGCGCAAGCAACAGCGACAGCTTTTGCTGCGTTAACGTTTTGATATAATTCATTTACTTATTCATTCCTGACCCGGTGTCAATAAACCAACCTTAAATGTGACTATTTAAAGTCAATAGAGTTCGTCCGTGAGCGAGAAAAGCGCAAGCAGCGAGCAGGAACGGGACGAATCTGAACCGGAACGGCAATAAAGGCGCATGCAGCGCAGCAGTAGAACATTTAACCAATGGTAAGACCAGACAATAATTGATCTGACCCCATAAAATGATAAAAGGCCCCTGACGGAGCCTCTTTTTCCAACTGGCTGCGACCTTAGCGAATGATGTTCAGGGTCACATCAATATTGCCACGGGTCGCGTTAGAGTACGGGCAAACAATGTGTGCCGCATCCACCAGCTTCTGCGCTTCTGCTGCATCCATTTCTGGCAGATGGATATTCAGTTTGGCTTCAATACCAAAACCGGTTGGGATTGGGCCAATACCTACTTCCCCTTCAATCCACGCATCTTTCGGCATGGTGATTTTGTCGCGACCCGCTACGAACTTCATCGCACCCAGGAAGCACGCTGAGTAACCCGCAGCGAACAGCTGCTCTGGGTTAGTGACTTCACCGCCTGCGCCGCCCATCTCTTTTGGCACGCCCAGTTTCACATCCAGCACATTGTCAGAAGAAGTCGCACGACCATCACGGCCGCCAGTGGCTTTGGCTTTTGCGGTATAAACAACTTTATCTAAAGACATGATAACCTCACTATTCACTATATAATCGCGCACTATATATATACGCAGTTTTTGACATTGATAGTCAGAATGCCGCCTTGACGACATCCGTCATACTTTATTTGGCGCGGTTGAGATTGGCGCGCAAATCGTCGAGCTGATTTTTTAATGCAATCAATGTGTCATCGTCGCAGGCCGTGGCGCAGCGCACCGCTTCGGGAATGCTTTGTGCCCGTTCACGCAGCGCATGACCTTCATCGGTCAGTGTCACCACCACCTGGCGCTCATCCCGACGCGAACGCTGGCGGCGCAATAAACCTGCGACCTCCAGACGCTTTAACAGCGGCGTCAGGGTGGCTGAATCAAGAAACAGCTGCTCGCCAATCTCAGATACTGTCACATCATCCTGATTCCACAACACCAGCATCACCAGATATTGCGGATAGGTAATTTCCAGCTCAGCCAGCAGCTGGCGATAGACTTTGTGCATCGCGAGGTTCGCGGAATAGAGCGCGAAGCAGAGATGTTGATCAACCTGGAGTGGCATCTGCTGCACTTTTTTGTCATCTTGATTACTGTTCATGCGATTCAATATAGATAGCGCGCTAGATAATTGCAAGCAACTTTATTCCGGAGCGTTAAAGATGCGTGATTCACTGGAAGAACAAGCGCGCCGTTATGCCACGCAAGCACATGCTGCTGCGGGCCAGCGTCGCAAATACACCGATGAACCTTACATTGTGCACCCGGCAGCGGTGGCCGAACTGGTACGCAGCGTCACCGATGATGAACAGATGATTGCCGCCGCGTGGCTGCATGACACCGTTGAAGATACCCCGAGCACCTTACAGGACATTGAAAGCCATTTTGGTCCGCGCGTCGCAAAGCTCGTCGATATGCTGACTGACAGCGCGCAGCCCGAGGCGAAAAACCGCGCCGCGCGTAAACTGGCGCACTTCCGTCATACCGCCGAAGCCTGTCCCGATGCGCAAACCATCAAGCTGGCCGATATCATCGATAATACCCGCGCCATTGTGCATTTCGATCCCGACTTTGCGCGTATCTACCTGATTGAAAAAAAGGTACAGATCCAGCTGTTGAATGAGGGAAACCCGCAATTATGGCAGCAGGCTGAGCAGATTATTCAACACGGCATTGATCAACTGGCGCAACCTCCGCACAGCGTGCCAGAGAGTTGGTTTGTGAAACAGGCGGCTAAATACGGCGGATTAAGCTAAAAAAAACCCGCCGTGCAGGCGGGTCAGAGAACCGATAGTCTTCTTACTCGAGTAACTGCCGTCCCAGATAGGGGTTTGCTTGCAGCAGTTTCATCAGTTTACGCGCCGTAGCGGATGGGCGCGTGCGTTGCGCCTCCCAACTTTTTACAGATGAAACGCTCACCCCCATCACGCGGGCGAACTCATCCACCTGCATGCCGGTCATTTCGCGTAAACGCTGTGGCTCGGGAACGGATACTGCGTTGAGTGTAATTTCTGATACGGAAGGCTGTGCATCACGTGTCAAAACAATCTGCTCAAGGCTACTCAATAACTCGACCATTGGATCTTTTATTTCCATAGAGAACTCCTTAAAAACTCACTATGAAGCACGTGAAAGTAGAGAGGTAAGCGCCACCAGGCGCTGAAACCCGGCCAAGTCAGGCTGTATCCCGCAACGGTCTTCCCTTCGTCCTTTTGTTTACTGAGGCGTTGGCTGCTCTCGTCCCCCGAGACACTTACTGTAGCAAGCTCACGGGATGGCTTCATTTGCTGCCTTTCTGCACCCAAAATGACTGTGGAGATTGATTGTTTTAGTAAACCGTTACGGGACACAGCCTGTTGCACACTGCGAAAAGATGTCATAGCAATGCAACAATCAGCCGGGTTACTAATTATGGGTCAGATCCCCGGCTTTGCTGCCTGATTACTGATTATTTTTTATTCTTACTTATGCCGCAGAAGGATCGATCACCATAAGCAATTGACCCGCCTGCACTTGTTGCCCAGCCTGGCGATAGAAACAATGGATTTTTCCACTGACTGGCGCCACGATCGGGATCTCCATCTTCATGGATTCGAGTATGCCTACCGTGGCACCCGCTTCAATCTCACTGCCTTCGTCAACCAACCATTGCCACACGCTGCCCGCCACCTGGCTCTCTACCGGGCTACACCCTGCAGGCACCGTAATTTCTTCTGCACGCTGTTCCTGTAACTGGCTGTCGAAGGTAAATTGCCCTTCGGCGCGCCAGCGTGCCAGCTCACTGTCAAAAGCCTGCTGACGCTGTTGCTGGAAGGCGTCGATTTCACCAGCCTGCTCCACCAGCATCGCCTGATAATCTGCAAGCCGGAATTCGCCCTCTTCGCTACGCAGCGGATAGTCACCCCACGGGAAACGCTCGCGAATGCTGAGCAATTCCTCGGCGCTAACCGGATAAAAGCGGATTTGATCGAAAAAGCGCAGCAGCCACGGCTGAGTGAACGCAGCGGTCTGCCGATCGCGATTCCACATCTGCATGGTGCGCCCGACAAACTGATAACCGCCCGGCCCTTCCATGCCATAGACGCACATGTAAGCGCCACCAATACCTACCGAGTTTTCCGCTGTCCAGGTGCGTGCCGGATTGTACTTCGTGGTCACCAGGCGATGACGCGGATCGAGCGGCGTCGCCACGGGTGCACCGAGATAGACATCGCCCAGCCCCATCACCAGATAGGCGGCGCTGAACACGATCTCCTTCACCTCATCAATGTTGGTAAGGCCATTGATGCGGCGGATAAATTCAATATTGCTGGGGCACCAGGGCGCATCAGGGCGTACAGACTGGCTGTAGCGGGTAATCGCCTCACGGCAGGCCGCATCGTCCCAGCTGAGCGGCAACCATACGGTGCGTGAGGGCACTGAGGCCTCGCTGAGGTCGCCTAACTCTCTATCAATGTGCAAAATTTGCGCCAACAGCTCACTTCTCACACAGCACTGTGCATCGTAGTGCACCTGCAGCGAACGAATGCCCGGCGTTAATTCCAGCTGACCCGGCAGCGGATGGGCTTGCAGCTGTTGCATCAACGCGTGCACGCGGAAACGCAGGGCGATATCCAGCATCAAATCGCCATACTCCACCAACAGGAAGCGGTCACCTGCCGCACGCACACTGAGCGATGGGCGGCCATTTTCTGCCGCCTGATGGTGCAATAGTGGATCAATAAGGGGCAGCGCAGCGTTCACTGTAAGTGGTACGGATTGCAGTTTGATGATCGCTTCACGCTCTGCCTGCGACAGTTGATCTGCACTGTTAAGATCGATCGGCAGGAAGCGCACATGATCCCCGGCTTTGAGCTGTCCGAGCTTCCACAGATCGGCTTCGATCACCGTGGCCGGACAGACAAAGCCACCGAGTGAGGGGCCGTCCGGGCCGAGGATAACCGGCATATCACCGGTAAAATCCACCGTGCCGAAGGCATAGGCGTTGTCGTGAATGTTGGACGGATGCATACCCGCTTCGCCGCCGTCGCTGCGTGCCCAGGTCGGTTTCGGTCCGATCAGGCGGATGCCGGTGCGGCTGGAGTTGTAGTGCACCTGCCACTCGGCGGCAAAGAACTCCGCGATGTCATCATCGGTAAAGAAGGTCGGTGCGCCGTGCGGGCCGTAAATCACCCGCAGCTGCCATTCGCCGTTAAGTTCCGGCACCAACTCGCCAGGCAAGTCTGCCGTTGCCAGCACCTGCGGATCGGCAAGATGCAACACATCGCCCGCACGTAAAGCGCGCCCGGCGTGACCGCCAAACTTGCCGAGCGTAAAGGTGCTGCGGCTGCCGAGATAGCGCGGGGTATCCAAGCCCCCTGCCAGCAGCAGATAGCTGCGGCACCCTTCGCTGATATCGCCCAGCGTCAGGGTTTGCCCGGCCTGTGCGGTGACAATCTGGTGCATCGTTAACGTCTGCTGATCCAGCTGCGCGGCAATCGGTGCCCCGGTGATGACAAAGCTGCACGCCTGGTTAAAACGCAGCGTGGGACCACGCAGGGTGATCTCCAGCCCCGCCGCCTGCGCGTCGTTTTTCAGCAGGCGGTTCCCCAGCTGGAACGCGCGGCTGTCAAACGGGCCAGACGGCGGCACACCCACGTGCCAGTAGCCGACGCGGCCAGGCGCATCCTGCACCGTCGTTAAGGTGCCGCCGCTGAGGATATCCAGCGTGGGCGGTTGCCACTGCACGCCGCCCAGCGTGGCGGTAATGATACGGCCCTGCTGCACTTCTGGCAGCGAACAGAGGTGGCGCAACCACAGCAAATTGGTTTCGATGCCGTACAGCTCGGTGGCGTCCAGCACCTGCGCCATGCTGCGCAATGCCACTTCACGGTTAGCCGCATGCACAATCACTTTTGCCAGCATCGGATCGTAGAACGGCGAAACCTCCATCCCGGTTTCCACGCTGCTGTCGATGCGCAGCGTGGCATCATCAATCTCTGCGGGGAACTTAACGTGGCTAAGCAAACCGGCACTGGGCTGGAACTGTTTGGCCGGATCTTCGGCGTACAGGCGCACCTGTATCGCATGGCCTTGCGCCTCAGTCGATAAGGTGTGCAGCGGCGGCAACGTTTGCTGCGCCAGCTCCACCATCCAGCGTACCAAATCCACGCCATACACCATTTCAGTGACGCCGTGCTCCACCTGCAAACGGGTGTTCACTTCAAGGAACCAGAACTGCTGGCTGGCATCATCGTAGACATACTCCACGGTACCCGCGCTGCGGTAGTTGACCGCGCACGCCAGCCGCACCGCCGTAGCCTGTAGCTCTGCGCGAACGGCCGCACTCAATCCCGGCGCGGGTGTTTCTTCCAGCACTTTTTGGTTGCGGCGCTGGGCGGAACAATCACGCTCGCCGAGGGCGATGACGTTGCCGGCCCCATCGCCAAAAATCTGCACTTCAATGTGGCGCGCGCGGGCGATGAACTTCTCTAAAAATACGCCATCGTCGGCGAAATTATTGCCTGCTAAACGTTTAACACGCGTAAATGCCGCACTCAGCTGTTCGGCATCATCACAGCGCTGCATGCCAATTCCGCCGCCACCGGCGGTGCTTTTCAACATCACCGGATAGCCAATCTGTTCCGCCATCACTCGCGCTTCGTCCAGCGAAGTCAGCAAACCACTGCCGGGCAACAGCGGCACCTGATTTTCCTGTGCCAGCGCACGCGCACGATGTTTCAAACCAAATGCCGCCATCTGTTCGGTCGTTGGGCCAAGGAACTGCACGCCGGCCGCTTCACAGCGCGTCACAAACTCGGGATTTTCACTGAGGAAACCGTAGCCGGGATGCACCGCCTGCGCCCCGCTCTGTGCGGCAATTTCCAGTATTTTTTGCTGATTGAGATAAGTGTCTCGCACCTGCCCCTCGCCCAACGACCAGGCTTCATCGGCCAGTCGCACATGGCGCGCGTGGCGATCGGCTTCGGCATACACCGCAATCGCGCGGATGTTCATGGCTTGCAAGGTACGGATGATGCGCACGGCAATCGCGCCACGGTTGGCAATCAATACGCGATCAATCATGAGTGAAATCTCTTATTACGGCAGGTCGTCCTGCGTGGACAATGACGGCAAAAAACGGGTCGTCCCGTTGCGTCAAAGCATCACCACACGCTGACTAAGATCGGCGTGGGGTTGTACCCGTTACAGGGATTGTTGAGCTGCGGGCAGTTGGAGATCAGCACCAGGATGTTCATCTGCGCCACCATCTCGACGTATTTGCCCGGTGCAGAAATGCCATCGGCAAAGGTCAGACCGCCGTCGTGCGTCACCGGCACGTTCATAAAGAAGTTGATGTTGTGGGTGATATCACGGCGCGTCAGGCCGAATTCCGGTTTTTCGGCCACTGCCAGCATCCAGCTATCGCGGCAGGAGTGCATATGACGCTTCTCCAGGTCGTAGCGCACGGTGTTGCTCTCACAGGAACAGGCACCGCCCAGCGTATCGTGGCGGCCACAGGTATCGGCGGTGATCGTCAGCATCGGACGATCTAAGTTGGAACGCAGCACGCTGCCTGCACTCAGAAACACATTTTTTTGCCCGCGCAGCGTATCGCTCATGCTGTAGCGTTCGGCAGTATCGTCGGCATTGAAGAACAGGGTATCGGCAGCCTGATTACCTTCCAGATCGGTGATACGCAACGTCTGGCCCGCTTCGATACGCTGCAACCAGTAATCACCGGCATTCACCTGCTGCTGGAATGGCGCTTCGGCGGGATTGAGTAAGCTTTCAGTGATCATCAGATTTCTCCTTGCAGCTGATAGAGCGCGTTGTTGCGCAGACCGCGCTGGTTCTCACCACGCGCCAGGCAAATTTCCGGCAGCGGCGCGCGCTGAGCATCCAGTGCGATCTGCACCGGCTGGCGCGGATATTCGCTGCTGGCATTCAGCGGATGCGGGCAGGAGTGCAGGATCACCAGCGTGTCCATGGCGAAACGCAGCCGCACCTGTGCGCCAGGTGCACCCTGCTGCTCCAGTTGCAGCGCGCCGTTATCATCGGCGCGCACCCTGGCAAACAGGTTGAGGCAAGAGGCCATATCACGCTGGCCGAGGCCGTATTTTGCCAGCTCGACGAGGAAACTGTCGTAGCCGTTTTGATGGCGCAGATTGCGCGCCTGCTGATAGTCGCTGGTGCCGAAGCGTGCGGCAGTTTGCTCAGCATTTAAGGTGCCGCAAACGCTCTCATGCCAGCCGAAACTGTCTTCTTCGATGCCGCAGAAAATGCGCCCCATATCGGAATAAAGGCAGTGCCCGGCTGTCAGACGGAAGGTGTGCTGGCACTTCAACGTATCGGGCGCGTTGTAGCGCTCCAGCAGATTTTCCGGGTTGTAGAACAGCATGCCGACGTTGGCGCCGCCTTCAATATCGGTCAGTGTCAGCGCGGTGCCGCTGCGCATCACCAGCGACCAATGCGATCCCGCCGGTAACAGGGTTTGATAAGCATTCATGTGGTGCTCCTTTAAGCCACCTGCGGCTCAGACGGCAGGCCAGCAGCGGGCTGGTCGCGGTCGAGTGGCAGATCGTAAGTGATAGTCGCGCCCCAGGCTTGCGGCGCGTGCGGGTCATGACGCAGTTTGTCGAACACCAGCAGGCGCGAAGCCAGGCTGAAGCCCTCTTTCAAATCATGCGTGATCATAAAAATGGTCAGGTTATGCTGCTGCCACAGGCGGGTAATCAGCTGGTGCATCTCGCTGCGAATGCCAGGATCGAGCGCCCCAAAGGGTTCGTCGAGCAGCAGGATACGCGGCTGTATCATCAGCGCCTGTGCCAGCGCCAGGCGTTGCTGCATGCCGCCCGAGAGCTGGTGCGGGTATTTGTTTTGCGCATGCTCCAGGCCAACCTGCGCCAGCATTGCCTGCGCACGCTGACGTATCACCTGGCGCTTTTTACCCCACACACGTCCCAGCCAGCGGGCGGTGCTGAACTCTTCCGCCAGCATCACGTTGCCGAGCACCGTCAAGTGGGGAAACACCGAGTAGCGCTGAAACACCACACCGCGATGGGCATCGGGTTCATCGGGGATCGGTTCGCCGTCCAGCAGAAGTTGCCCTTTGGTGGGCGATTCGGTGCCGAGCAGCATGTTGAGAAAAGTGGTTTTGCCACAGCCGGATGCCCCGACAATCGCCACAAATTCTCCCTCTTCCACATCGATATTGAGTCGCTCCAGCACCACCTGTTCGCCGTAGTGTTTTTCCAGATTTTTCAGTTGCAGTAATGGCATCGCTCGATCTCCCGTTATTTCGCGTGATACCACGGCCAGCAGCGACGGCTGATCAGCCGCAGCAGCAGGTCGAGCACAAAGGCCAGCAGCGCGATCCACGCCACGTACGGCAAAATCACATCCATCGCCAGATAACGGCGCATCAGGAAGATGCGGTAACCCAACCCTTCAGTGGCGGCAATCGCTTCGGCAGCAATCAGGAACAGCCACGCCGACGCCAGCGACAGACGCACCGCATCCAGCAGACGCGGCATCAGCTGCGGCAGGATCACGCGCCACAAAATCTGCGCGCTGTGCCCACCGAGTGTCTGCGCTTTCACCAACTGCTCGCGCGGGATCTTCTCCACCTGCAGCTGTAAATCGCGTGCAATCAGCGGGGTAATGCCGATCACGATCAGCACCACTTTCGACACTTCTCCCAGGCCAAAGCAGATAAACAGAATCGGCAGAATCGCCAGCGGTGGCACCAGCGCGACGACCGTCACCAGCGGTGCCAGCACTGCCCGCACCACCGGCAGCGCGCCGGTGAACAGGCCAATCGCCAGCGCCAGCAGTGCGCTGATCGCCACGCCGCTCAGCAGACGCATCAGGCTAGCAGCGGTGTCGGTCCACAGCAGGTATTCCCCGGTACGCGGGCTGGGCTGAAACGCCATGCGACTGATGGCGTCCCCCATCGCGTTAAACCCCGGCAACAGTTTGTCTGCGGCGTTCAGGCTGAGACGCGCATCCGACGCGAACAGATAGACCAGCAGCAGCGCCAGCAGCGGCAGGATGCCAAGCAGCAGGCGACCAAGCGGCAGCGGTTGGTAGTTGATCAATTTACGCATCGGCATCGTCTCGCTTATAGCTGACCCGCAGCGGCCAGTTTGGTGAACTCATCGGTGAAGCGCAGTTTCAGGTTATTGGTATCGCCCCAGTTGCCTGCTGGCGTTTCCACGCCCACCACATCAGCACTTGGTGCGCCTTCTCCCAGTAATCCATGCTTGAAGGAGAACTCTGCGACCAGCTGCATGGTGGCTTTCAGCTGCGGGCTGTCGACAAAATCGAGGGTGGTTTTGGCATCGCTGAACAAGTGAGTGGCGGCCAGCTGCTGATCGAAGCCCGCCAGATCGGTGCCGGAAGCCTGCGCCATTTGCGTGCGGGCAGCTTTGGCGCTGTTACTCGCACCGGACATGGTTTTCAGGGTTTCATACCAGGCACCGGTCAGCGCCTTGCCCAGCTGCGGATACTTTTTCAAGGTGGCGGTATTCACCACCAGCAGATCGAGGATTTCACCGGGGATTTGTGCTGAAGAGAAAATTAAATGGCTGTCCGGCTGCTTCTCAGCTTCGGCCAGCAGCGGGTTCCAGGTCACGATAGAGTGCACGTCCGAGGTGCCAAATGCCGCCACCAGATCGGCATCCGCGGTGTTCACCACTTTGACATCCTTCTCGCTCATGCCAGATTTCTCCAGTGCACGCGCCAGCAGATAGTGAGACACAGAGAGTTCGACCAGATTGATCGGTTTGCCTTTCAGCGAGGCAATGTTGCCTTTGCCTTTCAGCAGAATGCCGTCATTGCCGTTGGAGTAGTCGCCGACGATCAGCGCGGTGCTGTCCACGCCGCCGGTGGCAGGAATGGTCAGCGCATCCATGTTGGTCATGGTGCAGCCGTCAAAGCCACCGGCGGTGTACTGATTCACCGACTCGATGTAGTCATTGACCTGCACCAACTGGATATCGATGCCGTATTTATCGGCCCATTTTTTCACGATGCCGCTTTGCTGGGCGTAATCCCACGGCATCCAGCCCGCGTAAATGGACCAACAGATCTTGAAGGAGGGTTTGTCGGCAGCCAGCGTATTGACGCTGAACAGTGCGACGGTGCAAAGCAACAGCAAGCGAAGGCAGGCTTTGATCATGATGGTTCCTCTGGCGTTAACGGGCGAAAAAAAGCAGGAGGCGGCGAGCAACGATCTCGCTTTCCTCCCGGGCTTTTGTCCCGCCGTGTAACCGTCAGAGGACGGTCGGTCACTCTCGGACCAGCATCTTTCGACCGGAACCCTAGTGACCCATTGCAAATTGTCTGGCGACGTCGGTTACCCGCTATCGCTCCTGCATCTGTTTAAACACATTCAAAAAAAGTGCCAATATTTCAAGGTAATGAAATTAAACACTATTTAGATAAACGACTTCCTTACCCTCCTGTGTATTGCACAGCCATGCAGCGCAGGCGCACCAAATTGAAGCGCACACCCTAGGGCGAATATTGATGCACCTCTCAGATTTAAACGAAGCCCGAAAAAACTTTTACTTACTCTTCAAAGGGTTATTTCTGTCATGTGGTTGTCATTTTTGAACCAATCCAATATTGGTTCACTTCTTGCCTAAGCTGAGAAAGCCGATTGCTCAGCCTTTCATCAGTAAAAGTGCTGGTTAATCCGGGATTACCGATCTTTTTCTGATGATTAAACAGGCGAACCAATCATGAGTCACACGTCAGATAACGCGCGCAACTCCAGTTCTGCTCTGGAGCAACTGCGCCAACTGATCCAGCAACAGGAGCAGCAGCCCGACCGCGCGTTGCCTACGGAACGTGAACTGGCGGAGCGCTTTGGCGTCGGACGCCGTGAGATTCGTCGCGCGCTTGACGTGCTCGAAGAGGAGGGGCGCATCTGGCGCAAGCAGGGCAAAGGCACCTTTGTTGGCCCGGCGGCACCGGTACAGCCGCTGGCGCTGCACGATTTGCCGCAGCAGTCGAACCTGCTGGAGGTGATGGAAGCCCGCTTGCAACTGGAACCCGGATTGGCGCGACTGGCCGCCCTGCGCGCCAGTAAAGAGCAGATCGCGCTGATGAAGCGCCTGCTGGAACGCATGAATGGCATCACAGCCCCGGAGGATGGCGACCAGCACGAACTGTGGGACAGCGCCTTTCATCGCGCCATCGCCGAAGCTGCTGGAAATCGCCTGATGCTGGGATTATTCGACGCGGTAGATGCCGTGCGCCGCGATCCAGGCTGGCAGCATCTGCGTGTGCAGGCGCGCACGCCCGCCCGCCTCAACAATTACGACGACCATCACCAGCGCCTGGTGAATCACATCGCGCAACGCCAGCCCCATGAAGCCGCTGCTGCGATGCGCGAACACTTACTGGCGCTGCAACAGGCGCTGCTTGAAGCGCTTTACAGCCATCAAGAGGAGACGCCATGAACGATCACCCGGTGCTTAGCGTTCGCAACCTGCGCGTGCAGTTTCGCGGTTCGCCCGTCACGGTATTGGACGACATCTCTCTGACGCTGCATGCCGGTGAAACGCTGGCACTGGTTGGGGAATCGGGCTGCGGCAAAAGCATCACCTCACTCACCCTGATGGGCCTGCAACCCGCCAGTGCGGAGATTTTACAAGGTGAAATGCAGTTCGACGGACGCAGCCTGCGCGATCTCAGCGCCAGCGACTACGCCAGCCTGCGCGGCAATCAGCTGGCGATGATTTTCCAGGAGCCGATGACCTCGCTCAACCCGGCCTTCACCCTCGGCGACCAGCTCAGCGAAGCGGTGATGCGCCATCGCCACGTCAATCGCCGCACCGCGATGGAAGCCGCGCTGACCATCCTGCAAAAAGTGCAGATTCCTGCCCCGGAGATGCGGCTGAAAGCCTATCCTCACCAGCTCTCTGGCGGCATGCGACAACGCGTAATGATCGCCATGGCATTGATTAACAATCCTAAGCTGCTGATTGCCGATGAGCCAACCACCGCGCTCGACGTCACCATTCAGGCACAGATTCTGGCGCTGCTGAACACCCTGAAACAGGAAACCGGTACCGCCGTATTAATGATCACCCACGACCTGGGCGTGGTGGCCGAAGTCGCGCAGCGCGTCGCGGTGATGTACGCCGGCCAGGTGGTGGAGACCGGCAGCGTGGAAGCGATTTTCAACGATCCCCAGCATCCGTACACCATTGGCCTGATGGGGTCGATTCCCAGCCTGAGCGCGCGCAGCGGCCCACTGGCGACCATTCCCGGCCAGGTTCCGCTGCCGGATAACATGCCTGCGGGCTGCCGCTTTGCCAATCGTTGCCCGTTTGCCGAACTCCGCTGTCAGCACAACCGCCCAGCGCTGCGTGCACTGGCGAACGATCATCAGGTCGCCTGTTTCCGCGCCCCACTGGAACAGCATGTCACGCTGGGAGAGACCGCATGAAACCGATTTTAGAGTGCCGCGATTTAAGCAAAACCTTCGCCGGGCCCAACCGCTTATTCAAACGCAATCGCGGCGTCACGGCGGTGGATCGCGTGTCGTTACAGGTGATGCCGGGCGAAACGCTGGCCATTGTCGGCGAGTCAGGATCAGGCAAATCGACCCTCGGCCGTTTGCTGCTACGCCTGCTGGCGGCCAGTGCCGGAGATGTGTTTTATCAGGGCGAAAGCATTACCGATGCCAGCGGCGCACGCCTGAATCAACTGCGTCGCGAACTGCAAATCATCTTTCAGGACCCCTTTGCCTCGCTCAATCCACGCATGACGGTGCAACAGATTGTCGGCGAGCCGCTGTGGCTGCATGAAAAACTGAGCCGAGAGGCGCGCCATGCTCGTGTTGCGGAACTGCTTCGCACCGTGGGTTTACCGGCGGCCTGGGCAGAGCGTTATCCGCACGAATTTTCCGGCGGTCAGCGTCAGCGTATCGGCATCGCCCGTGCCCTCGCCTCCCAACCCAAATTGCTGCTGGGCGATGAGCCGGTTTCCGCCTTAGACGTTTCCGTGCAGGCGCAGGTGGTGAATCTGCTGGAGAGCCTGAAACAGCAGTTTGGCCTGACGATGATCGTCGTGGCGCACGGTCTGGCAGTGATTCGCCATATGAGCGATCGCGTGGCGGTGATGTACCTCGGACAGATTGTTGAAGTCGCCACCGTGGACGAGATTTTTGACGCGCCGCTGCACCCCTATACCCAAGCGCTGATCGCCTCCGCGCCGCAGATGCAACCCGGTGTCAGCCGCCAGATTCCAATGTTGCAGGGCGACCTGCCCAATCCAGCCAATCCGCCCAGTGGCTGTCGTTTTCACACCCGCTGCCCATGGGCGACAGCAGATTGTCGTCAGTTTGAACCCATTAACCAGGTGCTGAGCGGTGGCCGCCAGATTGCCTGCCATCGCTGGCAGGAAATTAACCGCGATCGCAGCGTTATCACTATCGCACCACCTTCTGCCGCCTTTTTACGTCGCCGCGCGCTGTTTGAGCAGGCGGTCAAACAACAAGCCTAACCCTCTGGAGATTCGCCTGTGAAGAAAGCTCGTATTACGTTACTCACGGCCTTAAGCGGCCTGCTCTTGCTCGGTGCCAGTGCACACAGTCAGGCGGAAAGCGTGATTCGTATTGGCCTCGGTGCCGACCCGGACATGCTCGATCCACATCTGGCGCGCACCTATTACGGACGTTTTGTGTTTGCCGCCATGTGTGACCGCTTGGTAGATGTGGATGAGAACCTGAAAGTGGTGCCCGGCCTGGCAACCGATTGGGCGTGGAGCGATGACGGCAAAACCCTGACCATGAACCTGCGCGAGGGCGTGACCTTCCAGGATGGCGAGAAGTTTGATGCCAACGCGGTGAAGTTTAATATCGAGCGCGCGCTAACGCTGCCGGGTTCGCTGCGTAAAAGCGAAATCTCCTCTATCGACAGCGTGGAAGTGAGTGGGCCAATGCAGGTGAAGTTCCACCTGAAAACGCCCGATGCCGCGCTGCTCAGCCAGCTCACCGACCGTGCGGGCGCCATGCTGGCACCGGAAGCGGCCAAAAAACCAGATTTCGCGACGCATCCGGTCTGCTCCGGCCCGTATCAATTCGCCAGCCGCGTACAGCAGGACCGTATCGTGCTGACGCGGTTTGAAAACTACTGGAATAAGAGCGCTTATCACTTCGATAAAGTGATTTTCCTGCCGATTCCGGATGCCTCGGTGCGTCTCGCCAACCTGCGCGCAGGCGATCTCGACCTGACGGAAGGCGTCGCGGCCAGCGATGTGAAAACGGTAGAAGGCGACAGCAAGCTGGCGCTGGCCAAAGTCACCGGCCTCGGCTATCAGGGCATCACTTTCAATATCAATAACGGCAAGGTAGACGCCAACAGTCCACTGAAAGATCCGCGTGTACGCGAAGCCTTTTCGCTGGCGATTGACCGCGACGCGCTGAATCAGGTGGCGTTTGAAGGGTTATATACCCCGTCCAACCAGGCGTTCTCACCGGTCAGTCCCTATCACGTTAACACCCCAGTCAGTACGCGCGATGTGGAGAAAGCCAAAGCATTGCTGAAGGCGGCGGGCGTCACCACGCCGCTCAATCTCACGCTGCTGGTCACCAACAACCCAACCGCACAGCAGGTTGGTCAGGTGATTCAGGCAATGGTCGGTGAAGCGGGCATAAACCTCAACTTGCAGATGAGTGAGTTCGCCAGCTTGCTGGATCGTCAGCAGCGTGGCGATTACCAGCTTAGCTTATCCGGCTGGTCCGGCCGTCCCGATCCCGATGGCAGCATCTACTCATTTATCAACAGCAAAGGCACGCTCAACGACGGTCGCTACAGCAATGCCCAGGTTGATGAGTGGTTGAGCGCCGCACGCCTCACCAACGATCAGGCGCAGCGCCAGGCGTTGTACACCAAGGTGGTGAATCAGCTGCAAACCGATATGCCGATTGCCTATCTCTACTTCGAGCCGCGCATCTTCGGCATGACGAAAAAACTGCAGGGCTTTAAAGCCTGGCCTGATGGCTTAGTACGCCTCGCGGGTGTGAGCCTGGCGCAGTAAACCGCTGAGGAGCGATGATGCTGGAACTGATTGTTAAACGCTTGTTGCTGGCGATCCCCACGCTGCTGCTGGTGAGCATCATGGTGTTTGCGCTGCAAAAGCTGCTGCCGGGCGATCCGGTGCTGGCGATGGCGGGTGAGGAGCGCGATCCCGCGGTCATCGCGCAGCTGCGGGCGGAATATCATCTGGATGACCCGATCCCCACGCAGTATTTCGCGTGGATCGGCAATGCGCTGAAGGGTGACTTAGGCATGTCACTGCGCACCAAAGAGCCGGTGACTTCGCTGATCGCCAGCAAGTTGCCGGTAACGCTGGAGCTGTCGCTGCTGGCGATGGTGATTGCGCTGGGGATTGGCATCAGCATGGGCATTATCGCGGCGGTGCGCAAAGACACCTGGGTCGATCACACCACCAATTTTGTCGCGCTCTCCGGCATATCGGTGCCGCATTTCTGGCTGGGCATTCTGCTGATCCTGCTGTTTTCGGTGCATCTGCAATGGTTACCGGCCTCCGGCTTTGTACCCATCAGTGAAGATGTCGCGCAGAACCTGAAAACCCTGCTGCTGCCCGCTTTAGTGCTGGGGACGGGTCTTGCTGCCACACTGATGCGCCATACGCGGGCATCAATGATCAGCGTGCTAAAGGCCGATTACATCCGCACCGCGCGCGCCAAAGGTCTGCTGGCCCCCAAAGTGGTGCTGAAGCATGCCTTCCGTAACGCACTGATGCCGATCGTCACGCTCACCACCTTGCTGTTTGGTGAGCTGCTGGGCGGTGCGGTGTTAACCGAGCAGGTTTTCACCCTGCCCGGTTTCGGCAAGATGATTGTCGATGCGGTGTTTAACCGTGATTACGCGGTGGTACAGGGCGTGGTGCTGGTGGTGGCGATCGGCTTCCTGCTACTGAACCTGCTGGCGGATGTGCTCTATCTGTTAATCAACCCGAAAATGCGAGGCTAACCATGAGCGAGGTGTTAACAGCAGGCGCAGTGCCTGCAGTTGCAAAGCCCAACCGCCGGGTGCTGAAGAAATTTCTGCGTAATAAGAGTGCGCTGATCGGCGCAGTGATCGTGCTGCTGTTTGTAGCCGTGGCGTTGCTGGCCCCCTGGCTGGCACCGGCCGATCCGATCAAGGCAAACTTCCTTGCCGTGCGCAAAGTCCCTTCCGCGCTGTTTTGGTTGGGGACCGATGAGCTGGGCCGCGATATTCTGTCGCGTCTGATTTGGGGGGCGCGCACCTCACTTCTGGCAGGCTGCATCTCCGTGATGATTGCCATTTTGATTGGTGTGCCGCTGGGCTTAATTGCCGGTTACTGGCAGGGCTGGTGCGATGGCATTATCTCGCGCTTTATCGAAGCGCTGCTTGCCTGCCCGTTTCTGATTCTGGCGATTGCGTTGGGTGCCTTCCTCGGGCCGAGCTTGTCGAATGCGATGATCGCCATTGGGCTTTCCGCCATGCCGATCTTTGCCCGTTTGACGCGCGGCCAGGTGATTGCCATCCGCCATGAAGAGTATATCGACGGGGCGCGCGCCATCGGTTTGCCGGACCGCTGGATCATCCTGCGTTATGTGTTGCCCAACGTGCTATCACCGATTCTGGTGCAGGCCACGCTGGCGATTGCTTCCGCCATTATTACCGAAGCCAGCCTGTCATTCATCGGACTCGGCCAACAGCCGCCCTCACCTTCCTGGGGCGCGATGCTGAACACCGCTAAGGGCTACCTGGAGCAGGCACCCTGGATGTCTATTTTCCCTGGGCTGGCGATTTTTCTCACCGTGCAGGGCTTCAATCTGCTGGGCGATGGACTGCGCGACGCGCTTGATCCGCGCAATGACTCACATTAAGGAACCGTTATGAGCGATTTGGATTTCAACGTTAGTTATGCCTCGCACCGTGCCCCAATGATGGGCCGCAATGCAGTCGCCACCTCACAGCCGCTGGCGGCACAGGCGGGGATGCGCATGTTGCAACAGGGCGGCAATGCCGTGGATGCAGCGATTGCCAGCGCGATGGCGCTGACGGTGCTGGAACCCACTGGCAACGGCATTGGCAGCGATGCGTTTGCCATTATCTGGGATGGCAAAGAGCTGCATGGCTTAAATGCCTCCGGCCGATCCCCCGCCAGCTGGAATGCAGAACGCTTTGCCGGACAGAGCGCCATGCCGGAAATCGGTTGGGAAACGGTGACCGTGCCGGGCGCGGTTTCTGCCTGGGTGACGCTGGCCGAGCGCTTTGCCACATTGCCGCTGACCACGCTGGCACAACCGGCTATCGAATACGCCCGTGACGGCTTCCCGGTTTCGCCGCTGATCGCCCATCTGTGGCAGCGCGGCTACAACAAACTGAAGTCTCAGCCGGGTTTTGTTGAGTGTTTTGCGCCAGACGGCCGACCGCCGCGTGCCGGTGAGCTGTTCCGTAACCCGGCGCAGGCCGAGACATTACAGAAAATCGCCGAAACCAAGGGTGAAGCCTTCTATCGGGGTGAGCTAGCCGAGAAAATAGTGGCATTTGCCGAACAGCACGGCGCAGCACTCAGCATGGCCGATCTCAACAACCATCGTGCCGATTGGGTGGATCTGCTATCACGCCCGTTTGCCAACGGTTCGGTGCAGGAGCTGCCACCCAACGGTCAGGGCATCGCCACCTTAATTGCGCTCGGAATTCTCGAGCAGTGGGACATCGGCAGCTACACGCCGGATTCCGTGCCGTGGCTGCACTTATCCATCGAGGCGATGAAGCTGGCATTAGTCGATCTGGATCGCTACGTCACCGACTACGACCATCTGGAGTTCCCGGCAAAACTGCTGTTGAGCGACAGCTATCTTAAACAGCGCGCCCAGCTCATCAATCCTGACCAGGCCGGTGATTTTACCTTCGGCTCCCCGCAGCAGAGCGGCACCGTGTATCTCTCGACTGCCGATGCCAGCGGCATGATGGTTTCGTTTATTCAGTCCAACTATATGGGCTTCGGGTCGGGCGTGGTAGTGCCGGACACCGGCATCAGCTTGCAGAACCGCGGCTGCGGCTTCTCACTCGATCCGCAGCATCCGAATGTGGTGGCCGGTAGCAAACGCCCGTTCCACACCATTATTCCGGCGTTTGCGCTGGATGCGGCGGGACAGCCATTAATGTCGTTTGGCGTGATGGGTGGTCCAATGCAGGCGCAGGGACATCTGCAACTGGCGCTCCGCATTATGCAGCACAAGCAGAATCCGCAGGCGGCGATAGATGCACCGCGCTGGCGTGTTGAGCAAGGTCGCGCGGTAGTAGTGGAACCGGGTATCGATCGTAATGTGCTGGCGAAACTGCGCGAAATGGGTCACCAGATTACGGTGGAAGATCCGTTACAGAGCTACAATTTCGGTGGTGCGCAGGCGATTGTGCGTGACCCGCAGGGCTTCTACATTGCCGCCACTGAAAGCCGGAAGGATGGGCAGGCGCTGGTGTTTTAAATCACAACCTGGCGGCATCAGTGCGGCCTGCCTGATGCCGCCAGGTGATTTCGGCCTTTAGGTTCAGTTTGTTGCCTGCGTTCGTTGGTGTCGGTGGAGCACAACCTTTAGGGTCGACCACCAGCACATTTCTTTCATTACCTTTATCCGGCGCACCAGGGTGCGCGCTTTGCCACAGTTTGCCGCCTCTCAACCCGTTGTACACGCCAGGCCATTGCACTATCCTTTAGGACCATTCCCACCGAATCGAAATTAGCCATAACAGGAGTTCAACATGGCGTCAGGATTATCCCGCATCTGGATGCGTACCGGCATGCTTATGGTCAGCGCACTGGTTGTGCTGCAACTTACCGCCTGTGGCGATAAAGAAGGCGATCAGCGCAAAGCTTTCACCGATTTCCTGCAGAATACCGCGATGCGCAGCGGCGAGCATCTGCCCAGCCTGAGCGAAAACCAGAAGCAGACCTTCGGTAACTACGCGGGCGACTACGCCATTCTGTATGGCTTCTCACAGCAGGCCAATCAGGCGGTTGAGCAAGGCATGCGCCCTGTGGTTGATGAACTGGCCGCGATTCGTGTGCCACAAGATTATCTGACCCGTCGCGACAGTCTGCGTCAGGCGAGCGGCAACCTCAGTGTGCTGTCACAGCAGATTCAGAGCGCCAAAATGCAGGCCGACAGCAGCAAAGCCACGTTGAAGCAGCCAGACGATCTGAAGAAAGTGTATGACAGCGTCTACGCCAAAGTGGTGACGCAGCCGGCAGGTACGCTGATTCCATTGCTGCCTCAGCTGCAGGCGTTGAGCCAGGCGGCGGTGCAAACCGGTGATTATCTGCAGTCGCAGGGCACGCGTGTGACCTTCAATGACGGTGGCGTTCAGTTCCCAACGCAGGATCAGGCCACGCAGTACAACACCCTGATGAGCAACCTTTCCAGCAATGCTCAAGCCCTGACTCAGGCACAGAACGCTGTGCAGGGTGGTTTGTAACCTCGCTTTTAATGCGTTCAGGGGCGACTAACAGGCCGCCCCTTTCCTGACATACTCTTCATAGCATCTTTCAGATTTTTCGTCACTTCCTTACACCTCACTTATCTGCATCGCTATTGTGTGATCTGGCGCATTTTCAACCAAAAATAGTTTGTGATCTCAATCACACTTATGAAACAAACCACAGCACTTCAAAGGTGACTCAAGTCACATTTATCCCGTTGTTTTGCTTAAAATTTCGCCTTCGTACTTTTCTTACACTCTATTTATGTGATCTTCATCACCTTATAGCACCCTGACCACCCCAATTTTGAGTGATCTGCATCACACTTATCCCGGATGCTACGCAGCGTAATAAACTAGTGCTAGAGTCCGCGTGCATACAGTGATGCCACGGCCCGCGCCGGAACGGCTCAATAAAAGTCTTAACAAAAACAACCGCGCTCTTATTGCAGCGCGTCTCAATAAGGGGTGGGTTTATGTCCTCATCAGCGAAGGTCAAGGTCCAGAGCTTTGGTCGCTTTCTGAGTAACATGGTGATGCCAAACATCGGTGCGTTTATCGCCTGGGGTATCATCACAGCACTGTTTATCCCAACCGGATGGATTCCAAACGCAACGCTGGCGAAACTCGTCGGCCCTATGATCACTTACCTGCTGCCATTGTTGATCGGTTTCACCGGTGGACGCCTGGTGGGCGGCGATCGCGGCGGCGTGGTCGGTGCTATTACCACCATGGGTGTGATTGTCGGTGCAGATATGCCGATGTTCCTCGGCGCGATGATTGCCGGTCCACTGGGCGGCTGGGCGATCAAAACCTTTGACCGTATGGTTGATGGTAAAATCAAAAGCGGCTTTGAGATGCTGGTTAACAACTTCTCAGCCGGTATCATCGGTATGCTGTTGGCGCTGCTGGCGTTCATCGGCATCGGTCCATTGGTTGAAGGTCTGTCACACATCCTTGCGGCGGGCGTAAATCTGATGGTGCAGAACAACCTGCTGCCACTGACCTCTATCTTTGTTGAACCGGCGAAAATCCTGTTCCTCAATAACGCCATCAACCACGGTATCTTCTCGCCACTGGGTATCCAGCAGGCCAGCGAAGCCGGTAAATCTATCTTCTTCCTGATTGAAGCTAACCCAGGCCCAGGTATGGGTGTGCTGGTTGCCTACATGATTTTTGGTCGCGGTAGCGCCAAGCAGTCTGCAGGCGGTGCGGCCATCATCCACTTCCTTGGTGGTATCCACGAAATTTACTTCCCGTACGTGCTGATGGCGCCACGTCTGCTGCTGGCGGTGATCCTCGGTGGTATGACAGGCGTGTTCACCCTGACCGTACTGAACGGCGGTCTGGTGTCTCCAGCGTCTCCGGGTTCTATCCTTGCAGTTCTGGCGATGACGCCAAAAGGCGCATACTTCGCCAACATCGCGGCCATCATCGCGGCGTTTGCTGTCTCCTTCGTGGTCTCTTCTATCCTGCTGAAAACCAGCAAAGTGAAAGAAGATGACGATATCGAAGCTGCGACTCAGCGTATGCGTGATATGAAAGCGCAGTCGAAAGGTCAGGCCGTTGCGGGTTCTCCGGTTATCGCCGATGCCAACAGTGTTGATGTGAGCCACGTGCGTAAAATCATCGTGGCCTGTGATGCCGGTATGGGTTCAAGCGCCATGGGTGCAGGTGTGCTGCGTAAGAAAGTGCTGGATGCCGGCCTGAGCAATATCTCGGTAACCAACAGTGCGATTAACTCACTGCCGGGCGATGTGGATCTGGTGATTACCCACCGCGATCTGACGGAACGCGCGATGCGTCAGGCACCGCAGGCGCAGCATATTTCACTGAACAACTTCCTCGATAGCGCGCTTTACAGCAATCTGACTGAACGTCTGATCGCCGCTAACCGCAGTGAAGCACATCGTGAAACCGTGCAGACCACGCTGGCAGACAGCTATGACGATGGCAGCGCTAATTTGTTCAAACTGGGCGCGGACAACGTGTTCCTCGGCTTGAGCGCCAGCAACAAAGAGCAGGCGATTCGATTTGCTGGTGAGCAGCTGGTGAAAGGCGGTTATGTCCAGCCAGAGTACGTTGAAGCAATGCTGGAACGTGAAAAGCTGACCCCGACCTATCTCGGTGAGTCTATCGCTGTGCCGCACGGCACCGTGGAAGCCAAAGATCGCGTGCTGAAAACTGGCGTGGTGTTCTGCCAGTACCCAGCAGGTGTGCTGTTTGGTGAAGAAGCCGATGACGTAGCGCGCCTGGTGATTGGTATTGCCGCTCGCAATAACGAACACATTCAGGTGATTACCAGCCTGACCAACGCGCTGGATGATGACAGCGTGATTGAGAAGCTGGCGAACACCACCAGCGTGCAGGATGTGCTGGATCTGCTGTCAGGTAGCACCGCGAAAGCGTAAAACCACGTTTTAACTTTCCTGGGGCGGGCAAGCCCGTCCCACATTTCCGGGGCGGATTTGCCCGCCCTTTCGTCATTTGATATGGGTCAAATTTATGAAAGCGTTACATTTTGGAGCAGGTAACATCGGTCGCGGTTTTATCGGTAAGTTGCTGGCTGATGCCGGTATCGAACTGGTTTTCGCGGATGTGAATCAGGTGGTTCTGGATGCCCTTAACGCCCGTCATGAGTATCCGGTTCATGTAGTTGGCGAGCAGGCAAAGGTCGAAATCGTTACCGGCGTTAGCGCAGTGAACAGCACCAGCGACGACATCGTTACGCTGATTGCTGAGGTTGATATCGTTACCACGGCGGTTGGTCCGCAAATTCTGGAGCGCATCGCAGGCGGTGTGGCGAAAGGTCTGGCCAAACGCAGCGACAACGGTAATGTCCGTCCGCTGAATATCATCGCCTGTGAAAACATGGTGCGCGGCACCAGTCAGTTGAAGCAACATGTGCTGAAAGCGCTGCCAGAGCACTATCACGCGTGGGTTGAAGAGCATGTTGGCTTCGTCGACTCCGCCGTTGACCGCATCGTGCCGCCTTCTGAGGCCGGCAGCAACGATCCGCTGGAAGTGACAGTCGAAACCTTCAGCGAATGGATTGTGGATAAAACTCAGTTCAAGGGTGAATTGCCAAACATTCCTGGCATGGAGCTGACCGACAACCTGATGGCATTTGTCGAGCGCAAACTCTTCACACTGAATACCGGCCATGCCATCACCGCCTATCTTGGCCAGTTAGCCGGCCACGCCACCATCCGTGATGCGATTCTGGATGAGAAAGTGCGTGCCGTGGTGCAGGGTGCGATGCAGGAGAGCGGCGAGGTGCTGATCAAACGCTATGGCTTTGATGCCGACAAGCACGCCGCTTACATCCAGAAAATCCTCACTCGTTTTGAAAATCCATACCTGAAAGATGATGTTGAACGTGTTGGCCGCCAGCCGCTGCGTAAACTCAGCGCGGGCGATCGTCTGATTAAACCCACGCTCGGCACCCTTGAGTACCAGCTGCCACACGCCAACCTGGTGCAGGGTATCGCTGCCGCGATGCACTACCGCAGTGAAGCCGATCCACAGGCACAGGAACTGGCTGCCCTGTTGGCTGAGAAAGGCCCACAGGCAACACTGGCCGAGATCTCTGGACTGGAAGCCAATAGCGAAGTGGTCACCTCAGTGGTGAGTGCTTACAACGCTATGGCATAATGCGCGCCTTTTAATAGCTCACTCGGGCGCGGTGCCAACCGTGCCCGTCGGCGGTAGCGGAACGATGCAGGCAATAATGGAAGAGAAGCAAGCTTTTGAAAACCGGGTGCTTGAGCGCCTGAACGCCGGTCGATCGGTGAGAAGCTTCCTGATCGCCGCTGTTGAGCTATTGGCTGAAGCGGTCAACCTGCTGGTGTTGCAGGTTTTCCGCAAAGACGATTATGCCGTGAAATACGCGGTTGAACCGTTGCTGCTCGGCGACGGTCCGCTGGGCGAGCTGTCGGTGCGTTTGAAACTGATTTACGGCTTGGGCGTGATTAATCGCCATGAATATGAAGATTGTGAGCTGCTGCTGGCGCTACGTGAAGAACTCGATCACGACACCAGCGACTACCGCTTTACTGACGATGAGATTTTGGGGCCGTTTGGTGAACTGCACTGCGTCGTAGCGTGGCCGCCACAACCTGACTTCACCCGAGACGACGAGGCATTACGCAGTATGCAGCAACAGCGCTATCTGCAGATGGTGCGCTCGACCATGGTGCTGTCACTCACCGAGCTGATATCGCGCATCTCCCACAAGCAAGCCTTTAAGAAGCCGGCCGTTTAGGGGCACTGTCGCGGTCGAATCCGCCCCGCTGCAAAATCGCCCCGTTTTGATGTATCCTTTGCCTGTTTTCCTTAACGAGTTTCCCCTGATGAAAGAACAAGAAAAAGCCGAGATCAAACTGCTCAGTGATCAACTGGACGCATTGAATCGCAAAGAACCCCAGCTGCTGGAATCTGGCGATGCCGAAAAACTCGGCGAGTTGCTGCGTGAAAAAGAGAAGCTGGTGCAGGAAATTGAACGTCTGCGCAGTGTTCGCGATGAGAAGCTGAGCAAAGAAGCGCAACAGCTGCAGAAGCTGGGCTTCAGCCGTGAGATCACCAAGAAAGAACAAGCCAACATGGGCGCATTTAAGAAGAGCGTGCGCGGCCTGGTGGTGGTGCATCCAATGACCGCGCTGGGGCGTGAGATGGGGCTGAAGGTGATGACCGGCTACGCGAAGCAGCCGTTCTGATACCCGATTACGCGGCGTGTGATACGTCGCGTTCTACGCTCTCTTCCTGCAGTGGTTCAGCCCCTGCAACGGGTTCAACCCCTGCGGCCAGCAATACCTGGGTGTTCAACGCATCCAACAGTGCATAGCGACGGCGATACTCCGCGCGTTTCTTACTGGCGATCTCTTCCAGTGCTTTCCTTTCCATCTGCAGCGGCAACGTAAACAGGTCGTCGGCACGGGCTTCACCGCCCAGTGACAGCCAGAACTCGCTGTAGCTGGCAAAGAACTTATCACCTTTACTGTGGCGATAACGCATGCTGCGGAACACATGCGTGGTATCTCCTACCGCGCAAATCGCTTGCACGCCACATTGTTGCGCCAGAATAAATACCGCTTCCATTAACAGACGTTTCGGGAATACGCCATGTGCGGCTTTGGTTGCATCGCGGATCACATCATTTGAGATGTGTTTGCGCGGCCCCTGCAATCCACCAATCAATAATGTGCGCTTGCCCTTTTCCTGAATAATGGAAAATGAGAGCGAGGCAATATTCAGGGTTTGATAATGCAGTGTCAGGGTTATTTCACCTTCACGGTCAAAATGTCCTGGGCAGCAATTAATAGCAAACACCTCATCGTTTTTTCCGTTAAAGGCGGCAATCACATTTAAAACCGGACTCAGCAGTAACTGGCGCAGTTTGGTATTATCCAGTTGATCCATCAGCGTGTAATGGTCAAGCAGTGCATGCGCGCGTTGCGCCACGCTGAAGCCCGCGCGCAGGTAAGGGCGATGCGGTTTAGCCGGCAGCAAACCCTGCATTTTCAGCAGTTGGGGTAGAAATGGCAGTTTCGCTAACTCGTTAAGGTAATTAAATGTTGTAACAGGAAAGATTAAAGACCTTAAAGCAAATTTAAAGCGGAACATACTGCTATTCCATAACTTATCAGGTCTGACTTTTCCGCTAATTAACGGCAAAAACAGGGATGCCGACGAATCTTTATTCGCCACAGGGGTAGTGATAGTAGACATAATTATTTTACTTTCGTGTGATCAACTGCGGCTACTGTATGCCCCAAATTATCAACGACAGGTTAATAACGACCGTAACGGTATTGTCAGAAGAGATAATCTTGAAGTGGTTTAAGAAGTGTTTAGTTTTCGTAAAGAAAAAAACCGGTGAAGCAGCTTCACCGGTTTTGTGCGTTGGCTATCGCCTGAACTTACTTAGCAGCAGCGAAACGTGCAGCCGCTTCGTCCCAGTTCACCACGTTCCAGAATGCTTTGATGTAATCAGGACGTTTGTTCTGATACTTCAGGTAGTAAGCGTGTTCCCACACATCCAGACCGATGATTGGCTCACCGGATGCGCCAGAAATGGCTTCACCCATCAGCGGGCTATCCTGGTTAGCGGTTGAAACCACAGCCAGCTTGTCGCCCTTTTTCACCAGCCACGCCCAGCCTGAGCCGAAACGAGTGGTAGCGGCTTTCTCAAACTCAGCCTGGAAAGCTTCAACGCTGCCGAAATCTTTTTCGATAGCGGCTTTCAGTTCGCCTTGCAGGCTGGTGCCCAGTTTCAGGCCTTTCCAGAAGAAGCTGTGGTTAGCGTGGCCGCCCGCGTTGTTACGCAGTGGACCTTTTTTGTCTGCTGGCAGCTGATCCAGTTTAGCGATCAGTTCTTCAACCGGCAGATTAGCGAATTCGGACCCTTCCAGCGCTGCATTCGCGTTGTTAACGTAAGCCTGGTGGTGTTTAGAGTGATGGATTTCCATCGTCTGCTTGTCGAAGTGTGGTTCCAGTGCGTCGTACGCGTAAGGCAGGGATGGCAGTGAATAACTCATGTTCTTCCTCTCCATTTAGTGTTTTGCAGCATCACCTTAACAGGGTGCCGCGTAAGCAGTCGGATCATTATAGTTAAAATCATGATCGGTAAAAGGGTTATCAATGCCTTAGTAATGATAAGGATTTGATCAATCTGGGAAAAGCACCGCACATAGCGTGACATCTTTTGTCAGCTGGGCCGCAGGGTTAAATCTTGTGCGTACTGGCACGCAACTTCAGCTGCACCGGCAGTTCGTTGAGGGTGGGTGGCTCATCTCCCTTCAATGCGGCGAGTAAGCGCTTGCCTGCCATGCGCCCCATCTCTTCATAGGGCAGTACAACGCTGGTCAGCGGCGGCGAGCAAACCGCCGCCAGTGGGCCGCCGCCGATGCTGGCAATCGCCAGCTGGCTGGGAATTGAGATGCCTGCGGCGTGGCAAGCCATGATGGCGCCACACGCCACTTCGTCACTGGTGCAAATCAGCACATCCAGCTCAGGCCAGGTGAGCCGGATCTCAGCCAGCAGGCTATGCCCGGCGGCAAAGGTAGGCATTTTTGGCGAGGTCACCACGCGGTGCGGCGCCTGATTCGCTGCCAGCATGCCACTGTGCCAGCCATTCAGCAGCTGGCGGAAAATCGTGGTATTGGTTTGCGTGCACAACAAGCCGAGATGACGATAACCGCGCTCGACCAAACTTTGCACCAGCTGGCGAATCGCTTTGGCAAAATCAACACCGATACTAATACCCGCAGATTCCTGATGCACACCGCCGATGTCCATCACCGGCAGGCCGGAATTACTCAGCAAACGATGGGCTTCGGCGGCATTGTCGAAGTTGAAATGCACCATCGCCGCCGGATTATAGGAGAGCAGCATCTCAATCAACTCGCTCTCTTCCGCCGCCGAGTGGTTGGCTTCCGCCAGCATCATGTTGTAACCCTGCGGACGCAGAATTTCTTGCAGCGCTTCCGATACAATTGCACTGCCCGGCGTGGCGAACGAAGGCACCACCATGGTGATGAGCTTCGACGATGCCGACGCCAGATTACGCGCCTGGATATTTGGCACGTAGGCCAATTCGGCGACAGCCGCATCAATTTTGGCGCGAATTTCAGGTGAGACTTTTTCCGGCATGCGTAACGCACGTGATGCCGTCATGGTGCTCACGCCGACCAAACGGGCAACATCGGCCAGTGTGCTTTTGCCGGTACCGCGCCGTTTTTTCTCTGCCATGCCTTCTCCTATCTGACTTGCTACAAATGCCCGCACGCAGCTTAAAACCAAATGCGCCAACGTGCCACGTTAATCACCACAGATTCGGGCACACCTCACCTGCTGAGCATTTTCAGAATCTCCGAGCATGTCAGGTGCTTGCAACGATGACAAACGGGCTGCACAAAAATGTTAGCGATAACACATTTTTTAACAACATCGGTGTTAGCGCTAACTTTTGCGACAATCATCACAGAAAAGCGGTGAGAAAATCACCTAAAGTGCACTCCATCGACGAATAACCAGGAATTACTGATGCTCACTCAATGGCTGACACCGCAACATATTCGCATCGTAGAGCAGGTCAGCAACTGGCAGGACGCGGTACGTTTATCCGCTGAGCCGCTGCTGGCCGAAGGGGCGATCACCCCGGCTTACCTCGATGCCATCTTCACTTCGCATGCCGAACTGGGACCTTACTACGTACTGGCACCCGGCCTGGCGATGCCGCATGCCCGTCCAGAACAGGGCGCGCGTAAGAATGGTTTGTCGCTGCTGCATGTGAAAAACGGTGTGAGTTTTGCAGCGGATGAAAACGATCCGGTGTATGTGGTGATTATGCTGTGCGCCGTTTCCGGCGACGATCATATCCAGATGATCACAGCATTAGCCGAAGTATTCAGTGACGAATCTCGCCTGCAGCAGTTGCTGAAGGCGGCAACCCTACCAGCGATTGAAGCTGTTATTACAAATTAACCACCAGAGAATCCTATTATGAAAAAAGTCCTGATTGTGTGCGGTAATGGTTTAGGCAGCAGCTTTATTGTGGAAATGAACGTGAAGAAAATTGTGGCGGAATTAGGTAAAGAGGCTGAAGTGGGCCATACCGATTTAACCACGGCGAAATCTGAGCAGGCTGATTTAATCATCAGCGCCAAAGATATTGCCGATCAATTATCCGGGCATAGCGCGCAGGTATTTGGTCTGACGAATTTATTAGATAACGCCAAAATTAAAGAAATCCTGGCGGAAAATCTGTAATAGCCCGATTTTACTCACATGGAGTAATTATGCTGCAATTTATCATCAAGGATGTTCTCGGAACACCCGCAATACTTGTCGGCCTTTTTTCCCTGATTGGTTTATTACTGCAAAAGAAACCGGTGTCGGATGTGATTTCCGGCACGCTGAAAACCATCATGGGCTTTGTGATTCTTATCGCCGGGGCCAACCTGATTGCGGCAACACTGACTATTTTCAGCCAGCTGTTTGAGCACTCGTTCAATATTCAGGGTGTCGTGCCGAATACTGATGCGATGGCCGCGCTGGCGCAGAAGAGTTACGGCACTGAAACCGCGATGATCATGGTGTTCGGTATGCTGGTGAACATCCTGCTGGCGCGTATCACCCCGCTGAAGTACATCTTCCTGACCGGTCATCACACGCTCTATATGTCAGCGATGCTGGCGGTGATTCTTTCCGTCGGCGGCGTACATGGCTTCTGGCTGGTGCTCATCGGTTCACTGATTCTCGGCACCATGATGGTGGTGTGCCCGGCGATTCTGCAGCCGTTCACACGTAAAATCACCAATTCGGACGATTTGGCGCTCGGCCACTTCGGCTCGACCGGTTACCTGCTGTCTGCGCTGGTCGGTAAAGCGGTGGGCAAAGGCAGTCCATCCACCGAAGAGTTGAAGGTGCCGAAAACCCTCAACTTCCTGCGTGACTCCTCGGTCGCAATTTCGCTGACCATGATGATTCTGTTTATCGCGCTGGTGTTGGTGGCGGGTAAAGAGTTCACCGAAAGTCAGGTGAGCGGCGGTCAGAACTTCATCGTGTTCGCGATTATTCAGTCCATCACCTTTGCGGCGGGCGTTTATATCATTCTCGCCGGTGTGCGTATGGTGATTGCCGAGATCGTGCCCGCCTTCAAAGGCATCGCGGATAAGTTAGTGCCTAACGCCAAACCGGCGCTGGACTGCCCAACGGTGTTCCCGTTTGCGCCGAATGCGGTGATCATCGGCTTCCTGTGCAGTTTCTCCGCCGGTCTGATCAGCATGTTCCTGTGCCCACTGTTTGGTCTGAGCGTGATTGTTCCTGGTCTGGTGCCCCACTTCTTCTGCGGTGCCACCGCGGGTGTTTATGGCAACATTACGGGTGGACGTCGCGGCGCGGTGGTCGGCTCCTTTGTACAAGGGCTGCTGATCTCCTTCCTGCCTGCGATTCTGCTGCCGCTGATGGGCGACCTGGGCTTTGCTTCCACCACCTTTGGCGACGCGGACTTCGGTATTGTCGGCATCGTACTCGGCCACATTATTTCATTCTTCCATTGATGTCATAAACAGCGCCTGCGGGCGCTGGATTATGTAATGAGGAAATAAACAATGAACGCTCAATTTTCACCGTCATTAATGTGCATGGATCTCACCCGTTTTCGTGAACAGATCGAAGCGATGAATAGCACTGCGGCTTTTTATCATGTCGATATTATGGATGGCAGCTACGTTAAAAACATTACGTTATCGCCGTTCTTTATCGAGAATCTGCGTAAGATCACCGATGTGCCGATTGATGTGCATTTAATGGTGAACCACCCGGAAGATATTATTCCGATGTGCATCGAAGCGGGTGCGGATATTATTAGCTTCCATCCAGAAACAGCGAATAACAAAATATTCCGTCTGCTGAATCAGATCAAAGAAGCGGGCCGTCGCTGCGGCGTGGTATTAAATCCGGCGACACCTGCCGAGAGCATTCGTGAGTATGCACATCTGCTGGATAAGGTTACGGTGATGTCGGTGGACCCTGGCTTTGCGGGGCAGAAATTTATCCCGGAAACACTGAACAAGATTCGCCAGCTGATTACCCTGCGCGAAGAGCACGGTTATCACTATCTGACCGAGATTGATGGTTCCTGCAATGCGCGCACCTTTAGGCAGATTGCCGCGTCAGGGGTGGATGTGTTTATCGTTGGCACATCAGGTTTGTTTAATCTGGATGAGGATGTCGCGCAGGCGTGGCAGAAGATGGAAAGCATTTTTGCGACCGAGACCGCAGCCGCCTGACTCTTTGCAGGTCCGCACCCGGAGTAAATTGTGCTGATTCTCAGCCGGGTCGCCATGAATGGCGACCCGGTTCATCATCCTGAAACCGCGTTAAGCCAACCGTCCAGGTTTACCGACCCAGCTCGGTCAGTGACTTATCCAGCGCACCCACCAGCCAATCAATATCCGATTCCTGGAAAGCCAATGGTGGACGCAGCTTCAGTACGTTGCCGTACGGCCCGGCCACCGACGTCAGCACATGGTGATCGCGCAGCTTCTCGGTGAGGTCCAGCGCCAGCGCTTTATCCGGCGTTTTGCTCTCCCGATCCTGCACCAGTTCAAAGCCGATAAACAGCCCTGCTCCGCGCACATCGCCAATGCTCTCATGGCGATCCATCAGCTTCTGCAACTCGGCGAGCAGTTTGGCACCCACCACGCGGCTATGCTCCTGCAAGCCCTCTTCTTTAATCACCGTCAGGACCGCCTGCGCCGCCGCCATAGCAACCGGGTTGCCGCCAAAGGTATTGAAGTAAGGGATATCGTCACTAAACGCCGCCAGCACATGACTCTTCGCCAGCAGGCCGGAAACCGGAATACCGTTACCCATCGGTTTACCGGTGGTGACCACATCCGGCACCACGCCGTGACGGGCAAAGCCCCAGAATGCATCACCGGTACGACCAAAGCCTGGCTGCACTTCATCGGCAATGAAAATACCGCCGTTAGCGTGCACCACATCCACCGCTTTTTGCAGGAAACCGCGAGGGTTCGGCAAAACACCATCGGAAGAGAAGATTGAATCGGCGAGGAAGCCAGCAAACTTAATGCCGTGCGCCTTCATGTCATCAATCTGTTTCTGGATTTCGTTGGCAAACCATTCACCGAGATCCGGTGTATTGACACGATAAGCATCCGGCGGCGAAACCAGGCGTGTCGTGGCCGCCAGTGGCTGCCCGCTGCCCAGTGCCGGAGAGACGCCAGACGTGAGATCGCTGGTGCCGTGATAGGCTTCCTGCGACACGATGATGCCCGTACCGCCGCTGAAAGCACGCGCCACGCGAATGGCCAAATCGTTAGCTTCTGATCCGGTGCACATATACATGGCACGGTCGATAGCGTCTGGCGTGGTTGCCAGCAGCTCTTCGGTGTAATCGAGAATGCGTTCGTGCAGATAGCGGGTGTGGGTATTCAGCATCTTCATCTGCTGATTTACCGCTTCGATCACCGCCGGATGGCAGTGGCCAATGCTGGCCACGTTGTTGTACACATCGAGATATTTGTTACCTGCGGCATCCCACAGATACTGCCCTTCACCGCGCACCAGATGCACCGGCTTACGATAAAACAGGCGATATGACTCGCCCAACACTTTGCTGCGCTTGTCTGTTAGCTGGCGGGTTGCCGCATCCAGACCGTCGGCGTGCTCAGCACGAAAACTGTTGGTGTCCATGATGGTGGAACGTGTAGCCATGGTAACTCCCGTTGCGAAGGTGAAAGGGGTGCATGATGTGTGACCGTTGTCACCATCATGCCTGCTTTAACGAGAAATGCAACAAAATACACAAATACAACTAAATACACATGACGCCGTAATGACACTCAGGTAAGCTTAGGCCCAGATTATTACGCTACAGGGAAAAGTCATGCTGCAGGAAACCCGCTTACACCGCATTCGAGCCCTGCTGACCACGCAGCATCAGGTCAGCACCGAGCGCATTATCAATGAGCTGGGTATTTCGCGGGAAACGGCACGGCGAGACATTATTGAGCTGGAAGCGCAGGGTTTAGCCCGACGGGTGCATGGCGGTTTGGTGGCGGTAGATAGCCAGCCGGAAGCACCGCTGCAAGTGCGCCGCAGTGCCCAGGCAAAAGAGAAGCGTTCAATTGCCATAGCGGCTGCGCAGCATTTGCAGCCGGGCCAAACGCTGTTTCTCGATGCCGGCACCACCACCACCATGCTGGCGGAGCAGCTGCGCAGCATGGCCGGCTTAACCATTATCACTAACAGTTTGCAGGCTGCGCTGGCGCTGAGCGCCGCCGAAGAACATGAAACGCTGAATAATCAGGTGATTTTGCTGGGCGGAATGATGATGGCAGGTGCACAGCAGACGCGCGGTGAAATCACGGTCAACGAGATTTACCGCTATCGCGCCGACGTTGCCCTGCTGTCACCGGTTGGCATTGATGCCAAAAATGGCGCCAGCAGTTTCCATCCACACGAAGCGGCGATCGCCCGCGCCATGGTGCAGCAGGCTTCGCGCACCTTTTTACTGGCGGATCACAGCAAGCTGGGGGTGATCAGTCGCACGGTATATGCGCCGATTGGAGACGTGGATTTGCTGATTTGCGACAGCGGCCCCGCCAAACCCGGCGCATTAGCCGCGCTCCAACAGGCGCTGCCACAGGTACAGGTGGTTTAAATCAGGCGCTGTGGATGGCTATACACCGTAGCGCGTCCCGGTTTACTAAATCCTATCAGCGTTAAATGACAACGCTCGGCGACCTCAACGGCAAGTTGGGTCGCAGCAGATACCGCAAATAAAATCTCAACGCCGCACATCGCTGATTTCTGCACCATCTCATAACTGGCGCGGCTGGAGACTAACACAGCACCTTGTTGCCACGGCTGCTGGCTGCGATGCCCCAGCAGTTTATCCAGCGCCACATGGCGGCCCACGTCTTCGCAGCCACCGAGCAATTCCCCCTGCGGCGACATCCATGCCGCCGCGTGCGTGCATCCGGTGAGATTACCGATGGGTTGGTAATTGCGTAGTTGCGCCAGCCCGCTATCGAGGTTCGCCAGATCGAAGGTTTGGGTAAACGGCAGCGGCTGCAGCGGTTTTCCAATCTGGTCGAGCTGTTCCACGCCGCACACGCCACAGCCGGTGCGCCCCGCCATGGCACGGCGCTGCTCTTTCAGTGCCATAAAGCGGCGGCTGGAGAGTTCGATCTGCACTTCGATACCGTTGCAGCCGGGCACCACATCCATGCCGAAGATCTCATCAGGCTTCTCAATAATGCCTTCTGAGAGTGAGAAACCGAGCGCAAACGCCTCGAGATCGTTGGGCGTGGCCATCATCACCACATGGGAAATGCCGTTATACACCAGCGCGATCGGCACCTCTTGTGCCAGCCAGTCGGTTTCAGACGTGCTGATATCACGCCGCTGACGCACCTGCGCCTGCACTGCGCCTGAGATCTCAATCACACTCTGATGACTTTCCTGTGCTTTGACTTTCACTTTGCTCGCCTCGGACAACAACCATATTAAAGCAGTGGTATTATTCTGCTGCTATTCTCACACTGTTAGTTGGGTCATTGTGAACCTCGGCCCAACGCATCACAAAAAAATTTTTGCCCGTCATTCGGATGGTGACAAGGCAGCAAGCCCCTTCAAGTCGGGAGCTTACACCCGTAAGCGACAGAAACGAATGGTGAAGGTCATGCAGCGACCATTTGAATGACGCAGGCAAATTGTAGCAATGTCGACTCAAGGATTATTCATGAACGTCAGCCGAAGAAAATTCTTCAAAATCTGTGCTGGCGGTATGGCAGGGACATCGGCAGCACTCCTCGGCTTTACGCCAGAGGTGGCGCTGGCGGAAACGCGACAGTACAAGCTGCTGCGTGCCCGCGAAACCCGCAACACCTGCACTTACTGCTCAGTGGGCTGTGGCTTATTAATGTATAGCCTCGGTGACGGCGCGAAAAACGCCAAAGAGACCATTTTCCACATTGAAGGCGATCCAGACCATCCGGTGAGCCGCGGTGCATTGTGCCCGAAAGGCGCTGGCCTGCTGGATTTTGTCCACAGTGAAAGCCGTCTGCACTACCCCGAATACCGCGCGCCAGGTTCGGATAAATGGCAGCGTATCAGTTGGGATGACGCCTTTGATCGTATCGCTAAACTGCTGAAAGCGGATCGCGACGCCAATTTTATCGCGCAAAACGCTGCAGGCGTTACCGTGAACCGCTGGCTCTCATCAGGCATGCTGTGCGCCTCCGCTTCCAGCAATGAAACCGGCTATTTAACCCAGAAATTTACCCGATCGCTCGGCATGTTAGCGGTCGACAACCAGGCACGCGTTTGACACGGACCAACGGTAGCAAGTCTTGCTCCAACATTTGGTCGCGGTGCGATGACCAACCACTGGGTCGACATCCGTAATGCCAATCTGATCGTTGTGATGGGCGGTAACGCCGCTGAAGCGCATCCTGTGGGATTCCGCTGGGCGATGGAAGCCAAGATTCACAACAAAGCCAAATTGATTGTTATCGATCCGCGCTTCACGCGTACGGCATCGGTGGCAGACTTTTATACGCCGATCCGTTCCGGCACCGACATCGCTTTCCTGTCGGGCGTACTTCTGTGGCTGATGCAAAATGACAAAATCCAGCATGAATATGTGCAGGCGTACACTAACGCCAGCCTGATTGTGCGCGAGGACTATCATTTTGATGACGGCCTGTTCAGCGGCTACGACGAAGCCAATCGCAAATATGACAAAACCAGCTGGAACTACGAGCTGGGCGATGACGGCTTTGCCAAACGCGATGACAGCCTGCAACACCCGCGCTGCGTGTGGAATCTGCTGAAACAGCACGTTAGCCGTTACACGCCAGAAATGGTGTCACGCATTTGTGGCACACCAAAAGAGGACTTCCTGCACGTCTGCGAGCTGATCGGTGAAACCAGCGCGCGCGATCGCACCACCTCATTCCTGTATGCACTGGGCTGGACGCAACACTCGGTCGGTGCGCAAAACATCCGCACCATGGCGATGATCCAGCTGTTGCTCGGCAACATGGGCATGGCGGGCGGCGGCGTCAATGCGCTGCGCGGACACTCCAATATTCAGGGGCTCACCGATCTCGGCCTGCTGTCGCAAAGTTTGCCAGGTTATATGACGCTGCCGTCGGAGAAACAGACCGATCTGCAAACCTATCTCGCGGCCAATACGCCGAAACCGACGCTACCCGGCCAGGTGAACTACTGGGGTAACTACCCGAAATTCTTTGTCAGCATGATGAAAGCCTTCTTTGGCGACAAAGCGCAGGCCGAGAATAGCTGGGGCTTCGACTGGCTGCCGAAGTGGGACAAGGGCTACGACGTTTTGCAGTACTTCGAGATGATGTCGCAGGGGAAAGTGAACGGCTATTTATGCCAGGGCTTTAACCCGGTTGCGTCGTTCCCGAACAAACGCAAAGTGATCGATTCGCTGTCGAAACTGAAATTCCTGGTGACCATCGACCCGCTCAACACCGAAACCTCGACCTTCTGGCAAAACCACGGCGAGTTCAACGATGTTGATCCGGCGAAGATTCAGACCGAAGTGTTCCGCCTGCCCTCCACCTGCTTTGCCGAAGAGAATGGCTCTATCGTCAACTCCGGACGCTGGCTGCAGTGGCACTTTAAAGGTCAGGATGCGCCGGGCGAAGCGCTGAATGACGGTGAAATCCTCTCCGGTATCTACAGCCGTCTGCGCAAAATGTACGCCAGCGAAGGCGGTGCCTTGCCGGAGCAGGTGCTGAACATGACATGGAACTACCAGACGCCTGATAACCCGGCTTCGGAAGAAGTGGCGATGGAGAGCAACGGCAAAGCGCTGGCGGATGTGTTCGATGACAAAGGCACGTTGCAGGTGAAAAAAGGCCAGCAGCTCAGCAGTTTTGCGCAGTTGAAAGATGACGGCAGCACCAGCAGCGGCTGCTGGATTTTCGCCGGTAGCTGGACGCCAGATGGCAACCAGATGGCGCGGCGTGATAACACCGATCCGAGTGGATTGGGCAATACGCTGAACTGGAGTTGGGCATGGCCGCTCAATCGCCGCATCCTCTACAACCGTGCATCGGCCGATCCACAGGGCAACCCGTGGGATCCGAAACGGCAAATCCTCAAATGGGATGGCAGCAAATGGGGCGGTATGGATATTCCGGACTACAGCACCGCCGCACCGGGCAGCAACGTCGGGCCGTTTATCATGCAGCCAGAAGGCATGGGCCGCTTGTTCGCACTCGATAAAATGGCCGAAGGTCCGTTCCCGGAACATTACGAGCCGTTTGAAACGCCACTCGGCACGAATCCACTGCATCCGAACGTCATTTCGAACCCGGCAGCACGCGTGTTCAAAGACGATCTGGCGGCGATGGGTAAAGCCGAGCAGTTCCCGTATGTCGGCACCACGTATCGTCTCACCGAGCATTTCCACTACTGGACCAAACACGCGTTGCTCAATGCCATCGCGCAGCCGGAGCAGTTTGTGGAGATTGGTGAGAAGCTGGCCAACAAGCTGGGCATCGTGCAGGGCGATACGGTGAAAGTGAGCTCCAATCGCGGTTTTATCAAAGCCAAAGCGGTGGTCACCAAACGCCTGCGCCCACTCGATGTGGATGGCAAAACCGTCGATACCGTCGGCATTCCGATTCACTGGGGCTATCAGGGCATTGCGAAGAAAGGCTTTATCGCCAATACCCTGACGCCGTTTGTCGGTGATGCCAACACGCAAACGCCAGAGTTCAAGGCGTTCCTGGTTAACGTTGAGAAGGTGTAGGAGAACGTAGATGGCTTATCAATCACAAGACATTATCCGCCGCTCCGCCACCAATGGTTTCACGCCTGCCCCGCAGGCGCGTAATCATCAGCAGGAGGTGGCGAAGCTGATCGACGTGACCACCTGCATCGGTTGCAAAGCCTGCCAGGTGGCGTGTTCAGAGTGGAACGACATCCGCGATGAGGTTGGGCATAACGTTGGGGTGTATGACAACCCAGCGGATCTGACCGCTAAATCCTGGACGGTGATGCGCTTCTCAGAAGTGGAGGAGAACGGCAAGTTAGAGTGGCTTATCCGCAAGGATGGCTGCATGCACTGCGCCGATCCCGGCTGCCTGAAAGCCTGTCCGTCCGAAGGCGCGATTATTCAGTACGCCAACGGCATCGTCGATTTTCAGTCCGAGCAGTGCATTGGCTGCGGCTACTGCATTGCCGGCTGTCCGTTCGACGTGCCGCGCCTGAATAAAGACGACAACCGCGTGTATAAATGCACGCTGTGCGTCGATCGTGTCAATGTGGGTCAGGAACCGGCGTGTGTGAAAACCTGCCCGACCGGCGCCATCCATTTCGGTAGTAAAACCGATATGCAGGCGCTGGCGGCAGAACGCGTGGCGGAGTTGAATACGCGCGGCTATGGCAATGCGGGCTTGTATGATCCGGAAGGCGTCGGCGGCACGCATGTCATGTATGTGCTGCACCATGCCAACAAACCGCAGCTGTATCACGGTTTGCCGGAAAACCCGAGTATCAGTCCGGCGGTCACTTTCTGGAAAGGCATCTGGAAACCGCTGGCGGCGATCGGTTTCGCCGCCACCTTCGCTGCCTCGGTATTCCACTATGTCGGCGTCGGGCCGAACCGGGTGGAAGAGGATGAGGACGAGAACCTGCACGAAAAAGAGGAGCGCGAATGATGAAAAAGCGCGATCGTCTGGTGCGCTACAGCGCACCGGAACGCATCAATCACTGGATTGTGGCGTTCTGTTTTGTTCTGGCAGCCCTGAGCGGACTGGGTTTCTTCTTCCCATCCTTTAACTGGCTGATGCACGTGCTGGGTACGCCACAACTGGCGCGCATCCTGCATCCGTTTGTCGGTGTAGTGATGTTCGCCGCTTTTCTGATCATGTTTTTGCGCTACTGGAAACAGAATCTGATCAATCGCGAAGACCTGATCTGGGCGAAAAACATCAATAAGATCGTGCGCAATGAAGAGGTGGGTGATACCGGCAAATACAACTTCGGGCAGAAGTGTGTGTTCTGGGCTGCTATCATCAGCTTAGTCTTGCTGCTGGCGAGCGGAATTGTTATCTGGCGTCCTTACTTCGCCGGGGCCTTTGCGATTCCGCTGATTCGCGCCGCTTTGGTGGTGCATTCGGTCTCAGCTGTGGCATTGATCGTGGTGATTATGGTGCACATTTATGCGGCCCTGTGGGTTAAAGGCACCATTACTGCCATGGTTGAGGGCTGGGTGCCGGCCGCGTGGGCAAAGAAACATCATCCACGCTGGTATCGTGAGCAGCGCCAACGCCAAACACAACAGGAAAAACGTCCCTGATGAGTATTCGCATTATCCCGCAGGACCAGCTGGAGAAAGGCGAAAAAAACACGGCGGAACAGGTTCCGCCGTTACTTTTCCCTCGGCTGAAAAATCTGTACAGCCGCCGTGCAGCGCGTTTACGTGAGCTGGCAGCGAAGAATCCGCTGGGCGATTATCTGCGCTTTGCTGCAGTGATCGCGCAGGCGCAAGACATCGTGCTGTACGATCATCCGCTGCAACTCGATTTGCGCCAGCGTTTGGCCGAAAGCGCCGAACAGGGCAAACCTCCGCTTGATGTTCACACCTATCCCCGCGATGCCCACTGGCAGCGTCTGCTGCATTCGCTGATTGCCGAGCTGAAGCCCGAGATGAGCGGCCAGGCATTAGCGGTGCTGGAGAACCTGGAAAAAGCCTCTTCTTCCGAGCTGGAAGGCCTGGCCAGCGCGCTACTGGAGGGTGATTTTGCGCAGGTCAGCAGCGATAAAGCCCCGTTTATTTGGGCAGCGCTTTCGATCTATTGGGCGCAAATGGCAGCGCTGATCCCTGGCAAAGCCCGCGCAGAATACGGCGAGCATCGTCAATTCTGCCCGGTATGCGCCAGCGTGCCGGTGACCAGCGTGGTGCATATGGATGTGGGCCAGCAGGGGCTGCGTTATCTACACTGTAATTTGTGTGAAAGTGAATGGTATGTGGTGCGCAGCAAGTGCTCCAACTGCGAGCAAACGCGCGACCTGCACTACTGGTCACTCGACAGCGAAAAAGCCGCGGTGAAAGCCGAAAGCTGTGGTGACTGTGGCACCTATCTGAAGATGTTGTATCAGGAGAAGGATCCGGCGGTGGAACCGGTGGCCGATGATTTGGCCTCGCTGGTGCTGGATGCGCGTATGGAGCAAGAAGGCTTTGCGCGCAGCAGCCTGAATCCGTTTATGTTTCCTGGGGATTGAGCAAATTGCCGCTGTCCTACGAACTGTCGCGGCACGATTTATCGCGCTGTTTTTGCGCCATACAACAACGTGCGATAAATCGCGCCGCTACAATTTGTGTACCTATCACTGTCGCAAAGGAAACGCCTGATGAAACTGATTGGCAGCTACACCAGCCCTTTTGTACGCAAAATTTCGGTGATCCTGTTGGAAAAAGGCCTGGTGTTCGAATTTGTTAACCAGTCGCCTTGGGTGGAAGACAGCCACGTGCCGCACTACAACCCGCTGGGCAAAGTACCTGCACTGGTCGACGATAACCATCTCACCTGGTTTGATTCTTCGATTATCGCCCAGGTCATTGAGCTACGCGGTGACGCCCCTGCTCTGTTGCCGGATGACGCCCTGCTCGCTCTGCAGGTACGTCAGCTGGAAAAGCTCGCCGATGGCATCAACGATGCCGCCGTGATGATTGTGCGCGAACAAATGCGCCCCGGCGATCAGCAATCCGAAGAAGTGCTAATGCGTAATCGCGAGAAAATTTTGCGTGGGTTGGACGCGCTGGAAACGGCAGCGGCTCAGGGTGAACTGCTGAACAGCGGTACGCTCAATCTGGCCGACATCGCCACTGGCTGCATGATTGGTTATCTCAACTTCCGTCGGGTGCTGCCTAACTGGTGCGTGAACCGCCCGGCCTTGATCAAGCTGGCCGATACGTTGTTTGCGCGGGAGAGTTTTGCCCGCACCGTTCCGCCTTCCAGCTAAGCTAAGCCACCCGATGAAAACACTGTATTCACAACTGCCGGCTATCGACAGCCTGCTGCGCGATCCCGCGATGCAGCCGCTGCTGCTGCAATCGGGCACTGCGTTTACCACCCGTCAGCTGCGCGCCATGCAGCAAGAAGCACGCACGCATATTCAACAGCATCAAACTTTACCCGGCTGGCATCTTAACTGGCCAGAGGAAGCGCAGCGCCGCGCGCAACAGCAGCAGCAAAGCGCGCTGCGTCCGGTGTTCAATCTCACTGGCACCGTGCTGCACACCAACCTGGGCCGTGCGCAGTTAAGCGCGCGCGCGATTGAGGCAGTCACTGCCTGCTTGCGCCAGCCGGTCACGCTGGAATATGCGCTGGATGATGCGTCACGTGGCCATCGCGATCGTGCGGTGAGTGCGCTGCTGTGTGAACTGACGGGGGCTGAAGCGGCCTGTATCGTGAATAACAATGCCGCCGCCGTGTTGCTGATGCTGGCAGCACTGGCGCCAGGTCGCGAAGTGATTGTCTCACGCGGTGAGCTGGTCGAAATCGGCGGTGCGTTCCGCATCCCTGATGTGATGCGCCAGGCGGGCTGCCAGCTGGTTGAAGTCGGCACCACTAATCGCACCCATCTGAAAGATTATCGTGCTGGCATCAGCGACAACAGCGGTTTGTTGATGAAGGTGCATACCAGCAACTACCAGATTCAGGGCTTCACCCATGCGGTTGCGGAAGCCGAGCTGGTGGCGTTGGCGGCACAACATCAGCTGCCGGTGATCACTGATTTAGGCAGCGGTTCACTCATCGACATGACCGCTTTTCATTTGCCCGCCGAGCCGATGCCGCAACAGCTGATTGCCGCCGGTGTGGATCTGGTGAGTTTTTCCGGCGATAAACTGCTGGGCGGTCCGCAAGCAGGGATTATCGTCGGCAAACAGGCGCTTATCGATCGGCTGCAACAGCATCCGCTTAAGCGTGCTTTACGCGTAGATAAGATGACGCTGGCCGCGCTGGAAGCCACCTTGCAGCTTTACCGCCAACCGGAAACTTTGCGCGAAGCGCTGCCCACGCTGCGTTTGTTGACGCGATCGTCACATGAGATTTTGCAGCAGGCCGAACGACTGATGCCTGCGCTGGAACATGCCTATGGCGCTGAATTTTCCCTTAATATCGCCGCCTGTTCGTCGCAAATCGGCAGCGGTTCATTACCCGTTGAGCGCTTACCGAGTTTTGCCATCACGTTTAGCCCACGTGAATCTCACGGCAGCTCGCTGGATGCACTGGCGCAACGCTGGCGTGCATTATCACAACCGGTGATTGGCCGCATCCAGGAAGGAAGACTGTGGCTGGATTTGCGCTGCCTTGAAGATGAAGCGGCGCTGATACGGACCTTAACCACATGATTATCGCCACCGCTGGACACGTCGATCACGGTAAAACTGCGCTGTTACAGGCGCTCACCGGTGTCGATGCCGATCGCTTGCCAGAAGAGAAACGGCGCGGCATGACTATTGATCTCGGCTACGCCTACTGGCCGCAACCGGATGGCCGCGTTGTGGGCTTTATCGATGTGCCCGGACACGAGAAATTCCTCGCCAATATGCTGGCGGGCATCGGCGGTATTCATCATGCCTTATTGGTGGTGGCGTGCGATGACGGTGTGATGCCGCAAACACGTGAGCATTTGCAACTACTGAGTCTGGCCGGGCAACCTCCACTCAGCGTTGCCTTGACCAAAGCAGATCGCGTGGACGCCGTACGCATCGCCGAAGTGCAGCACCAGGTGGCGGAGTTAACGCAGCAACTGGGCTGGCTGGCGGTACCGCAGTTTGTCACCAGTAGCACCACCCAGCAAGGCATCGACACGCTGCGCCAGCATTTGGGTCAACTATGCGCACCGGCTATCGACACGCACCGCCGCTTTCGCCTCGCCATTGATCGTGCATTTACCCTCAAAGGCAGCGGATTAGTGGTCACCGGCACCGCCCTTTCGGGTGAAGTCAGCGTGGGCGACACCTTATGGCTCAGCAGCCTCAATCGACCCGTACGCGTGCGTTCTCTGCATGCGCAGAATCAGTCAGTCACACGTGCGCAGGCCGGAGAACGCATCGCATTGAATATCGTTGGCGATGTGGAGAAAGACCAGATTGCGCGCGGTGACTGGCTGCTGGCACAACCACAACCCTCGGGCACCCTGCGACTGATCGTGGCACTGCGTTTGCTACAGCCGTTAAGAAATCCCTCGCAGCCAGTCCATCTTCACCATGCCGCCAGCCATGTGACTGGCCGACTGAACCTGATTGCGGGCGAACTGGCGGAACTGGTGCTCAACGAGCCGCTGTGGCTGGCAGAAAACGATCGGCTGATTATCCGCGACAGCAATGCACAGCTCACGCTCGGTGGCGGACGGGTGCTGCTGCTGAACAGCAAGAAACGCGGCAAGCGCCATCCTGATTATCTTGGCTGGCTGCAACAGCTGGCGGCAGCGGAAGCCGATGAAGAGAGTTTGCAGGCGCACCTGGCACAGCAACCCGTCGACATGGCCGAGCTGAGTTGGGCACGCCAGTTGAGTGACGATGCACTCACCAACCTGCTGGACAAGGTGGCGCCCGTCCGGCTCGGCAGCGCCATCATGGCTGCGGAACAGGCCAATGACTGGCAGCATCGACTGCTGGCAGCGCTCACCGCGTTTCATCAGCAGCACCCTGAAGTGCCGGGCATTGGTCGCGATCGCTTGCGTCGCGTGGCTCTTCCCCACCAGCCGCCGGAACAGGTTATTGCACTGATCGATCGGCTGCTTTCACAAGGCCAGTTGCAGCACCGCCAAGGCTGGCTGCATTTGCCTGACTTCGAACCGCGCTTCAATCCCCAGGAAGAAACGCTGTGGCAGCAGGTCGGCCCACAGTTCAGCGACCAGCCGCTATGGGTACGCGACATTGCACTGGCGACCCAGCAAGATGAAGAAACCATTCGCAGCCTGCTGCTCACCGCCGCGCGTCTCGGTCATATCACAGCGATCGTCCGCGATCGCTACTACCGCAGCGACCAGATCCAGATCTTCGCCGATCTGATTCGCCAGCGTGACGCCAACGGAGGTAGCACCAGCGCCGCCGATTTCCGCAACCAGCTCGGCACCGGACGTAAAGTTGCGGTGCAAATTCTCGAGTTTTTTGACCGCAGTGGCTTCACCCGCCGTCGTGGTAACGATCACCTGCTGCGCGACGCCCGCCTGTTCGACACCAGCATTTAATCCTTCGCGTTGCTTCGCAGTTCTCGCTGTAACTGCGCTGCAACGCCGATTCCGCATTGCTCAAAAATGTGCCAGGATGTAAGAATATTTCTTACATTGGGACACGATGATGGCACGTACCATGACAATCGATTTAGGTGATGAACTGCGCGAGTTTGTTGAATCTCTGGTGGCGTCCGGTGACTACCGAACCCAAAGCGAAGTGGTGCGCGATTCGCTGCGTTTACTTCAGGAGAAGCAGGCGGCTTCAAAGCTGGAGAATTTAAGAAGGTTAATCCAGGAGGGGATGGACAGTGGTGAACCCATCGAATGGGATATCGATGTTTTCCTTAAAAAAATGAAAGCCAGGGCGGGCATAGATGAAAAGGACGATAAGGGTAATGCCGGAAGCTGATACCGATCTGGCATCAATCTGGCTATATGGACATTGGAACTTTGGCCTGGAAAAAACAGAGAGATATGTACAGGATATTTATCAACGCTTTCATCAACTATCCGAGAATGAGTTAGGGCGAAGACGTACTGATTTAGGTGACCGGATTTATGCATTGCCTCATCGCGAACATGTTATTTTTTATCGAACCCTATCTGAGAAGGTGATCATCCTGCGTGTCTTACATCATTCCCAGGATGCAATGTCTCATATCAAAACTCCGCAATGGCTCTAAAACAAAAAGGGACGATTTCTCGTCCCTTCGGTTCACTTCAGTACATCACTTATTGCAGCAGTGAAATATCGGCTACCTGCAGGAACAGTGCGCGCAGTTGCGCCAGCAGCGTCAGGCGGTTAATACGCACTTCCGCTTCATCGGCGTTAACCATCACGTTGTCGAAGAAGTTATCGACCGCTTCGCGCAGCTGCGCCAGTTCCACCAGCGCATCCTGATAACGGCCTTCCGCGAAGTAGGGCTGCAGCTTGTCACCCAGCGCCGTCACGAAGGTCGCCAGCTGGATCTCGGCGTTCTCTTTCAGCAACGATGCCTGCACGCTGTCGTTCAGGGTTTCAGTCGCTTTTGCCAGGATGTTAGATACACGCTTGTTAGCCGCAGCCAGCGACGATGCCGCTTCCAGAGTACGGAAGTGGGAAACCGCTTTCATGCGCGCATCGAAGTCCGCCGGGCGGGTTGGACGACGCGCCAACACGGCCTGAATGGTGTCAACGCTGTGGCCTTCTTCCTGATACCAGGTACGGAAACGACCCAGCATGAAGTCGATCACTTCATCCACCGCTTTGCCGTTGCTCAGCTTGCTGCCGTAGAGACGCACCGCTTCCTCGGTCAGAGTTTGCAGATCGAGGGGCAGGTTCTTCTCAACGATAATACGCAGCACGCCCAGCGCAGCACGGCGCAGTGCGAACGGGTCTTTATCGCCTTTCGGATGCTGACCAATGCCGAAGATGCCCGCAAGGGTATCCATCTTGTCGGCAATCGCGACAGCACAAGCCACGAGGTTCGATGGCAGTGCATCACCGGCAAAGCGCGGTTGATACTGCTCGTTCAGCGCCACCGAGACATCTTCGGCTTCGCCATCATGGCGTGCATAGTGCATGCCCATCACGCCCTGCGTATCGGTGAACTCGAAGACCATGTTGGTCATCAGGTCACACTTCGACAGCAGGCCCGCGCGGGTGGCGTGGTTCACATCGGCACCAATCTGAGCGGCAATCCAGCCCGCCAGCGCCTGAATGCGGTCCGTTTTATCCCGCAGCGTACCCAGCTCTTTCTGGAACAGTACGGTCTCCAGACGCGGCAGGTTATCTTCAAGACGCTTTTTACGGTCAGTGTTGAAGAAGAACTCGGCATCGGCCAGACGCGGGCGCACCACCTTCTCGTTACCGGAGATGATTTGCTGCGGATCTTTGGATTCGATGTTGGTGACGAAGATAAAGTTTGGCAGCAGTTTGCCGTCAGCGGAGTACACCGGGAAGTACTTCTGGTCACCCTTCATGGTGTAAACCAGCGCTTCAGAAGGCACCGCGAGGAACTTCTCTTCGAATTTAGCCGTCAGCACCACTGGCCATTCCACCAGCGAGGCCACTTCTTCCAGCAGGCTGTCGCTCAGATCAGCGATACCGCCCAACTGCTGCGCCGCCGCTTCCGCATCCGCTTTGATTTTGGCTTTACGGGTTGCAAAATCAGCCACCACTTTGCCGCGCTCCAGCAGCAATTGCGGATACTGATCGGCGTTGTCGAGGGTGAACTCTGGCTCGCCCATAAAGCGGTGGCCGCGAATCACGCGATCGGACTGAATACCGAGAATCGTCGCCGGGATCAACTCATCACCCAACAGCAGCGTCACAGTATGTACCGGACGCACGAACTGCACGTCGCTTGCACCCCAGCGCATCAGTTTTGGAATCGGCAGCTTGCTTAGCGCGGTTGCCACCATCGCGGGCAGCAGTGCCTGAGCACTTTCGCCTTTCACCGAAGCACGGTGCACCAGCCATTCGCCTTTATCAGTGCTCAGACGCTCAGCCTGATCCACGGTGATGCCGTTACCGCGCGCCCAACCTTCGGCGGCTTTGGTGGCATTGCCATCGGCATCAAACGCGGCAGCAATCGCGGGGCCACGTTTTTCCACTTCACGATCGGCCTGCGCTGTGGCCAATTGGGCCACTTTCAGCGCCAGACGGCGTGGAGAGGCAAACCAGCTCACCTCGCCATGTGCTAAACCGGCGCTGTCCAGTTCTGCGGTAAAGTGCGCAGCAAAGGCTTCTGCCAGGCTACGCAGGGCTTTCGGAGGCAACTCTTCGGTGCCAATTTCCACCAGGAAAGTTTTATCGGTCATGGCTGCCTCTTACTTGTTCTTATTGCACATTGGGAAACCGAGCGCCTCACGAGACGCGTAATAGGCTTCCGCCACGGCTTTCGTCAGGGTGCGGATACGCAGGATATAGCGCTGACGCTCGGTCACCGAGATCGCCTTGCGTGCATCCAGCAGATTAAAGCTGTGTGCCGCTTTCAAGATGCGCTCATAAGCTGGCAACGGCAGGGGTTTTTCCAGCGCCAGCAGCTGCTGCGCTTCTTTCTCGTACTGCTCGAAGCAGGAGAACAGGAAGTCCACATCCGCGTATTCAAAGTTATAGGTCGACTGTTCGACTTCGTTCTGATGGAACACTTCACCGTAGGTGGTTTGGCCAAATGGGCCGTCGCTCCACACCAGATCGTAAACACTGTCGACGCCCTGGATGTACATCGCCAGACGCTCAAGTCCGTAAGTGATCTCACCCGTCACTGGCTTACACTCCATGCCGCCCACCTGCTGGAAGTAAGTGAACTGCGTCACTTCCATGCCGTTGAGCCACACTTCCCAACCCAGTCCCCAGGCACCCAGCGTCGGGTTTTCCCAGTTATCTTCCACGAAGCGAATATCGTGCACGGTCGGATCCAGGCCCAGCTCTTGCAGTGAACCCAGATACAGCTCCTGCAGATTGTCCGGGTTAGGTTTGATCATCACCTGGAACTGATAGTAGTGCTGTAAACGGTTCGGGTTTTCACCGTAGCGACCATCGGTAGGACGGCGTGAAGGCTGCACATAGGCGGTAGCCATCGGCTCTGGGCCAATGGCGCGCAAGCAGGTCATTGGGTGTGAAGTGCCAGCGCCCACTTCCATGTCCAGCGGCTGGACGATGGTGCAGCCCTGACGCGCCCAGTAATCCTGCAAGGTCAGGATCAGGCCCTGAAAGGTCTTGGTATCAAACTTTTGCATGTTGAGTACGCGATAAGGGTCGATTAAAAAAGAGTGCGACAGTATACCCTTTGACCGCGGATTGTGCAGCCGGAAATCCTGGCGTGCCGGGGAGTGGTTTTGCCACGGTTTAACCGGCTAAAACCTTGAGATAAGAAAATCGTATACGATTCAATCCAACACCGCCACGAACGCGTCATCGCTGAAGTTAATCCTTAGATTTCATAAAAATAACCACACTATAACCAAATCCTATTACGTGACACGCATCACCTTTTCGACCCAATGGTCAAATATCGCACATTGACACTTGTATAATCGTATACGAAATTGCGGTGAAACAGTTTTGCTTGGAATTTCACCATGAAGACCGCGATTGCTTATCCAGGAATGAACGCCAGTGACCGCCCAATGGGCCCGGCTCCGCTTTCCGCCGCCGTACTGCACGAACCGATGCTGTTTATCTCCGGCCAGGTGGCGATTGACCCCTACAGCGGTGAGATCAAGGGCAATGACATCGCCAGCCAGACGCGTCAGGTATTGAAAAACGTCGGCGACCTGCTGAGCGAAGCACAGATGACCTTCGATAACGTGGTGCGCGTGACGATCTATCTCACCGACCTCAGCACCTTCAGTGAGATGAACGCGGCTTACAGCGAGTTCTTCCAGTTCCCGTTCCCGGCACGCGCCACCGTCGGCATTCAACTTAACCATCCTGACCTGCTGGTCGAGATGGAAGTCACGGCGATGCGCTAATGCATATTCATATCGAAAACGACGCCAGCGCACCGCAGGCCCTGCATCTGAGCATGCTGCATCTGCAACAGCAATTGGATGCCCATCCGCAACTGCGCGGTCACTTTACCCTGAGCGAAAACAGCCATGCGGCGCATACCGCAGATTTCCTCGCTACCAGCGACATTCTGTGGAGCGGACGCAAGCTGGCGCTCGATACCTTCAGCGCACCGCGCCTTGGCTGGGTGCAGGTGATGTCCGCCGGCGTCGAGCAGTGGCTGACACATCTGCCGCAGGGCGTGACGCTGACCAATGCGTCCGGCGTGCACGGCGATAAAGGTGCCGAGTTCATTCTGATGGCAGCGCTGATGTTCAACTTTGGCATTCCCGGTTTTCTGCAGGATCAGGCCCAACGCCTGTGGCGTCCCACCTTCGGCGGCTGCGCGCGTGGCAAAACGGTCTTGCTGCTCGGCGTCGGCGGTATCGGTACAGCGGCAGCGAAACTGCTGACCGCGCAGGGCTACCGCGTGATTGGCGTGACGCGCAGCGGCCAGTGCGATGCCGACGTAGCGCGTTGTATTCGCATTGATGCGATGGACGATGTCCTACCGCAGGTGGATGTCCTGGTCTCAACGCTGCCGCTCACGCCCCAGACAGACAGGTTGTTTGACCGCCGCCGTCTCGATCTGCTGCCTGCCCGCGCCGGCATCGTGATTGTCGGTCGTGCCGCTGTGTTCGACTACACCGCGATGCGCGAAAAACTGTGCGCCGGTGAACTGGCCGGTGCGGTTCTGGATGTTTATCCGCAAGAGCCACTGCCAGTGGACGATGCGCTGTGGAGCACACCCGGCGTGGTGATGACACCGCACTGCAGCCTGGACGATCACAGTGCCTACCTTGAGGGCTGCCTTGAGGTGTTTATCGATAACCTGGTGCGTTTCCGCAGTGGCCATCCGCTGCGCAACCAGGTTGATGTTGCAAGAGGTTATTGAAGTCGCAGTACCTATAAAAGCCGTAAGACGTTCATAAAACACAAGGTCATCGCTTACACATTCACCAGCACCAGGGGAACCTTATTATGAAATTTGCACGCATCGCATTACTGATCTCTGGCATCACCGGCACGCTGTTAGCGGGCCTCTCCAGCGCCCATGCCGCCAGCACCGACCCGATTACGCCAACCGCCAGCGATTTTGCGGCGATGGCGCAGTGCAAGGCGCTGCAGACCAAATACCCGTCACTTAAAGGCAAAGATCTGGTGGTAGGCCTGGGTGGCTACACCAAAGGCTTCGAAGCCCCTTCCGAAAAAGACCCAAGCATTATTGAAGGTCTCGATCCTTCGCTGTTCGAACGTATCAGCAGCTGCCTTGGGGCAAAACACAGTTATCAGACCGGTTCGTTCAACGTGCTGCTGACCTCCATCTCCAGCGGTCGTGCCGATATCGGTCCGATGCTGTATGTCACCGATGAACGTCTGAAGCAGATCGCTTTCGTCGCCTCCATGCAGGTGCAGGATGGTTCGATTCTGGCGAAGGGCAACCCGAAAAAAATTATCACTGTGGATGACCTGTGCGGCAAAACTGTGGCCGCCGCTGCCGGTTCTTACGAAGCCAACAAACTGGTACCTGAGCAGAGCGCCAAATGCACCGCCGCCGGTAAGCCAGAAGTCAGCATGCTGATGGTACAGAACACTGACAACAGCATTCAGGCGGTGAAAAGCGGTCGCGCCGACATTTATCTGACTGAAGCCGGTTCCGCCATCGCCATCGCCAAAGCCGACAAAACGCTGGAAAGCGGCTTTACCGTTGACCTGCCGATCATGGTTGGCTTCCCTATCGCTAAAGACAACACCACGCTGCGCAGTGCAGTGATGGATGCGATGAAAGTGATTCAGGAGAGCGGTGCGCAGAAAAAATTGCTGGATTACTGGGGTCAGGGCAGCGCTGCTGAACGCCCGGTTGTTGCACGTGGTTAATGCATAAACTCAGTCGGATCAATTGGGTTGCTGCATCACGGGCAACCCAAGCGATCGCATTGAGGGAGATAACGCCTTGGATGATTTTCTTAAGTACCTGACCTTCCCTTACCTGTGGGAAGGGGCCGTCATCGCTGTTCAGCTGCTGGTCGGCGCATTAGCGGGCGGCATCCTGATTGGCTTTTTCCTGGCGTTGGCCAGCACCTCAAAGCACTGGTTTATCCGCGTGCCGGTGAAAACGTACATCTATCTGCTGCGCGGCACGCCGGTGCTGCTGCAACTGATTCTGCTCTACAACGTACTGCCAGAGTTCGGCCTGCGTTTCAGCCCGTTCACCAGTGCCCTGCTGGCGTTGATGATTAATGAAACCGCCTTCTGCGCCGAGATTATTCGCGGCGGCATTATGTCCACCGATCGCGATCAGAGCATGGCAGCGCAGGCCTTTGGCTATTCGCGCACCAAAGAGATGATCCACGTGGTGATTCCGCAAGCGCTGCGCGCCATTCTGCCGACCATGGGCAATGAAACCGTCGGCCTGCTGAAATCGACCTCGCTGGCTTCCGTCGTGGGCGTGAATGAGCTGACGATGCGCGGCCAGGCTATTGTGTCGCAGAACTTCCTGTTCATTCCGGTACTGGTGGCCTCGGGCGGTATTTACCTGATTCTCTCTACGCTGCTGGCGGGTGGTCAGTGGTGGCTGGAGAAATTCTATAACCTCGACGAACGTGCCCGCCGTGCCCGTGCGCGCCTGGCAAAACTGCCGCCAGAAGCGGACGTGATGTCGATGCAGTTGCCGAAACGTCGCTGGGATACGCAAACCGCCGCGCCGGTGCTGGAAGTAGACAACCTGTGCGTCGAATACGCCGGAAAAGCGGTGCTGAAATCCCTGTCGCTGACCGTGCGTCGTGGCGAAGTCGTGGTGCTGCTCGGTCGTTCCGGTTCCGGTAAAAGTACCCTGCTGAAATCGATTCTGGCGCTGACGCCACGCAGTAGCGGCACCATCCAGACCGAAGGCCACTTTATGGGCAGCGATGAAAACGGCCGCCCTCTGGCTGCGCGTCATCTGCCCGCTAACCGCGCCAAATCCGGCATCGGTATCGTGTTCCAGCACTTCGCGCTGTTCGATCACCTCACCGCGCTGGAAAACGTGATGAGTATTCTGCTGCGAGTGCAGGGTGCCCAACCCGAAATCGCCCGCGCTAAAGCAATGCGTGCCCTGAAGATGGTCGGATTGCAGGATTTCGCCGCCTCACTGCCGCATGAGTTGTCCGGCGGGCAGAAACAGCGTGTCGGCATCGCCCGTGCGCTGGCAGCAGAACCACAAATCCTGCTGTTCGATGAGCCGACCTCGGCGCTCGATCCTGAGCTGGTACGTGAAGTGAACCAGACTATGCGCAGCCTGGCGCAAACCGGCATCACCATGATCATCAGCACACATGATATTGCCTTTGCGGCGGGCGTGGCCGATCGCGTGGTGTTCCTGCAGAACGGGGCGCTGATTGAAGAAGGTCCACCGTCGATTTTGCAGAATCCAAAAACGCCGGCTTTTGCCACCTTCCTTGAACATGAAAATGCCGCGGAGGCTCAGCATGCCAATGCATGATCTTGCCGCTCTTGAACGTCTGGGCGATGCGCTGTTCCGCTATATGCAGGGGCAGCCCGCCGATGCGCTCGCTGACGAACCGGATGCTAACCAGCAAGCGCTGCGCCGTTTTCGCTTGCTGCCGCGTGTACTGCAGGGCAATGAGGCGATCAGCACCCAGACCACCCTCCTCAATGAAAACTGGTCTGCTCCGCTCGGCGTCGGTGCCTTTGCGGGGGATCGCATCTTCCATGAAGAGGGATTGCTGCCGATAGCCCGCGCCTGCAAACGTCTGCAACTGCCGCTGGTGATCTCCGAAGAGACGGTCACGCCGCTGGAGCAGATTGGCGCAGAGTACGATCGCTGCTGGCTACAGCTGCGCGCGGCGGGCGATGTTGGGCGTATCAAAGCTTTGATCGATCAGGCTGCACAAGCCGGATTCAAAAATATCGTTCTCACCGTGCTGGCACCGGTGCATCCGGTGCCGGGATTACAGCCAGGCGGCTTCTCAATTGGTGAAGCGCTCAAACAGCGCGGCTGGCACACCGTCGGCGGCACGCAACCGGGCGTTGAACCCTTGCCGGCCTTTCCGGTGTGGCGCTGGCAGGAAATTGACGAGGTGGCCGCAAACTGCGCTGCGCGTCAACTGCCGCTGTGGCTAAAAGGCATTTTGCATCATGACGATGCGGCACCGGCGGCACAGCACGGTGTGAGCGGCATCATCGCCTCGAATATTGGCCTGCGCCAAAGCGCGCGCTGGTCCACACCGGTCGATCAGCTCGCCGATTTACAGGCGGTCACTCGTCTGCCGCTGCTGCTGGATGGCGGCGTGCGCTGCGGCAGTGACGCGGTGGTGGCGCGCTGCCTGGGGGCTTCACTGTCACTCAGCGTGCGACCGATCATCAGCGCCCTGGTGGCCGGTGGCGAGAGCGCAGTGTTCGATCTGCTCTCCGGCTGGATCAATGAGATCACGGCTATCAGCCACTGGTGCGGTGTCAGCGACATGGCTGCGCTCAATGGCAGTTTTGTCACGGAGGTACGCAGCTGATGCACTCGTTAATCTTCAATCAGGGCGATGCCAGCGAATCACGCATCTATTACTGCGCCCACTACCTGGCCGACAGCCTCGGCTTGTTTGCCGCTGAGCAGTTGCAGGTGAGCTTCACCACCAGCGCATCGGGCGGCCATACCGTGCAAGGCGGGCAAGTGCCGGCGGTGTTGAGCCGCGAAGCGGACCTCACGCTGGGCGGACCGATGGTGGTGATGAAGCATTACCAACAGCACGGCGCTGAGTTGCAGTGCTTTTGCGCTTCGGTCGCCGCCAACCCGTGGTTTCTGGCGGCAGCGCAGGCTCAGCCCGATTTTCAGCTCAGTGATTTGCGCGGTAAACGCGTGCTGGATGTCGGAAACGTCGGCACCGCCACGCTGACCTTCCGCTGGCTGCTGACAAAGCACGGTTTGCAGGATCAGGTGGAGTTGATTGCCGGTAGTGGCGATCAGGCACGGGATTTCGCGGCCGTCGCAAGGAGTGAAGCGGACTATGCGCTGCACGCCATGCATATGCTGGCACCGGCGATTGCCGCCGGACAGCTGAGCAGCATCAGTAGCCTCGCTTTACTGTGCGGCAAGGTGCCGTGGAGCGCCTACATTGCGCGGGCCGATGTCCTCACTGAGAAAGCCGCTGCGTTTGCTGCCTTCTCGCGCGCCATTGAACAGGCACTGGCGTGGATCGCCACGCATGATGCTGCAGCGCTGGCCGCACACGTGCAGCACTGTTATCCCGATTATCCGCTTGATGCGCTGGTCACCGGTTTAGCCGCTTATCAGCAAGCCCACGTTTTCGCGCCCAACGGCCTGATTCCAGCAGATGAATTTGACCACTTCAGCCAGTTGCTGAGCGCTATCGGCTGGCTGGATCCCTCTCAGCCCGTTCCCTATCGCGAGCTGGTGACGCAAGCAGGAGCAGAGTGATGAAACAATTAATTATCAACGGTTTGGTGGTGACAGAAACCCGCGCTGCACCCGCCGATGTGCTGATTGAAAATGGCAAAATCAGCGGTCTGCTGATGCCGGGTGCCCTCACTGACGGCGTCGATGAAATCATTGATGCGCAAGGTTTAATCATCGTGCCTGGCGCGATTGATGTGCACACCCATTTCACCGGCTCGCATGATTTTCCGGAGCAGGAACTGCGTGAAGGCACGCGCGGTGCGGCCGCACACGGCGTCACTACCATCGTTGAAATGCCGCACTCGCTGCCGCCTGCCACCAGCCTCGCCAACTTCACCGCTAAACAGCGCTGGCTGGCGGACAACTGCTCGGTGGATTACGCCATGTGGGCCGGACTGGATGGCCGCAACGTGCACGAACTGGCGGCGATGGATCAGGCCGGTGCTCTGGCGTTCAAAGCGTTCCTGTGCAGCGGCGCCCCCAACGGCGAAGCCACAGACGAGAAAGGCTTACCGCGCCTCGATGATGATGGTTTGCTGCGTGCGATGCGTGAACTGGCCACCTTTGACGGTTTGATTGGCGTGCACGCCGAGAACCACGACATCCTGATCGGTGCCGGTAGCGAACTGCGCCGCGCTGGACGCAAAGATACCCGCGCGCATGCGCTGGCCGGGCCAGAAATCGCCGAAATCGAAGCCGTGGGTCGCGTCTTAGCGGTAGCGGAAGAGACCGGCGCACGCTGCCACATCGTGCACGTCAGTTCCGCACGCGCCGCCGAAACCATCGTCGCCGCCAAAAGTAAGGTGCGCGCCAGCTTCGAAACCTGTCCGCACTATCTGATTCTGGATGAAGACGATCTGGTACGCATCGGACCGAATGCGCGCTGTGGCCCGCCGATCCGCCCACGTCCGGTGGTGGATGCGCTGTGGCAGGTGCTGCTGCGCGGTGACGTCGACATGATCGCCTCGGACCACTGCCCCTACACCCCGGCACAGAAACAAGCCGGTGAAGCCAGCATCTGGGACGCCGGAATGGGACTAACTGGCGTTGAAACATTAAGTCCGATGTTCTTCAGCGCGGCGCATATCGATCGCGGTCTGGCCCTCACGGAATTTGCCCGTATGACCGCCAGCGGCCCCGCCAAAGCCTTCCAGCTGTGGGGAAAAAAAGGCGCGATTGCACCCGGCTTCGATGCCGATTTGGTGTTCATCGATGCGCAGCAAAGCTGGATCGTGGAGGGGGAAAAATTCCAGGGGCTCGGCAAGTGGAGCGCATTTGAAGGGATGCGCTGTCAGGGTAAAGTGGTGCGCACACTTATTCGTGGTGTCACGGTATTCCAGGATGACCAGATGCAGGTTGAACCCGGCTTTGGTCAGTTCGTGACCCGACAGGTTTAAACAGGACAATCACCATGGCAGGAAAATCATCCACCCCAAGCCGTAAAAGCAGCGCACCGCTGGCGCAGGAAGCCGCCACAGACGGCAACTGGCAAGCCGCGCGTCCGCGCACGCTGGTCGATCATGCGGTAGACGCTATTCTCAGCGCCGCCTCACGCGGGCTGATTTTACCCGGTGACCGCATCGCTGAACCGGATCTGGTGGCAAAACTCGGCATGAGCCGCGTGCCGATTCGTGAAGCGCTGCGCATTCTCGAAAGCCAGGGCATCGTCACCAGCGAGCCGTATAAGGGCATTCGTTTGATGGAGATCTCCCATCAGCGGCTGGAGCAGATTATTGATGTGCGCATCCCGCTGGAGACGCTGGCCTGTCGCCGTGCGATTGAAGCCGGACGCAACGGCGCTGAGCAACTCACTCTGCTGTATCAGGGCGTGGCACAGATGCAAACCATGATGCAAAACGACGATGTGTATGGCTTTGCCTCGGCGGACACCGATTTCCACCGCACGCTGTGCAGCTTCGCCCACAACCCGGTATTGAGCAATTTGTGGGAGTCGATCGCACGCCAGCTGACGGTGATTTTCGGCCTCTCCACCATGGGTAAATCGATGAGCGACATCATTGAAGAACACCAGCGGCTGATCAACGTGTTCGCCGAGGGCGATATCGCGCAGATGACCGATGAGATTGAAAACCACATCCGCATTCAGGCACTGGATGTGGATTACGAGACCTTGATTACGCAGCGCCGACAGCAGCGTTCCGCTGTGGGCTGATGCTTTATTGATTGCCTTTACACCAGGAAAACCACGATGAAGATCACCAACGTTGAAGCGTTTTATCTGCGTCTGCCGGTTATTGAGCAGCGCACCGATAGCTCGCAGGATGCACTGCTTATCAAAATCACCACCGATGCGGGCATCACCGGTTGGGGTGAAGTGGATGGCAGCCCGTATGTCACCAAAGCCATTATCGAAGCGCCCTATTCGCACACCATGGTCACCGGGCTGAAATCGCTGCTGATCGGCGAGAACCCGCTGGAGACCGGCCGCCTGTGGAAGAAGATGCACAAAGCCACCATTTACTACGGGCGCAGCGGTGCAGTGCTGCAGGCGATGGCAGGGATTGATATCGCCCTGTGGGACATCAAAGGCAAAGCTCTGAGCAAACCGATTGTTGAGCTGCTGGGCGGCGCGATGCGCGACAAGATGCGCGTTTACTCCTCCAACATGTTCCAGTACAGCGTAGAAGAAACGGTGGCGCGCGCGCAGCACGCCATCGATACCGGCCACACTGGCGTGAAATTTGGCTGGGAGCCGTTTGGCACCGATGAAGCGCTGGATCTGCGCTATCTGGAAGCGCTACGTACGGCGATGGGTGACAAAGTGGATCTGATGCTGGATGTGGGTCATGTCTGGGATGCGAAAACCACCGTGCGCCGCAGCCAGCGCTATGAACATCTCAATTTGTTCTGGATCGAAGAGCCGCTGCACCCGGACAACTATGCCGGTTATGGTCAGGTCTCTGCTGCCTGTCAGCAGCACATCGCCGCCGGTGAGCAAGAGTGTTCGGTGGTCGGGTTCCAGCGCCTGATTGATGAAGGCGGCATCGACATCGTGCAGATCGACCTGACGCGCACCGGCTTTACTCAGGCGATGGAGATCGCCAGCTACGCGCACAGCCGTGGCCGCAAAGTGTGTAACCATAACTTCACCACCGACATCAACACCGCCGCCTCGCTGCATTTCCTGTGTGCGATTGAGAACGCGCTGGTGATGGAGTATTGCGTGGAGCCAGGTGAGATCAGCCGTTCGCTGGCGAAAAATCCAGTGCGCATCGCCGATGGTTACGCGTGGTTGCCGAGCGAGCCAGGTTTAGGTGTGGAGCCAAACGAAGCGGTGATCGAGAAGTTTCTCGTACGCGATTAAGCCACCGCATGGCACACACCGGGTAGCGGCGCGAGTTACCCATTACTCAGCACACGCTCGGTCGCGGCGCGATTTATCGCTCGTCAGTTTTATTCGCAAAAGCGGCCACGGTTAAACGTGGCCGCTTTTTTCATTTGAGTGAGCATGCCGGCGTGCAGGCCCCAGCACCGCGGCTTTTGCCGGGCTCTCCTCACGCTGCCACCAGACAGCGTCACCCGTAACAGAGTGATCCGAATTTCAGTCCCAAAGGTTGTTGACGCACCGCGCTGTGACTACCCTTCTTCGCACGGACGTATTGCCGACGAGGAAGACATGTCGCAAAAAATACACTGGATCGACAACTTACGTGCGGTTGCCTGCCTGATGGTGATCGTCATTCACACCACTACCTGGTACATCACCGGGCCAGTGGCCGTCACGGGGTTCAGCTGGGATGTGGCGAACCTGCTCAACTCCGCGTCGCGCGTCTGTGTGCCGCTGTTTTTTATGATCTCAGGCTATCTGTTTTTTGGTGAACGCAGCGCGCAAGGACGGCATCTGCTGCGCATCGTGCTGTGTTTACTGTTCTACAGCGCCGTAGCGCTGGCCTATATCACCTGGCTGACGCCGATCAGCGAAGGCCGCTCGTTGCTGAAACTGCTGCAAAAACCGGTGTTCTATCACCTGTGGTTTTTCTTCGCCATCATCGGCATCTACCTGCTGTCACCATTGATTCAGGTAAAGAGTGTGCAACCGCGCTACGTGGTGCTTTTGGTGATCGTGCTGGCGGTGCTGGCGAATCCCAACACCGTGAGCCAATCGCTGGGCCCTTTCCACTGGCTGCCGGTCAATCTCTACGTCAGTGGTAACAGCATCTATTACCTGCTGTATGCGCTACTGGGACGGGCGATTGGCTGCATGGACACGGATAAGCGCGGCATCAGCTGGCTGGCGGGATTGGGCTTTATCGCCTGCTGGATTGGCATTACGCTCGGCACGAAGCAGATGCTGAAAATCAACGGCGCGTTCAACGACACCTGGTATCTCTACTGCGGCCCGCTGGTGTTTATCGCCGCCATCAGCTTGCTGGTGCTGTTCAAGAATGTGCTGAACCGCCGCACGCTGCCGATGCTGGCAACAATTTCGCGCTACTCACTGCCGATTTATGGCTTTCACGCGCTGTTTATCCACTATTTGCGCACCAACCATTACGACGATATGTCACGTCCGTGGCTGGATCTGCCGTGGGTATTTGGCATCACGCTGATCGGCAGCTTGCTGCTGGCCGCGCTGCTAAAACGCGTGGACAAATATCATCTGGTGAGCTGATCGTCCCAGCGCTGATGCGCGCGACGCAGCTGGCGTGCCGAGGAGAATCCGGCCGCCAGCGCAGCTTTCTCCGCCGCTTCGCCCTGCTGCTGACGCTGGCGCGCAATCACCAATCGCAGCTGTTCGTGGTATTCACGCACGCTGATGCCGAGATGCTGGCGGAACAGGCGCGTTAAGTGACGTTCGCTGACGTGTGCACGCTCGGCCAGCATGGTGAGCGACCAGTCATGTTCGGGATGGGCGATCATCACGTCCTGCGCGCGGTGAATCGCCGGATGCAGGTGATTGCGATAGCGCAGCCACGGCGACAGTTGTGGATCGTCACCGGAACGCCGGAACCATACCACCATTTCCCGCGCCACTTTCAGCGCCTGCGGTGCACCGCACAGTCGATTGATCAGATGCAATGCCAGATCGATGCCCGCCGTGATGCCCGCGCTGGTCCAGATGCCATGATCTTCCACGAACACGCGGTTATCTTTCACTAACGCAGCCGGTGCGGCGGCTTTCAGGCGCGGTAACACATCGTGGTGAGTGGTGCACTGGACACCATTCAACAATCCAGCCTGCGCCGAGAGCAGTGCACCGGAACAGATGCAGACTAATGTGATGCGTTTAGACTGGATGGCGGACTGTTGTGAGCGTAGCCAGTCGCGCGCGGCAGCAGCAGGTGCCGTATCGAACCAGACTTTGGAGTCATTCACGCCGGGTACCACCAGCAGGCTGTTATCGGGCAGGCTATCGGGCAGCGGCGCGATATCCGCGATCGTCATGCCGGTGGAGCAGCGCACGCTGGGTTGCGGGCCGATGTAGTGCAAGGCAAAAAAGCCATCCGCCAGTTGCAGGGTTTCCGCCGGGCCAGTGAGATCGAGCGCCATCACGCCAGGAAGAACCAGAAAATAGACGGGCTGCGGCATCAAAGTCTCCAGATGGGATGATGTGTTTAGCTCTCCACCTCGGCATGGCAGTGGAGAACCGTTCGCGGGCTGAGATTACTTTCCTGCTGTCTCAGCCTTTTTGGCTATACTCTCCTGCTGATCACGGGCGAGTGCCAGGGACAATTCAGGCCATACAACATAACCTGAATGGCTCATCATAGCCGAATAAAAGTCAAAACCACGACCGAATCCGGCCATCACCCAACCGAATCAGGACATCAGCGGTTGGAGTTGCTGATACAGCTGCGCAAACTTCTCGCGCTGCGGCTGATAAGCCTGATAACGATCCGCATCGGGTTGATGCCGCTGCACCAACTCTGGCGCGGGCCACTCGCTCTGTGGATCGATGGCCAGCTGCGCCAGACATGCCGCACCCAGCGCCGGGCCCACTTCGCCGCCGTGGCAATAATCCAGGGTTAATCCGCTGATATCCGCCAGCATTTGCCGCCAGTAAGCACTGCGCGCGCCGCCGCCAATCAGCATCACCGTTTGGGGTTGCACCCCGCACTCGTGCACCGCTTCCATGCCTTCAGCCAGCGCAAAGCCTACCCCGGCCAGCACCGCGCGTGCCAGCTCAGGGCGTCCATGCTGATGAGTTAAACCAAAGAAGGCGCCCTGCGCCTGCGGATTGTTATGCGGAGTGCGTTCACCGGAGAGATAAGGCAGGAACCAGATCGGTGCGGCTTCACGGCTGGCTTTTTCCGCTTCCGCCAGCAGCTCAGGCACGTCTTTACAGCCGGTGAGCGCGGCGGCCCAGTCAAGGCAGGATGCGGCACTCAGCATCACCGACATCAAATGCCAGCGGTTGGGTAGCGCATGGCAAAAACTGTGTACCGCACGCTGCGGGTTGCTGAGGTAACCGTCGCTGACCAGGAAATAGACGCCAGAAGTGCCGAGCGACAGCATGCCCTGGCCCGGCGCCACCATACCGACACCCACTGCGCCCGCGGCGTTATCCCCGCCGCCCGCCACGATCGGCACCGCGTTCATCTTCCAGCGTGCGGCAACGTCAGGTGATAAGGTTCCGGTGATCTGGTTGCCTTCATAAAGTGCAGGCATCTGGTTGCGGTTGAGATCGCAGGCGCTGAGCATGACATCGCTCCAGTCGCGCTTTGCCACGTCGAGCCACATCGTGCCCGCTGCATCGGACATGTCGCTGGCGAAGTCGCCGCTCATACACCAGCGCAGGTAATCCTTGGGCAGCAGGACTTTCGCCACCTTCCCAAACACCTCCGGTTCGTGTTGCTGCACCCATAGCAGCTTGGGTGCGGTAAAGCCCGGCATCATCAGGTTTCCGGTGATTTGGCGGGAGTCCGGTACGCGCTGTTCCAGCTCATGACACTGCTCGCTGCTGCGACCGTCGTTCCACAGGATGGCGGGACGTAACACCTGATTTTTGGCATCCAGCAAGGTGGCGCCGTGCATCTGGCCACTCAGGCCAATCGCGTTCAGCTCGCTGAGATCGTGCTGCTGTGCCAGTGCCTGCATCGCCCTATCCGTAGCCTTCCACCAGCTCTCGGGATCCTGCTCGCTCCACAACGGCTGCGGGCGCGACACCTGCAACGGCGACGTCTCCACCGCAATGACCTGACCTTGCGCATCCAGCAACACCACTTTGACGCCAGAGGTGCCTAAATCGATCCCGATAACCATGTTCAGCTCCTGATGCAGTAAGAAATCATAACTGTAGCCTGAGGAGAAGGATTACATCACCTCTGCACGGCGACGCGTCATACCAGAGCGTGAGAACGTGCTGTAGCGCACGAGTAAGATCAAGATTTTGCGATGGGTTGTGGCTATAATTGCGCGGCATCTTCAAAGGAAGATCGTCGTCTCCGGTGAGGCGGCCGGATTTCAAATCCGGTTGGGGCCGCCAGCGGTCCCGGGCAGGTTCGACTCCTGTGATCTTCCGCCACTAGTTCCCCCATCTCACACCAATGCATAAAAAGTGACTTAGGCAACCTGTAAGTCTTCATTACAAGTTGGAAAGATTAAGCCAAAAGCGGCACAGCAAGGCTGGCACTTTACTTCTGCACGGTTCTCCGCCACTTTGCACTAAGATAAATTTTCGGAACCCCCCATGCTCATCCATCCCACCGACAACCTCACCTTCTCCGGCGATCCGCGTGCAGATGAGCTGCGCAAAAAACTGCTGCAACCCAATGCCCCCAAAGTGATCGCGGCGGCGTTGTCCAAGCAGTTGGATCGCGAAAGCCGCACTCACAGCCATGCCGCCGGGCAACTTTATTGCCTGAAGCAGGGCATGATGACGGTCAACACGCCGTCGGGCATCTTCGCCAATCCACCGCGCCTGGTGGGTTGGATTCCGCCACACTTCGAACACGCGATTATCGGGCCAGGCCGTGTACTTGGCTGGACGGTGTTAGTGGATGAAGCACTCAGCGCCCCCTTGCCTAAACATCCCGTACTGCTCTCCTGCCCTTCGGTGCTGGAACCGCTGGCTGAGCGGCTGGCAAGTTTGTCGCCGGATAGCTGGGGCAGCGATCGCTACAACCGATTATGCGATGTTTTTCTTGATGAGTTATATGAGTCGACCGAGCATGCCCTGACATTGCCGCTCCCCGAAGAGCCGCGTCTGCGGCAGATTGCGCGCCTGCTGATGGACAATCCGGCGGACACGCGCACCGCACCCGAACTGGCACAGTGGGCGGGACTCAGTCCACGCAGTCTGAGCCGTCATTGGGCCAGCGCAGTGGGCATGAGCTTGTCGCGCTATCGCCAGGTCTCGCGACTGTTGAAATCACTGGAAGGACTGGCCGACGGCAAAAGTGTGCAGCAGGTGGCGTGGCAGGTCGGCTTTGATAGCGTGAGCAGTTACATCAGCGCGTTTCGCAGCGCCTTTGGTTCCACGCCCGGCAAATATTTTACGCCGCCTGACGCGTCTGCGGTTGCAGTATCAGAAGACTCGTAGGCCCATCGATCGCTGGCAGGCTGTGATGATATTTGCGACGAAACGCCCCGGGCGGCAGATCGTACATGCGACGGAAGGTGCGGCACCATGTCTGTTGAGACTCAAAGCCATACTTAATCGCAATCTCCATCAGCGGCATATGGCCGTTCATCAAGGCAATCGCCGATGCCGTGAGTTTTCGTTCACGAATATAACTGCCCAGCGCAATACCAGTATGGTGGCGGAACATACGTTGCAGATGCCACTGCGAGTAACCAGCCCGACGCGCCACGGTCTCCAGCGTCAGTCGCTGTTCTATGTTGTCTTCGATCCAGAGCATCAGTTGATGCATACAGGCTGCCTGAATATCCATCTTTCCTCCTGATGGCGGATTAAAAATCATCAGCATTATAAAAAAGCCTCAGCTGGCTATGTTTAGCGTTAAAGCCAATAAATAACGATATCTCGCCAAACTTGCGCACGTATCATTCGAGCTCAGCGCTTGCAGCTGGAACTATCATGTAATATTGTAAGTTACATGATAAATGCCTGACAGGAGAATGTATGAATAGTTGGATCACTTCAGACGTGGGAACTTGTGTCGCGATAGCCCTGGCAGCGGCCAGTATCGCGATGACCCTCACCCAAACCGAGTTGTTTGCCGGCCTGCGCGCATGGACCGCCAAAAAGCACGCGCTACTCGGCCATCTGTTCCACTGCTTTTACTGCATGAGCCATTGGACGGTGCTCGCGGGCATGGTGATTTATCGCCCTGCGCTATTGCACAGCGATATGGCACTCGTTGATTGGGTGATGACGGCGTTCATTACCTTAACCCTGACCACCTTTATCAACGGTCTGATGTTCAAGGTGTTCCAGGCAGCAGTCACCACGCATGTGATGAAGCACAATGCGCAGATCACTTTGCAGAAGCAGGATTGAGGTTATTCACTGCACAGCGGATGGGGCTCAGATTCCAGCCCCAGTTTTGCCATTTTCTTGAGATAATCATCGGCAATATCAGCCACGGTAATCTGGCTAAAGCGTTGAAGCAGCAGCACTTCCGCTTCATTGAGCGCCTGATCCAGACGCTCATCGACCGCATGTTCAACTAAACACGGCGAAGGATCGGCAGCAGGCCCGATGCTGAACAGCGCAGGCGACCCAATCGCCTGATACACATCCAGTAGCGTAATCGCGCTGAGTTCCACCCGCAGCTCCCAACCGCCGCCGTGCCCCTTCTCCGACACCACATAGCCTTTTTCGCGCAGGCCGGACATCATGCGGCGTACCACCACCGGATTGGTGCCCAACATCTTCGCCATCGCTTCCGAGGTGGCGCGTTTAACGTGCCGATCAAGATGAATTAAGGCGTGCAGTGAGCGGGACATTCGGTTGTCGCGGGGCATGGATCATTCCTCTAAAGTTCACGACACTTTAGCAAAGCCACCCGATAGCAACAATTTATCCTGTCTGAATGATCCCTCTAGATAGTCGCTCCCATCGAGAGCCGATAATGCAAGTTAACCTGTTCGATAGTCGGCTGCTGATTGATCTTTTTCAACACGATCTCAGTGGCGACTTTGCCCATCTCAAAGCGTGGCGTGATCACGCTGGCTAAGCGCGGCGTAGTGGCCTGGCCAATCTCCAGCCCGTGAAAACCGGCAATCGCCATCGTCTGCGGCACGGCAATCCCCGCCGCCTGACACTCCTGCAATACGCCGACGGCCAGATCATCATTGGTGCAGAGAATCGCGTCCATTTCCGGATAGAGCTGGCGTGCCAGCGTCATCATGCCCGTACCAATCGAGACTGAAGAGACCTTGTTCGGCACAATTCTTCCCGCCGGGAAGCCCGCCGCTTCCATCGCATCACGATAACCCGCATAGCGCTGCTCATCGCGGCGATCGGACATCGAACCAAAATAGATGACGCGCTGTTTGCCGCTGGCCAGCAGCATCGAGGTCATATCGTAACCGGCGCGATAGTTGTCAAAACCGACGTTGATCCGCCCGCTGGCTTCCGTCAGCCCCATCACTTCCGCCACCGGAATATTGGCGGCATTGAGGTATTTCTCGGCGCGCACCGTATGCACTGATTCGGTGAGGATCAGCCCTTTGATGTTAAACGCCAGCACCGTGGCGATCTGCTCCTCTTCACGCTGGGCATTGTAGTCGTAGTTGACCACCAGCGTCTGATAGCCGTGTGCACTGGTGACTGACTCGATGCCCGCCAGCAGATCGGCAAAAATTTGGTTATTAAACGAGGGCACCAGCACGCCGATGCGCGGCGGGTTTTGTTTGGTTGAGCTGGAGTTGTAGCTATCGGGGACGTAGCCGATTTCAGCCATGACGCTGGCGATTTTCTCCGCCGTTTCCGTTTTAACCTTTTCCGGAGTACGTAAATAACGGCTCACCGTCATTTTGGTGACGCCCGCCAGGGTAGCAATATCGTCCAGAGTGATGCGCTGCGTTTTCATTGCGACGTCCGCAAAGATGGCCTGTCAATCAACGTATTATGCCCGTTGCCCGACAAAAAATGAAACCCACGCTTAACCACTCTCAGAAAGAGAAATCAGGGTTGCATTACAGAATAAAAATTTCACACCGTTGCAAGAAAAAACAAGAAACGTCATGTGGCGCCAATCATGCCTGATAAAAAACCTATCATTTCAGCCAAATATGGCCCTGCCGTGAATATTGCCATCAGCAATTTTCGCAACACCCTTCACACTTCCTGGAAAAAATGATCCAAAAACCATCATTTAGAACATATATTCCAAAGCGATGACCTTGAGTGAACAACGCTGAACATCGATAACCTACACCACTCCTCTTTCTGAACACGTAACGTTCAGGCCGTAGAGACAAGGGGCTATAACAATGGATACCAGGCAAAAACGCTACAACATGAAGTATGTCATTCTCTGCTGTACCGTCGCGGCATTTGGCGGACTGCTGATGGGCTATGACTCTTCTATTATCTCCGGTGCAATCGAACCTTTAAGTGAATATTTCCAGTTAACCCCGGCTGAAACCGGCTGGGCTGTTTCCAACATTCTGCTGGGTAGCTTAGTGGGATGCTTTATCGCCCCCCGCCTGAGCGACAAACTCGGACGCAAAAAATCGCTCGCCATTACCGCGCTGCTGTTCACCGTTTCGGTGATCGGAACGGCGATCGCCCACAACTTCACGGTGTTTGTGCTGTTCCGTATCATTGGTGGACTGGCGATTGGCCTCGCCTCGGTGATTTCGCCGATTTACCTCGCGGAACTGTCGCCGTCGAAGTTTCGCGGCCGTACCACTGCACTCTATGCGGTATGCTGTGTCGGTGGACAATCGGTGGTATTACTGACCAACTACTTCATCACCAAATCGACGCTGCCCGAGGTGATGATCAACATGGGCTGGCGTTACATTCTGGCTACGGCACTGGTGCCCTGTGCGCTGTTCATCTTCTTCATCGCCTTTATCCCGGAATCTCCGCGCTGGAACGTGCTCAAGGGCAAATACGATGAAGCGCTGGATACGCTGACCAAAATTTCCAATCGCGAGCATGCCGAGAGCGTGTTCAATGAAATCAAACACTCGTTCTCAGACAAAACTGCACACCAACATAAATCGCGCCTGCGTCTGGATAAAACCACCATTCCGCTGCTGGTGATCGGTATCGGTCTGGCGGTCGGTAACCAAATCAGCGGCATTAACGTGATTCAATACTTCGGCCCGACATTGCTGAAGAACGTGGCGGGCAGCACCGATTCAGCATTGCTGCAGACCTTCTGGCTATCAATTTGTCAGTTTATTGGCGTGCTGGCGGGCATGATGGTGATTGATAAAATTGGCCGCCGTAAGCTGCTGCTGCTGGGGGCCATCACCTCCTGCATCTGCCTCGCTTACTCGTTCATCGCCTTCTATTATCACCTGCCGGGTATGCTGGCGGTGGTGGGTCTGTTTGCCTATATGATTTTCTTCGGCATGACCTGGGGCCAGATCGTCTGGACCGTGCTGGGCGAAATCTTCCCTACCGAAATTCGTTCGATTTGCGTCGGAATTTCCATCTGTGCCATGTCGCTGGCGAACTTTGTGATCAGCAGTACTTTCCCGATCATGAACAGCAGCCCAATGCTGCTGGATCTGTTCCACGGTGGCTTCCCTCTGTTGCTGTTCGCGATTTTCTCTCTGGGAATGTACTTCTTTACCTTCCGCTACCTGCCAGAGACCGCGGGCGTGTCGCTGGAGAAAATTCATGGGCTGGTGCTGGAGAAGTTTAACGTCGAAGCGGAACTGCCGCAGAGCACCTCGCCGGCCAAGTCCAGCGAGTCGTTTGATATTCCACGGCATTAAGAGGGTGTGATGAGGGCGCGCCTAAGAGATGGCGCGCTCATATTGCTCAATCACCGCCAGCGCCAAACCGTTGGCAGGATCAATACGCTGTGGCAGGAAATGCAGCTGCGTGTGGGAGAAGGTAAAGGCCAGCGTGCTGGCCTGCGCCGTTTCTTCAACCGCCTGGATAAAGGCAGGATGCGTATTCCACGGCCCATCAATAATGATGCTCGCCGGGTTCACCAGCTGCATCACATGGCTCAGGGCGTGGCCCAAATGTTGACCGGTTAACGCCATCACCTCACTCGCGATCTGCGGTTCACTGGCGGCGTTCTGCCAGCGCAGCCCTGTTTTTCGCTGCCCCAACTGCTGTTGAATCGCGGGCTGACTGATCAGCGTTTCCAGGCAGCCTGAACGTCCACAGCTACAACGCAACCCTTTGGGTTGCACCTGCAAATGACCAATCTCCCCTGCGGTCCAGCTGCTGCCGACAAACACTTCACCCTGCTCTACCAGCGAGCCGCCAACCCCTTCACCGATACGCAGATAAAAATGGCTCTGTGCTCTATCCAGATCGAGTTGCTCCACCGAGAGCAGCGCAGCGGCTTTGACGTTATGCATAATGCGCAGCGGCAAACGGCAGGCGCTGACCAGCGGCGTCAAAACATCGACATCCTGCCAGCCAAGATGGGCGGAAAAGTGCACCCGGCCACGCTGTGGATCGATGATACCGGGAAAGCCTACGGCGATGCCCAGCAGTTCAGGATGCGCGGCGTGCAAGGTCTGGCACACTTCCTCCAGCTCAAGCAGCAGCGGCTCGGGATCAGCAGTCGCCGTTTGCCAGGTTTGTTCCGCAATCACCTGCGAGAAATAATCACAGACGCGCCAGTGAATGGCGTTGCGCTCCACCATGATGCCGGCGCTTTTTAGCTTTTCCGCGCGTAGCGAAATTTCGATTTTTGGGCGTCCGGCCGCAGCCACGCTCACCGGGCCGAGTTCGTGAATCAGGCCCTGCGCCAGCAAATCATCCACAATCAGGGAAACGGTGTTTTTACTCAGCTGCAGCGCCAGCGCGATATCCTGGCGGGAAGTAATACGCGTGCTACGCAGTTGCGTCATCACGCGCTTAAGGTTGTTTAATCGAAGTAATGCGGGGCCTTTACCGGCTGCTTTCATCGCGCGCCCACCTGACTCAATACTCATCACCGCGTACACGGCTGCGATAGCTTTCCCAATCGAAGCGCACCCACAAACTGGTGCCGAGACGCATACGATCCATCACGCGCTCGCCTAATAAGCCGTTCATTCCCGCCGGGTCCAGATTCGACAACATGCCGGTTGGGCGTTTTGACGATGAGCGACGATCGACAATCTGATTGATGATCACTTTTTCGTAGCGGGATTCGCTCTGCATGCCGATCTCATCGATCACCAGCAGATCCACATGGCTGAGATCCTGCAGCAAGCGCTCTTCAGTGATGTCGCTGCCACCGCTGAAGGTGCCTTTCATGCTCGACATCAAATCGGCCACGGTGACAATCAATACGCTCTTGCCACGCAGAATGAGGTCGTTACCAATGGCGGCGGCCAGATGGTTTTTTCCGGTGCCAGGGCGGCCAGAAAACACGAAGCTGGCGATGCTGTTGTCGAACCCGGCGGCATACTCCCGCGCCAGCGCGAGTGCTTTGCGCTGACCATCATTCTCGACACGATAGTTATCAAACGAGCAGTTCATGTGCAGCTCACGGATACCAGAACGCCCCATGATGCGCTGCATTTTCATGGCGCGGTTTTCGCGCACGATGGCTTCAGAGCGCAGACGGCCCTGCTCCTGATTCCACGCCAGCAGCTCTTCACCGTTTTTAAATTTCGGCTGCACATCCGCAGGCATAAATTTTTTCAGGCGACTGAAAAGATCGTTCGGCGTTTTCATCACTCACCTCGGAATCCATCGGGAATATCATATTGAGTATTGCTGATCTGGGTGATATCGCGCTTGGGCTGACCACCGTTGGCAGCGCGGTTCATTTGTACGCTGCGCGCCAGTTTCTGCTGCCACTGCACATGATGGAACAGTCGGCCTTCGGCCTGCCAGTAAGCCACAAAGGTGGCCAATTCGGCCGCCGTTACCGGTTCACTCAGCGCCACACCCCAGATGGCGGCCTGTCGCTGAAAATCATGATCCGGCTGCCAGCCCGCGTACATGGCAAACTTGCCCACCGGTGTGGCAATCGGTGCCGCATCGGTATGGAACAGGCTGTCATCCAGCGTGACATCATTTGGCTGCTGCGCTGCGGCTTCCAGCGCCAGCAACTGTGCCAGACGCTGCGGTGTCAGCGCATAAAAAGCGGGCGCATTGTTGTACAGCACCGCCAGCACGCCGTTATCGGCCTGCTGCAACACGGCAAGCGGATCCTGGCAAAAGCCATCCAGCCCCACCAGCGTTGAAGATAAGATTTTAACTGACATGAAGAAACCTGACGTTGACCAACCCGGAGCGCCTATAGGTTTAGCGCTAAGCGGTCAGTGTACCTGTTTTAACGCGATGGATCGCGCAGGATTTAGAAGCTGGCGCTGACGCCAAGGCTGTAAATAAACTGTTCACCGCTGATCACCGCACCGGTTTGCGAGAAGGAGACGAAAGCCGCCATATTTTGCCCAAACGGCACATTGGCCCCCACGCTGACATCAACCCAGTTGCTTTCGTGGCCGATCTCCTCGGGGCGATCGCGCAACGATGACGCGTTTTCATCACTCAATTGATGGCTGTAGCTAACCTGTGCCCAGGGTGAAATCCAGTCAAGGGTGGAATCAACGCGCCAGCCCAGTGAGGCAATATGCCCGGCGTGATTGCCATCGACAAATTCACACTTCGGGCAACTCACTCGCGAATCATCCACCGCGAATTGCGCCACCGGACCGGTGCGCAGCGTCGCACTCATCGGCATCTGCCAGCCTGCCGAATAGCGGTTAGCAAAGGGGGCATTCCCCACGCTGGCTTTTTCACTGTGCAGCACCATGGCACTCTCATCCGGTGAATTCAGCGCGGCATCCATCAGGCTGATGTCACGATCTTCTGTCAACATCAGGTGATTACTGGAAATCTTTTCAGCAAGTATCGCATTGTAATCCGGCACATAATCCGCGCCCGATTCATCCCAGGCGTAAGCCGGCGCCGCCGTAAATAACAGCCACACACTGCCAAAAGCCAGCATGAGATTGTGCTGGCCTGTCCGCTGACTTTTCTGCAACATGAAAGACTCCTGACGAGCCAGAAAGGAAACGGGCGTTAAGATTCAGGTTTATTGATTATCGGCACCCATTGTTTAACTATTAATCGATTCTGTAATACGTCAAGGGATTAACTGTATTTTCCTCATGCTTAGGGAGAGTAATATGCAACGTTGTGGCTGGGTAACACAGGATCCGCTCTATCTGGCGTACCACGATAATGAGTGGGGCGTGCCGCAAACTGATAAGCGAGCCTTATTTGAAATGATCTGCCTTGAGGGGCAACAGGCGGGTTTATCGTGGATCACCGTGCTCAAGAAACGTGAGAACTATCGTCGCGCGTTCCACGAATTTGCTCCTCAGGCCGTGGCGTTGATGGATGAGGCAGACATGCTGCGCTTGCTGCAGGACAGCGGATTAATCCGTCATCGCGGCAAGCTGGAGGCGATCATCAATAACGCCAAAGCCATGCTGGCGCTGGAAGCGGAAGGCGAAGACTTTTCACGCTTTGTCTGGTCATTTGTCGATAATCAGCCGATTTTGCACCGTTTCGCCGATTACAAGCTGGCGCCCACTACCTCCGAGCCTGCCATTGCGCTCTCTAAAGCGTTAAAGAAGCGTGGTTTTAAATTCGTCGGTCCGACAACCTGCCACTCATTTTTGCAGGCGTGCGGGCTGATTAACGATCATCAAACCAGCTGTTTCTGCCATCCCGATAATCTTTAAAGCAAAACTTTACACTTTAAGACTGACCCTCACGCCTTTCCCCATTATTGAACGGCATAATAGTGCCGTTTTGGGGCATTTTCCCCGTGTGACTTTGTGAGGGATTTTCAATGAAAAAGCGTAGTTTGACGCTGGCCTTGTTACTTAGCGGCAGCGTTGTGCTGTCAGGTTGTACCACCAATCCTTATACCGGCGAATCGCAGGCAGGGAAATCCGGCATCGGCGCGGGCTTAGGTGCCGTGCTGGGTGCAGGCGTTGGCGTGTTGTCATCATCGAAGAAAGATCGCGGCAAAGGTGCGTTGATTGGTGCCGCGTCAGGGGCTGCCGTTGGCGGTGGCGTCGGGTATTACATGGATGTGCAGGAAGCGAAGCTGCGCGATAAAATGCGCGGTACCGGCGTCAGCGTGACGCGTCAGGGCGATAACATCGTGCTGAATATGCCGAATAACGTTACCTTTGACTCCAACAGCAGCAACCTGAAACCGGCAGGCGCCAATACGTTAACAGGTGTCGCGATGGTGTTGAAAGAGTATCCTAAAACTGCTGTCAATGTGGTGGGCTTCACCGACAGCACCGGTACACGCGCGCTGAATATGCGTCTGTCGCAACAACGTGCGGAGAGCGTGGCCAGCGGCCTGATTTTGCAAGGCGTAGCCCAGAATCGTCTGCGCACGCAGGGCATGGGCCCGGATAATCCGGTGGCCAGCAACAGCACCGAAGCGGGTAAAGCACAAAACCGCCGCGTCGAGATCACGCTGAGTCCACTGGGTTAATCCCGCTCGCCGATCTGTTTCTGCAGATCGGCTTTTCCGCACGTTTTTACACCGCAATTGACGCTTTTTGTATCAGATAACGCTCTATAATCGTCAACCAATAGAGCCGTGAAATACTTTATGCTAGCGTGATCAAAATTTGATCAGTGGAAAACGTCATCATGTCGCTCAAAGCCATTGCCGCTGCCCTCGGCCTCTCTGTTACCACCGTGAGTCGTGCGCTAAATGGCTATGACGATGTTGCGGCCGCCACGCGTAAACGTATTGAAGAAGAAGCCACTTCACGCGGCTATCGTCCGAATGATGCCGCACGCCGCCTGAAGACCGGCCGCGCCAATGCCGTCGGGCTGGTTTTCCCGGTCAGCACCGCCTCTTTGAATGACAGTTACTACAGTGAAATGCTGTTGACGCTGGATCAGCGCCTTGCTCAGCATGACATTGATCTGATGATTCTGCCGGATAAACCGCAGGATAAGCACCGCACGCTGATGCGCTTGCTGCGCAGTGGCGCGCTGGATGCGCTGATTCTCACCCATACCCAACCGCATGATATCCGTCTGCAGCGTTTGCAGCAGAAAGGCTATCGCTTTCTCACGCTGGGCCGCAGCCAGCTGCCGCAACCTTATGCCTGGTTTGATTACGATAATCATGCAGGTACCTTGCTGGCCGCTGAACACTGCCTGCAACAAGGGCTGACGCGGCTTGCCTATCTTGGCGGCAACGAGCCCTGCACGTATATCCTCGATCGTCGCCACGGCTTTATCGATGCCCTCACACAGCATCAACCGCCTATCGCGCCGACGATGCTGGCCGCGCTGCCAATGACGCGTCGTGCCGGTTATCAGCAAACGCAGCGCTGGCTGGCGCAGGATATCGCGCCTCAAGCCATCATCACGGATTGTGCGCCGCTGGGTGAAGGCGCGGCCATCGCGCTGCAGCAGGCCGACCGTTTAAGCGGTGCGCGGGCGATCCCACTGTACGTCTATGATGGCTTGCCGCATGACTCCATTATCGATCAGCCGGTGAACGCGATTCTGCAACTGTCGCAGCAGCGCATTGGCGAACGCGTGGCCGAGATGGTGCTGCAACTGCTGGAAGGTGCACCGCTCGAGGAACTCCAGACGCTGTGGCAACCGATGTTGCGCCTCACTTCTGATGCACAATGATTGCGTGTGCGCCGTGCTGTGGTAGTCTTCGCCTGATTTTATTATTCAGGTGTACGCAATGAAAACCAGGCCGCCACGAGCCACAATCAGTGACGTTGCCCGTACGGCAAAAACCGGTAAAACCAGCGTTTCCCGCTATCTCAATGGCGAAGTGAATCTGCTTTCGCCCGATCTCAAAGCCCGTATTGAACAGGCGATTGCCGATCTTGATTATCGTCCCAGCCAGATGGCGCGCGGACTGAAGCGTGGCCGCACGCGGCTGATTGGCCTGATTATCGCGGATATTACCAATCCCTATTCAGTGGATGTTCTGAGCGGCATTGAAGCGGCCTGTCGCGCGCAGGGTTTTACGCTGCTGATGTGTAACACCAATAACGAAGTCGATCGTGAACAGTATTATCTGCAATTGCTCAGCAGTTATCAGGTCGAGGGCATCGTGGTCAATGCGGTGGGGATGCACGAAGAGGTGCTTAAACGCTTGCAGCAGTCGATGCTGCCGATGGTGTTGATCGACCGCAAAATTCCTGACTTCGCCTGCGATGTGGTTGGCCTGAATAATCCCGAAGCCGCGCAAATTGCCACCCAGCACCTGCTGGACAATGGTTACGATGCTCTGCTGTTCCTCAGCGAACCGTTGGGCAGCGTCAACACCCGCCGTGAACGCCTTGGCGCCTTCTATGACACCAGCAAAGCCCATGCCGGGGTGATGGCGGAAAACGCCGAAGTGCCCTTACATCAGCCAGAGCAGCTGGAGCAGGTACTGCGGACATTCCAGCAACGCCACAGTGACAAACGCTGCGCGGTGATGGCCGCCAACGGTGCGCTGACCTTGCAAGTGGCGCGCGCCTTGCAGCGCCTCGAACAACGCTGGGGGGAAACCATTGGCCTGCTTGGCTTTGATGAGCTGGAGTGGGCTGCACTGGCAGGCGTGGGCATCACCACCCTGAAACAGCCCACCTGGCAAATTGGTTATGCGGCGCTGGAACAGGTGATCGCGCGCATTGACGGCAACGAACAGCCGATTAGCGAGCAGGTTTTCCCCGGCGAGTTGATTGTGCGCGGCTCAAGCCAGCCGCTGCGCTAATTCCCCTTTCTCTGGCTCACTTCGTGAGCAGGATCATAATTCCACACTCTCTTCCTTTCATTTGGAACCGGTTCCATTTAGGTTTTTTTTAAGACATCGATTTTAAGACAACGGGCGGCTCTGACCGCATCCTTCCCAGTTCAATGGAGAGACAACATGCCACATCCCGAAATCATCGTGGTCACCGCCGCCTACGGCACGCACAAAGTCGCTGAGTTAGGTGGCCAGACTGCGCTGCTGCCGCTGATCAAAGCCGCTGGCGCGGATGGTGTGGAAATCCGTCGTGAGCTATTCAGTGAAGACGACCTGCTGCAGTTGCATTCGCTGAATAAAGCCATTGCTCAACAGCAACTCAGCGCCAGCTATTCGGTACCAGAAGCCCTGTGGCTGGAGGACGGCTCGCTCAACCCTCGTTTGGGACAGTTCCTGCTGGAAGCGGAGCAGATGGGCGCTAAGCGCTTGAAAATCGCCCTCGGTCACTTTGTCGATCTCAGCGACGCTTCGCTGGTTGAGGTATTGGCCGCATCGCCAGTGACCGTGGTGGTGGAAAATGATCAAACGCCAGACAGCAAACTGGCCCCGATGCAAACCTTCTTCCATCGTACCTGTGATGCCGCCTTGCCGCTGGATATGACCTTCGACATGGGTAACTGGCAGTGGACCGGTGAAGACGCCATGCAGGCCGCAGCTCAGCTCAGTCGTTACGTCAGCTACATTCACGTTAAAGCCGCAGTGCCGCATGGCGAGAGCTTCCGTGCAGTAGCACTGGACGAAACCGACGGCAGCTGGCGCGTATTGCTGAAAGCACTGCCTGCTGATGCGCCGCGCGGCATCGAGTTCCCGCTCGAAGGTGAAGACCTGCTGGCCGTGACACGCCATTACGTTGATCTGCTGCGTGCAGTATAAGGAGCCGATGATGAAGCAACTGGATGTGGTCACGATTGGCGAAGCGATGGCGATGTTTATCGCTCAGCAAAGTGGGGATCTCGCCGCCGCAGAGGGCTTCGTCAAACGTATTGCCGGTGCCGAACTGAATGTGGCCATCGGACTGGCGCGTCTCGGTTTACAGGTCGGTTGGGTCAGCCGTGTCGGCGATGACAGTTTCGGCCGTTTTACGCTGCAACAGCTGGAGAAAGAGAAGGTCGATCACCACTGTGTGACCACGGATAGCCGCTATCGCACCGGTTTTCAGCTCAAGTCGCGCGTTGATGACGGTTCCGATCCTGAAGTGGAATATTTCCGCGCAGGCTCCGCTGCCAGCCATCTCTCGCCGCAGGATTTTGATGCGGATTACTTCGGCGGCGCGCGTCACCTGCACCTGAGCGGCGTGGCCGCCGCCCTCTCCGACAGCTCGCTTGAGTTGACCAAACATGCGGCCAAAGAGATGCGTTCGCGCGGCAAAACCATCTCCTTCGATCCGAATTTGCGCCCGGTGTTATGGCGCAGCGAGGAGGAGATGCGTAAGCAGCTGAATCTGCTGGCAGAGTACGCAGACTGGGTGCTGCCGGGTGAGAAAGAGGGTTTGATTCTCACCGGCTATCGTCAGCCAGAAGCCATCGCCGATTTCTATCTGGATAAAGGTGTACGGGCGGTGGTGATCAAAACCGGCTGCGACGGCGCCTGGTACAAAACCGCCGACGGTGAAAAGGGCAATGTCGCACCGATTCTCGTCGATAACGTGGTGGATACCGTGGGCGCGGGCGATGGTTTTGCCGTGGGCCTGATCAGCGCACTGCTGGAAGGCAAATCGCTGCCGCAGGCGATTCTGCGCGGTAACAAGATTGGTTCGCTGGCGATTCAGGTCGCGGGCGACAGTGAAGGGCTGCCGACGCGCGCGGCGCTTGGCGATTTTTAATCAAGCGGTTGCCTTCATTGGCAACCCTGCAGTTAGGGTACGCATTGATGTTTACCTGGTGAAACAGTCTGTCTCTACACAACCCGAATATTTCGAGGCGCATCCATTGAATGTGCCCGCCTCAAAACAGAGGAGTCACCCATGAAATCGCAGACAATCGCGCCAAAACGCTGGTGGTTTATCATGCCCATCGTGTTTATCACCTACAGTCTGGCGTATCTGGACCGGGCGAACTTTAGCTTCGCCTCTGCCGCAGGGATTAATGACGATCTCGGCATCACCAAAGGCATGTCATCGCTGCTGGGTGCCCTGTTCTTCCTTGGCTATTTCTTCTTCCAGATCCCCGGCGCGGTGTATGCCGAACGCCGCAGCGTGAAGAAGCTGATTTTCTGGTGCCTGATTTTGTGGGGCGGCTGTGCCTCGTTAACCGGCGTGGTGAGCAACATTCCAATGCTGGCCGCGATTCGTTTTGTGCTCGGCGTGGTGGAAGCAGCGGTGATGCCGGCAATGCTGATTTACATCAGCAACTGGTTCACCAAATCGGAACGCTCGCGCGCCAACACCTTCTTGATCCTCGGCAATCCGGTCACGGTACTGTGGATGTCGGTGGTTTCCGGCTATCTGATTAATGCCTTCGGCTGGCGTGAAATGTTTATCTTCGAAGGTATCCCGGCGGTGATCTGGGCCGTGGCCTGGTGGTTCCTGGTGCAGGACAAGCCAGCACAGGCCAAATGGATGAGCGACGAAGAGAAATCTGCCCTGCAGGCGCAGTTGCAGAAAGAGCAGGAAGGCATCAAAGCGGTGCGCAACTATGGCGAAGCCTTCCGTAATCGCAACGTGATCATTCTGTGCATGCAATATTTTGCCTGGAGCATTGGCGTGTACGGTTTCGTACTGTGGCTGCCTTCGATTCTGCGCAACGGCACACAGATGGGCATGGTAGAAGCGGGCTGGCTGTCGGCGGTGCCTTATCTGGTGGCGACCATTGCGATGGTCGTGGTGTCGTGGGCATCTGACAAAATGCAGAACCGTAAACTGTTTGTCTGGCCACTGCTGCTGATTGGGGCGCTGGCGTTCATCGGCTCCTATCTGGTCGGCTCCAGCCACTTCTGGCTGTCGTATGCCTTGCTGGTGATTGCCGGTGGCGCGATGTATGCCCCTTACGGCCCGTTCTTCGCCCTGATTACTGAAATGCTGCCACGCAATGTTGCCGGCGGTGCCATGGCACTCATTAACAGCATGGGCGCACTCGGTTCCTTCATCGGATCGTGGATTGTAGGCTATCTTAATGGCGCGACCGGCAGTCCTGCCGCCTCTTACATCTTTATGGGTGCCGCGCTGCTGGTGTCGGTGTGGCTGACGTTAATCGTCAAGCCCGCCGAGAACAAGGCAGCACCGATTCATGGGGCGAAACACGCCTGAAAGCGTAAGAAATGACTTTTCCGGGCGACTCAGGTCGCCCGTCACACGTTCTACAGGGAGCAAATGATGAAACCTGCTGTGATTCTTTATAAGAGCCTGCCAGACGATCTGCGCGCTAAACTGGATGCCCATTTTACCGTCACCGAAGTGCATGACGTCTCCCCCGAAACCGTGCAGCAGCATGCCGCACAGTTTGCGCAAGCCGAAGGTTTGCTCGGCTCAGGCGGTAAAGTCAATGGTGATCTGCTGGCAAAGATGCCCGCACTGCGCGCCTGCTCCACCGTTTCCGTGGGCTATGACAATTTCGATGTTGAAGCACTGAATCAGCGCAATGTACTGCTGATGCACACGCCAACTGTTCTGACCGAAACCGTGGCCGATACCATGATGGCACTGGTGCTGAGCACCGCCCGTCGCGTCACCGAATTGGATCAATGGGTTAAAAGTGGTGAGTGGAAGAAAAGCATCGGGCCAGAGCATTTTGGTATCGATGTGCATCACAAAACGCTGGGTATTCTCGGCATGGGCCGTATCGGCCTGGCGCTGGCGCAGCGTGCACACTTCGGCTTCGGCATGAATATCCTCTACAACGCACGACGTCAGCATGAAGAGGCGGAAACCCGCTTCGGTGCACGCGCCTGCGATCTTGAAACGCTGCTGAAAGAGAGTGATTTTGTTTGCATCAGCCTGCCGCTGACCGAGCAGACACATCATATGATTGGCGCTGCACAGCTCAAGATGATGAAACCCAGCGCCATCCTGATTAATGCCGGTCGCGGCCCGGTGGTTGATGAGCAAGCGCTGACGGCGGCATTGAAAGACGGCACGATTCACGCTGCAGGTCTGGATGTGTTTGAAGTCGAACCGGTGCCCGCTGATGCGGAGATCCTCAAGCTGCCGAACGTTGTGGCGCTGCCGCACATCGGTTCAGCCACTCATGAAACGCGTTACGGCATGGCGCGTGATGCGGTGGACAATCTGATTGCTGCACTGAGCGGCAAAGTCGAGAAAAACTGCGTTAACACGCAAATCCAGGCCTAAGCTTGCTGCTTTAGCCATTGCGCCTGCCCGTGGCGGGCGCTATGGTGGTTGCCCATTCCCGATTACAATGTTTTAACTTCCTATGTCCTTTTCTCAGTTCGGCGACAAATTTACTCAACATTCCGGCATCTCACGTCTGATGGAAGACATGGGTGAAGGCCTGCGCACGCCTGGCACCATTATGCTCGGCGGCGGCAACCCGGCGCAGATCCCGGCCATCAATGACTATTTCAATCAGCTGCTGCTGCAAATGCATCAGGACGGCAAACTGAGCGAAGCACTGTGCAACTACGATGGTCCGCGCGGCAAAACGCTGCTGCTGGATGCGCTGGCGAACATGCTGCGTGAAGAGCTGGGCTGGCCGATCACCGCGCAAAATATTGCGCTGACCAACGGCAGCCAGAGCGCGTTCTTCTATCTGTTCAATCTGTTTGCCGGGCGCCGTGCTGACGGCAGTAAAAAGCGCGTGCTGTTCCCGCTGGCGCCGGAATATCTCGGTTACGCTGATGCCGGGCTGGAAGAAGATCTGTTTGTTTCCGCCAGGCCAAACATTGAGCTGCTGCCCGAGGGCCAGTTCAAGTATCACGTTGATTTCGACCATCTGCCGCTGAATGAGGACGTGGGCCTGATTTGCGTGTCGCGCCCGACCAACCCAACCGGCAACGTGATCACCGATGACGAGCTGATGCAGTTGGATGCGCTGGCACAGCAGCATGGCGTGCCTCTCCTGATCGATAACGCCTACGGAGTGCCCTTCCCCGGCATTATCTTCAGCGAAGCCCGTCCGCTGTGGAACCCAAATACCATTCTGTGTATGAGCCTGTCGAAACTTGGCCTGCCGGGTGCACGTTGCGGCATTATCGTTGCCGATGAAAGCACGATTAGCGCGATTGGTAACATGAACGGCATCATCAGCTTAGCGCCAGGCAGCATCGGCCCGGCGATTGCCACTGAAATGATTGTGCGCGGTGATTTGCTGCGTCTGTCGGAAGAGGTGATCAAGCCGTTTTATCAGGCCAAGGTAAGCGAGACGATTGCCATTCTGCGCCGCTATCTGCCGGAAGATCGCTGCCTGATCCACAAACCCGAAGGCGCGATTTTCCTTTGGTTGTGGTTCCGCGATCTGCCGATCAGCACCGAAGCGTTGTATCAGCGCCTGAAAGCGCGCGGCGTGCTGATGGTGCCGGGCCACTTCTTCTTCCCCGGTCTGGAACAGGAATGGCCGCATACGCATCAGTGCATGCGCATGAACTATGTGCCGGACGCGGAGAAAATTGAACGCGCGGTGCAGATTCTGGCGGAAGAGCTGGAAATGATAGCTAACGAGGCTTAATCCGCCGTTAATGACAGCTGGCACCACTCTGCCAGCTGTTTGATCGCCTGCTCCACTTCCGCATTCCAGCCAAAACCGGCATTCAGCCGGAAACAGTGATCGTAGCGATGATCGGTGGCAAAGATGTGCCCTGGCGCGATGCCGATGCCCGCGTTACGCGCCTTCAGAAACAGTGCGCGCACGTTTAACGACTGAATTGGCATTTCCACCCACAACACATAGCCGCCTTCCGGATCCGATACACGCGTACCCGCAGGGAAATAACGCAACACTGCCTGGCGCATATGGTGGATTTGATTCTTCAGCTCACGACGCAATTTGCGCAGATGCGCATCGTAGCCGCCGCTGCGCAGCAGTTCGGCAATCGCCGCTTGTGACAGCACCGAGGTGCCCATGCTGGTGGTGTATTTCAGCGAGGCGATTTTGCGCATGTAATTACTGCTGTGCACCCAGCCAATGCGGATACCGGGCGCCACCGTTTTCGAGAAGCCGCTGCACAGAATGGCATTCGGGCTGAAGGCGCGCATCGGGAACGGACGGCGATCGCCAAAGGCCGTATCACCAAAGATATCGTCCTCAATAATCACCACATCATTCTCATCGGCCTGACGCGCAATATAAGCCTTCTGCTCGTTGGGAATGCTTTTCCCCAGCGGATTATTGATGTTGTTGATGGTGAGATAGGCCTGCACCGCTTTACGCTGAAACAGCGCGGTGAGCTTGCTGACGTTAACATAACCTTCCGGCCCGGCTTCCACTTCAATCACGCGCAGATTGAGGTTATGCAGCATCTGCAACAGCACGAAGTAGCACGGCGATTCCACTGCCACGATATCGCCGGGGCGGGTCGTGGCGCGCAGAGCCAGTGAGATAGCTTCGATGCAGCCGTTGGTGATCAGGATGTCATCAGCGCTGATATTGCAGCCATAATCCACCGCGCGGCGTGCAATCTCGGCTTTGAGCGGCGCATAGCCGGTGCCTTTCACCGTGTTTCCGAGCAGCGCCGGTTTGCTGTAGCCCATCTGGCGCATCAGCAATCCAATTTTCTTGACCGGATAGAGCGAGATATCGCCATTGGCCAGATCCAGCCGCACACGACAATCGGAGCCCAGCATCGCCAGATGCAGCTCGGTTTGCTCATCCAGCGGGGCGACTTCACGCGGCTGTTCGCTGTGGATGGCTGCGGGTAACGCCCTGGGAACCTGACGGGGTGCAACAAAAAAGCCGGACTTGGGACGCGCCACCGCATAGTGTTCATCCTCCAGCGTCCGTAATGTTTTCAGGGCGGTGGTCATGCTGACGCTGTACTGTGTCGCTAGTGTACGTACCGACGGTAAACGGCTATCGGGCGGCAACGATCCGCTGTGAATCGCCTGCTTTATCTGCTCTGCAATCTGACGGTAACGACTACTCTGACTCTCCTGTTCACCCGTTCCATCCGCCATCTGTTCCACCCTATATCGTGCTGATCTGTGCGTATCCATCAGATTACATTCAAAGTACTTTAGGCTGCATCTGTTTATTCAGCCTCAGACATTCATTCCGTTGCAACTTCGTGGCCCCTTTTCCTGCCCGTTGCCGCCAGCACGGTAACGGCGATTTTAATAGCCAAAGGATGAAGTGAAAAATGAATAATCTGTCCACCATGATGAGAGAAATTGAAGGTTATCTCACGCCCGCGATTATCGATTCTGCTCAACGCTGTTCTCAACGCTTAATTGCCGCCCTGCCCGATAGCAAAAACCCCGCGAACAATCGCGTGCTGCTCGCCTATGGCGGCGGGAAAGACAGCAGCTATATGGTGGCGTATGTGCGCTACATTCAGGGGTTGATCTGGCAGCAGCAGGGCAGCACCTTCCAGCTGCGCATCAGCACCAATCGTCACGCGGCGATGAACGACAGCGTGATGGAGAATATCGACCGGGTATATCGTGCACTGCACATTCCGGGGGATGACTTTACCGAATGCCTGGTGACCGATGGCCTGCAAATCCGCCACTTCGAACGCCATTTGCCAATGCCCGATAGCGTGCGTCAGCAGAATCGCAACGATGTGCTGATGAATGGCCATCGCTTCCGTGCCGATGCGCGTTCCACTTTCTGTAACGCCTGCAACCTCAGCATGGTGAACTCGTTTGGCCTTGCCGCGCATTACGAGGGCGGCGTGGATGTGATCATCACCGGTGATTCGCCGCAGGAGCAAACCGCTTACCTCGCCTGGGCTCGTCATCTTTCACGCCTGTTTGATGCGCCCGTTGCCGACAAATCACGCGGCTTTAGCGGCTTCCTGCAAACCCTCGATGGCGTGGCAGAACGCTATTTCGCCGACATTTACGGCGCCGATCAGGTTACCCCGGCCCATCGCATCACCTGGCAGCTGGCGCGCGATCCGCTGTTCTTCAACATCTATCAGGACACCGCCTATGAAGCCGGTGCGCACTGGTCACTGCTCACTGAATTTATGCACTTCCGCTTTGATGAGCTGATGTTCAGCTTCTCTGAATCGGACTGCGGCAACCCGACGTTAATGGCACATATTCGCGGTCTGCGAGCGGAGACGCTGATGCAGCGTAGCTACGCCGAAGGCATTCGCGAATATGTGCGCTTTGCGCTCGGCCTGATGGAGAAGAAAGATTTCCCGCCGCAACTGATTGCGGAAATGGCGGCGCGTTATCAGGACGATGCGGCGATTGAACGTGCTCGCCAGCGTGCAGCACAGTTTGCCGAACAGGCCTTTGGCCTCAACGAAACCCAGCTGGTGTGCATGATCTATTCGCCGTTTATCGCGCAGGGCCACCAGCTCAACGTCTGGCTGCAACAGCTCAACCAGGCACCCAATGAGCAGGCGGTGCGGGCGCTGCTGTGTGGCGATAGCGATGACCTGCTGCTGACTCAGCAGCTTGAGCACCTCTCCGGCCTGACCATTGCGCAGATGCGCCAGTGCTGGCGCAGTGCGCAGGTTAATACATTGCTGGAAGGTACGCGCGGCGATGCGCTCTCACGCGTGATGCGTTTCGATCCGCACAAAGCAGTGATTCAGGTCAACAACGGTGCCTTGCAAGACATCGTTACTGAAGTGATCTCCGGGCGATAACCCGGTAAGGCGACGCGATGAGAAAGATTTTCCTGCAGATTGGTGCCACGCGTGACGGGCAAAATCCGTACTGTGCGGTGGCAAAACGCGAGGGCTATTTTACCGTGCTGGCGGAGATGGGCGACTTTGTCGACTATCAAAGCTTAAGCATTCAGCTGCCGTTCGATCTGATTGTGCGTCTCGATCGCCCGGAAAATCCGTGGGATGTGTTACAAGCCTGCCTGCGAGCGGGCTTACTGGAACATCCTCAAGTGGTGCTGGCGGGCTTTGAAGCCTACAACACCAGCGCCGGTCGCGTGCGTGAATTGCTGGCCGGGCCGGATGCCGGCCCGAGCTTTATTCCGCCGGATAAGTACGCGCAGCGCATGGCTCTGCGTAAAGCCTGGCCGCGCTTCCCACAGCCGGAGTTTCGCTTCTTTGCCTCACCACTGAGCATTCGTGACGCGCGTGATGCGCTGCTGTATCCCTGCGTGATCAAACCGGTGGATGGCGGCGGCGGATTAGGGATCTGGCTGGTGGAAGAGGCCAGCCAGCTCGATGCGGTGATCGGCAAGCTGGTGGAGACCATGAACTACGGCGGACGCGGCTTCAGCGGTTTTATCGTCGAAAGCTGGCTGCCGGGCGACGAATATTCACTACAAGGTGTGGTGGATAACGGACACGCGGTGGCGCTGACCTGCTGCCAGAAGGTGATCGAGCACCACATAGATGCCGAAGGCTGTATCAGCTTTTACGAATCCGGCCATGTGGCGATGGCCGCGCAACAGCTGCCTGCAGCTTTTGCCAGTTTGATGAGCTTTTGCTGCGAGACCTTTGGCTATCGCCAGGGTGCCTTCCACATCGATTTCATTATGGTGAACGGTGAACCGCACTTCCTGGAAATGGGTTTCCGTTTGTCGGGCATGGGCGTGGTGAATCTGGTCGAGGAAGTCACCGGCATTAACTGGGCAGACGTAGCGTTTCAGATTGAAGCCGGGCGCGGTTTGCCTGTGCTGCACTTCCCGGAGCAACCCCAGACAATTGGCCGCCTGCGCCTGCGTCAGCGCCTGCAATTCGACGCTGCGGAGCGCTGGATCGCTGAACATCAGCGCGGTCAGCTACTGCCACCGCTCAATCTGCCCGCGCTGGCCGTCTCGCCGCGATCCTCGTTGTATGCCGATCTCACTCGCCATGCCGGTATTCTCGCCACCTTCCGCCTCGCGGCAGACAGCCGGGACGATGTGCTGGCCGTTTTCCAGCAGATTCTCGACGTTCCGTCTTTAGCCACCCGGAGAGATCTTCTATGTGCAGAATGATTCTGGCATATGGCCAGTTTGATGCAGCCGCGGTACTGGACGCCGCACGCGCGATGAGCTGCGGCGAAACCGCGACCCATGAGGGCCCGATTAAACAGCACCCGAATGGCTGGGGCTGTTTGTGGCTGGATCAGGGAAAGATGCGCACCCTGCATGGCACAGGCACTTTTGCGGATGCGCTGCCCGGCATTGATGTGGATGCTCTGCGTCATAGCCGTTTTCTGGCGGTGCATGTGCGCCACGCCACGCTGAGCAAAAATCATGGCATCGAGTTTTCTCATCCGCTGTGGCGTACCAGCGGTGCTACACAGTGGTACATGATGCACAACGGCTTTTTACCCACGGTTTATGCGCAACTGGGCATGGCGGAATCGCGCTTTGACTCCGCCGAATACCTGGAATACATCGTCGATCAGGTGACGCCTGCCGATTTTACCCGTGACTACCTGCGCAGCAAGATGGCGCGCGTGGCACCGGGCGGCAGTGCGGCTAATGCGATTTTTGTCACCCGGGATAAAGCCTGGGCGTGGCAGTGGCATCCCGATGACACCCCTTATCCTGACTATTTCACGTTGCACCATTATCAAAACAACAGCACCACTTTTATCTCTTCTGAACCTATTGCTGCACTGGGCACGGCGTCTGACTGGCGTCGCATGAACAACCATGAACTTCATGAATTTCCACTTGGGGAGTGATCAGCATGGCCATTTTCAATCAGATACGCGTTATCCATCCAAAAATGTTCGTCGAAAGCACCTGGCTGGATGACATCGTGACCGCGCGCGTGCCGCTGTTGGTGCTGCGCAATTTCCTGACGCCTGAAGTGCGTGAAGCGGTGGTGGACGATCTGCAACAGTGCCGCGATCAGGTGCGCGTCTCGCGCTATCCGAATGGCGCACTGACCACGCTCGGCCCCTATCTGGCTAAACACACTCGCGCACCAGAAAATTACTTCACCGAGCTGCGCGACATCCAGCCTGCTCTGCCACCGTCACTGCACTGCCTGCGCGATCAGGTTTACAACTGGGTGAAGCACTCATTGCGTCTGGAGAGTCTGCACACTGCCCGCGAGCCGGAGTTGGGCGATTATGCGGGTTCGATTGTGCGCTTTCATGCCAACGGCGTCGCCAATCCACTGCATAACGACAACATCGTACGCGATGCCGCGGGCAGTGGTTTGGCCGTCACCAACATCCTGCACCAACTGAGCTGTGTGGTCTGTTTGCAGGAGTGTCACGCGGGCGGGGAACTGCGGATATTCAACAAGAAGTGGCATCCGGTGGATGAGCGCTTCAAAACGCCAGGTGAACTCGGCTATCAGACTGGCGTCATTGAGCAAAGCGAGGCGTGTGAGTTCTCCCCACGCAGCGGCGATATCTATCTGTTTAATCCTGCGTTTTATCACGAGATTGATCGCGTGGAAGGCGACACGCGCATCACCATGGGCTTTTTCTTTGGCCTGACCGACAAAAAAATGAAGCACGCCATTGCCTGGAGTTAATGCCGGGCCTTCGACGAGGAGAGGAAGATGAATACCTTTGAAAAAATCACCGCCCTGCTTGATCAACATCACGCGGACTATCGCGTGGTGGAGCATGAGGCCATCGGCCAGACCGATGTGATCAGCAGCATTCGCGGCAACGATCTCAATCAGGCGGCCAAAGCAATGGTGCTGGAAGTCACGATGCCGGACGGCGCCGATGCGCGCTACCTGCTGGCGATTGTACCGGGTGATTGCAAGATCAACTTCAAAAGTGCCGCGCGCGCCATTGGCGGCAAGAAGTCGAGCTTTGCCGCGCCAGAGAAAGCGCAGGATCTGACGCAGTGTGTGATGGGCGCGGTGCCGCCCTTTAGTTTTGATGACCGACTGGCGTTGCGCGTTGATACGCGCCTGCGTGATGTCGGCACGCTGTGGTTTAACGCCGGTGCGCTGGAGCGTTCCGTGGCGCTGAATGTGGATGATTTTTTTCGTGTTGTCGGCGATGACTGTTGTGCAGACATTGCCACTCCGATGACGGCGACTGCCTGAAACGGCTGCAGTAAGGAACGAGTATGTCAGTAAAAGATATGATGTTAGCCCTGTGCGTGGTGGTGGTGTGGGGCGTGAATTTCGTGGTGATCAAACTGGGCCTGCACGATATGCCGCCGTTTCTGCTGGCGGGATTACGTTTTGCGTTAGTGGCGTTTCCGGCGATCTTCTTTGTGAAGCGGCCGCAGATCCCTTTGCGCTGGCTGATTGTGTACGGCATGACCATCAGCTTTGGTCAGTTCGCTTTCTTGTTTCTGGCGATCAAACTCGGCATGCCAGCAGGACTGGCCTCACTGGTGTTACAGGCGCAGGCGTTCTTTACGCTGCTGCTGGGGGCTTTATTGCTGGCGGAAAAACTGCGCTGGAACCACATCGCTGGGATTTTGGTGGCGACACTTGGCATGTTTATGCTGGCAACAGCGGGCATGGAGGGGCAAACCACCGCTGGGATTACGCTGACCACCATGATGCTGACGCTGGCGGCGGCGCTGTCGTGGGGACTGGGCAATATCACCAACAAGATCATATTGCGTAACCGTAAGGTGCCGGTAATGTCGCTGGTGGTGTGGAGTGCACTGGTGCCGATCTTGCCCTTTTTCGCCTGCTCATGGTGGTTCGATGGCGAGGCAGCGATCGTCACCAGTCTGCTGCATATCTCGTTGCAGACTCTACTGGCGCTGATTTATCTCGCGTTTATTGCCACCATTGTCGGCTATGCGATCTGGGGCAATCTGCTCGGTCGCTATGAGACCTGGCGTGTTGCGCCGCTGTCACTGCTGGTGCCAGTGGTGGGCATCCTCAGTGCCGCGCTGGTGCTCGACGAGACCTTGTCAGCGCAGGAGATTCTCGGCGCATCGGTGATTATTCTCGGCCTGCTGGTAAACGTGTTTGGCGGGATGGTAAGCCAGCGATTATGGGTGCGCACCTGATCGACAGAAACAAAAACGCCGCATTTCTGCGGCGTTTTCTTCTCAACACAATATCCTTAATTCAGGATTTCAATGCGACGCGGTTTCGCTTCTTCAGGAACGATGCGTTCCAGATCGATGCTCAGCAGGCCCAGTTCGAGACGCGCATCGCGCACCACGATGTGATCGGCCAGTTGGAATTTGCGCTCAAAGTTACGTTCGGCGATACCCTGATACAGGTATTTGCGCTCCAGTTGCTCTTCGGGGTGCGCACCGCGAATAATCAGCACATTGTCGTGTGAGGTGATATCTAACTCGCTCTGGGCAAAGCCCGCAACGGCAATGGTGATGCGATAGTGGTTTTCATCCACCAGCTCAACATTGTAAGGAGGATAGCCACCATTGGCCTGGTTCTGATTGGACTCAAGCAGACTAAACAGACGGTCGAAACCAATAGCAGAACGATAAAGCGGAGTAAGATCAAAGTTACGCATAAAAAGACTCCTGAAAATCAGCAAGTTTTGGCAACCTTCCACCATGGACAGGTTGTGCGGCCCGCTGCTGTCCCTGTCGGCGACAGCAAGGCGACCCTGTAGTAAAAATGGGTGCACTTTGATCGCTTTCAAGGGCAATACGTATTTTCTTGCGGCAATTTTGACGAAATAGCATACACTCAGAAATTCTTCGCCTGCATCGCATGACATCGCCACAGAGCTTTGCTGCAGCAGGAGACACACTCCAGCCAGAAGTGATGGCTGTAGGGATGATGAAATGAAAATGATGAAAAGCTTTCCGCTCACCGGCCTGCTGGTCTGTAGCGTCTTGACTACTTCGGGTTGCTCCAGCGTCATGTCTCACACTGGCGCCAGCCAGGGTTATTATCCCGGCACACGCGCCAGCGCAGATATGATTGCCGATGACAATACCAGCTGGGCGATTAAGCCGCTGGCGGTGATCGATCTGCCCTTCTCCGCCGTACTGGATACGATTCTGTTGCCGTGGGATTACTTCCGCACTGACAAAGATTCGGCGCATGACCGTGTGCTGCAAAGCGAAAAATTGGCTGGCACTGACGCCAGCCTGGCAACCGCAGCGGCTATGCCACCGACGTCGCATTGACGCGGAACAGCTGACGCCAGCCATCCACATCTCGCATATAGGCTACCTGCTTGCCGTCCGGTGACCATACCACCGCATCACCGGAAGGCGGCTGCTCGCTGCGTTTTGTTAAGCGTGTACAGTGCCCGGTCGCTACCTCACAACGCATCACGCTGTTATCGCAAATAAAGGCGATCGCCTCGCCTGAGGGTTGCCAGCTGAATGCCGACTGAATACTGCTGCTGAGCTGCGTAATCTGGCCCGCTTCGCCCCCGTTGGGCGACACACTCCACAGCTGCACAACACCCTGTTGATCCGCCATCAGGAAGGCGATGGCGCTACCATCCGGCGATGCGCGCAACCAGTGGCGGGGCTGCAATGCTAATCCTTTACTGTGAGTGATGCGGCGCTGCTGCACGCCGGCAGGCGGTGCAGGCAGTTTTTCCGTCGTGCCCTGCAAGGGTATTGCGCCGGGTTTAGCGTAATCACTCAGCGCCTCGGGCAAATCCACCACAAACACTTCCGGCACTTTCTCGCCGTTGGCAGCACGTGTATCGCCGATAAACGCCAGCGCCCAGCGCTGCCAGCTGCCATCGGTTTTCAGATAGCCACGATCGCCTATCCAGCCCTCTTCATAAGCGCGGTCAATCTGATCGCTGCCCGGCTGCGGATCGCGCGTGGTCTGGCTCACCAGCACGCAGTAATGGCTGCCATCGTATTCACGGGGATGCTGTTTAGGCGGACACACCGGATGCAGCGGTACGGCCACGCCGACATTACGCAAATCCTCACGCGCATCTTTCTCATGCATCACATGGTCGTTATACGTAAAGCTGAGGCGCGATCCGTCTGGACTGAATACATGGACATGCGAGCCGCCGCGCAATGCGCCGGGCGTATAAGGTGCGGTGATGTCGCAGGCATCGAGATTTTCCGCATTACCCTGCTGCACGATGACGCCGCGACGATGATGGAAATCGTAATGCCAGTGCGCATCGGGATGCTCCGGGCCATGAATACACACATAGCGCGGCGGCAGATCCGGGCTGACGGTGACCACGCCGACATGCGCGCCGTCGCGTGCCTGATAGAGCACCTCCACCACACCGCTTTCGACGTTGACACGTTCGATGGTCAGACTGGTAAAGGACGCGCCCGACGGACGGACATCAAACGCCAGCCACTGGCTGTCAGCGGTCCAGACGTTGATATTGGTGAGCTGATGATGACGCTGTGCAAAGGTGAGTTGTTTTTCTGACATGAGGCAACCTTACATCCAACAGTTGCCGAACAAAGTACGCGATTATCGGGTGAGGTGCAGCAGGCGTGGCGCAATAATTTGCGAGCGGTTGGCGCGATGCAATACGCATCGATGCGTTAGAAATGAGTGACAGATTGCAGAATAAAGCACTAACGGATTGCGCGACTAAACGCGGGCAGACGCGCCATAAATGATGCCGCTACGCATCATGTATGTCCGTAGCGGCAGGTTTTATCGCGCGTTATCGATCACCCTACGCGCTTCACATCCCCGACCAGCAGGATGTACGACAGCGCACCGACCAACGCCACGGCAGAGATATACACCAGCGCCGGGGCAAAGCCGTAGTCCTGCGCCAGGTAGCCCACCACCAGCGGCACCGTGATGCCACCTAATCCACCGATAAAGTTGAACATCCCACCGGTCAAACCAATCAGGCGAACCGGCGCCAGCGACGACACCAGCGACCAGGTAATAGAGGCGAAGCCGTTGCCGAAGAACGCGATGGCCATCAGCGTCATGATCCACACCGGATCGTTGGTGTAGTTAGCCCCCATGATGCAGGTAGAGATCAGCAATCCGCAGATAATCGGCGTTTTACGCGCAAAACCAAGGGAACGCCCGCTGCGCACCAGACGATCGGCCACGATGCCAGAAAGAATCACACCAAAGAAGGCGGCCAGGAACGGCACGGTCGTCATAAAACCGGCCGTAAGCGCAGAGATGTGTTTTTCCTGCGTCAGATAGTTCGGGAACCAGGTCAGGAAGAACCACAGCGTAGATGTCACCGCGAACTGGCCAAGATACACGCCGCACAGTTTGCGATGGAACACCAGCTTCCAGTCGGCAGCGGTGAGTTTGGTGCGCGTTTTTTTCGCCGCGGGTGCATCGCCGTCCACCATCGCCCCCCCTTCACGGATATAGTCCAGTTCCGCCTGGTTGATGCCTTTGCTCTGGCTTGGGGCTTGATAGAACTTGATCCACACCAGCGACCAGATGATGCCGATAGCGCCTGTGATGATGAACACCCAGTGCCAGCTCAACAGTTCCTGAATCCAGATCAGCAACGGTGTAAGAAAGGCGAGACCGACAAACTGACCGGAGGTATAAAAGCCCACGGCAGAGGCGCGCTCCTGCTCCGGGAACCAGCTGGTGACCAGGCGATTGTTGGTCGGGAACGCGGGCGCTTCAAAGATGCCGGTAATGGCACGCAAGCCAATCAGCGATAATAATCCGCTGGCAAAACCCTGGAATAACGTGGCGACCGACCAGCCGAAGATGGCAATAAAATAGGTCAGGCGGGAACCGACGCGATCGAGGAACCAGCCGCCGGGGATCTGGCACAGCGTATATAACCAGGCAAAGGCAGAGAAGACATATCCCATCTCCGCTTTACTGATGCCGAACTCTTCCTGAATATGCGCAGAGGCCACCGCTAAATTAGCGCGGTCGACATAGCAAATCACCACCGTAATAAAAATCATCAGCAGCGTAATATAACGGCGCCGGGTTGGTTTGGCCTGAACAGCAGAGAGATCCATGGTGTGTCTCCGTAATCATATTTGTAGTTCAGGCGTGACGATGCCCGCCGCTACAAATGCAGGGTAAGGATAGTGAAGGTAAAACCGCACAGGCGGTAAATGTCATCTGCCGGGATAAGGCTGAGCGAGGCCCTATGCCTTATTTCACCGGCATATCTTTATCTAAAAGATGTTATAAATTCTTATACCCTAAATAATTCGACGTGCAGAAAGGTGGCAAGGGAATATATTCCCAGCAGCTTACTTAAGGTGAGTAAGCACAGCCAACGCATCTGTAGCTTAAATTATGACGGGTATTACCACTCAGCGACCGATCCGTCTGGGAAACGCCATAATGGATTGCGCCAGTCCGGTGCATTTTTACTTCTTTCAATCACCAGCTCTTCGTTAATTTCCACACCGAGACCCGGTTTATTCAGTGGATAGAAGTGACCATCATCCATTTTGAAATCATCTTTATTGATGACGTAATCCAGCAGTTCAGCACCCTGATTATAGTGAATGCCCATGCTCTGCTCCTGGAACACCGCGTTGCGTGACACGAAATCGACGTGCAGGCAGGCAGCCAGCGCGATGGGGCCGAGCGGGCAGTGTGGTGCCAGCGCCACATCGTAAGACTCTGCCATCGCGGCAATTTTGTAGCATTCGGTGATACCGCCCGCATGCGACAGATCCGGTTGCAGAATCGCCAGGCCACCCGCTTCCAGCACACGCTTGAACTCGAAGCGCGAGAACATACGTTCGCCTGCGGCAATCGGAATATGGGTTTGCGCCGCCAGGCGCGGATAATATTCCGCCTGTTCCGCCAGCACCGGTTCTTCAATAAACAGCGGACGATACGGCTCCAGCTCTTTGATCAGCACTTTCGCCATTGGCGCACTGACGCGGCCGTGGAAATCGAGACCGAACTCAATCTCTTTGCCAAAGGCTTCGCGAATCTGTGCCACGGTATTCACCGCTGCATCCACTTTGCGCGAGTTGTCGATAATGCCCATCTCTTCGCAGCCATTCAGCTTGAAGGTGTCGAAGCCAATCTTGCGCAGTTTCTTGATGCCATCGACGACTTCTTCCGGGCGATCGCCGCCTACCCAGCTATACGCCTTGATGCTGTCACGCACCAGACCACCAAGCAACTGATACACTGGCACACCCAGCGCTTTGCCTTTGATATCCCACAATGCCTGGTCGATACCGGCGATGGCGCTCATCAAAATCGGACCGCCGCGATAGAATCCACCGCGATACATCACCTGCCACAAATCGTTGATGCGTGCCGGGTCCTGACCAATCAGATATTCCGACAGCTCATGCACGGCCGCTTCGACGCTGCGTGCGCGCCCTTCAATCACCGGTTCGCCCCAGCCAACGATGCCTTCATCGGTTTCGATTTTCAGGAACATCCAGCGCGGCGGCAGGCGATAAGTGGTCAGTTTGGTAATTTTCATCGTACAGCATCCTTATAAGCAGCAATAAATGCGCGAGCTTTCTCCACAGTGCGCGACAGCGGCTGGCCGGCGCGATAGAGATCGCTGCCCAAACCTGCGCCAATGCAGCCTGCGGCCAAAAATTCATGCAGATTTTCTGGCGTCACGCCGCCCACCGCAAACACCGGCACTTCCGGCGGCAGCACCGCTTTCAAAGCCTTGATGTAGCCGGGACCAAACGCCGACGAGGGGAAGATTTTCAGCGCCTGGGCACCCGCCTGCAGTGCGGTGAAGGCTTCGGTAGCAGTGGCGCAACCTGCAGCTACAATCATCCCTTTCGCCACGGCCTGACGGATCACGGCCGCATCGGTATTCGGCGTCACTACCAGCTTACTGTTAAGCGTGGCCAGCTCATCGACCTGCGCCGGATGCAACACGGTGCCCGCACCGATCAGCGCTTTATCGCCGAAAGTCTGCACCATCGCGCCGATGCTTTTGGCCCATTCCGGTGAATTCAGCGGGATCTCGATGGCATCGAAACCCGCTTCAATCAGGGCACCCACGTGCGCTTCGGCCTCGTCTGGCGTGATGCCACGCAGGATGGCGATCAATGGCAATTTAGTGTGCCAGGTCATCTGCAATACTCCTTATTCCATGCTGGAACGCGCGGTCGCCTTCCAGGGTAACTGAATCCATGCCGATAAATTGCAGCGCCTGCTGATAGCGCTGCGCCAGCGCATTTCCGGCAATAATGATGATCGGTTGGCTGCGATCCGCGTGTTGCGTCATCAACGCCACTTCATGGCCAATCAGCAGGCCGGATAGGAAATCGCTGATATGGCGGCGATCGCGTGCGCCCAATACATGAGAAGCACGCACTTCGAACAGCCGGGAAAGGATCGATGCGTCGTGGCTGCCGACCGCCAAGCCCTCACGGAAAGCGGCCGGATTCTCTTCCTGCTCGGGTAAACCCGCGCCGATTAGCGACTGTTTCAGCAGCAGATGATGCAGTTCACCCGTCATCACCGTGCGAAAGTCCTGCACACGCTGCTGCTCCACCTGCACCCATTTGGCATGCGTGCCAGGCATCACATACTGCGTGGCGGGTTGCAGCGCTAAGGCACCTAGCAATTGCGTTTCTTCACCGCGCATCACGTTGTAGTTGTCAGCCCGTTCGACACTCAATCCCGGCACGATCCATGCTTTGTCTTCAACGCGGGTCAGGCGGCTGCTGAGTTGGTCCAACGCCACCGGACAGGCCAGATAAGGCACTGCAAGCCAGCCTGCATTGCTACCGACCATGCCCGCCATCACCACCGGCACGTCATTCACTGGCCAGCCATCTGTCACACTGGCAAATACCTCCGCGGGCGTGCGTCCGCCAAGACGCGTGACGCCCGCTTCTGACCGGCGCTCATCAACGCAGTTGCCCTGCTGATAATGCCAGGCACGCAGATTAGTTGAGCCCCAATCAATCGCGATATAGCTGGTCACATAATCTCCTTGAGTCGGGCAGTGGAGCTGGCGATCATCGCTTTCGCCGCCTGCTCCGCCGCATCGCCATCCTGGTGTCGGATAGCATCAAATAGCGCTTTGTGTTCGGCTAAGGTGCGCGGCATGTTGCCGGAATCCGCCATGTAGGTTTTCGCAAACACCGCTTTCTGTAACTGGCTGATCGCCACGTTAAGCTGCTGCAATACCGGATTGTGCACCGAAGCTAGCACCGCTTCGTGGTAGCGGATATCCGCCTCATTGAATGCTTCCCGATCGAGATGATGAGCAACCATGTCGTTATAAGCCTGCTCAATCGCCGCCAAATCGTTGGAGGTCGCGCGTTCCGCCGACCAGCGCGCAATCTGCGGCTCCACCAGCACGCGCACTTCACTCATGGCGGCAATCAGTCTGGGATCTTGATCGTGCGCCAGTGCCCATTGCAGGACATCGCTGTCGAGGTAATTCCACTGATTGCGCGGCGTCACAAAGGCGCCACGGTAACGCTTCATCTCCATCAACCGCTTTGCCATCAGCGAGCGAAATACTTCGCGGATGATGTTGCGCGAGGTGCCAAACCGTTCACACAACTCGGCTTCGGCTGGCAACGCAGCGCCCGGCACATACTTCCCTGCTACAATTTCTTCACCCAGCGTCAGGATGATGCGCTCGGTTTTGCTTAATTGTTCTTGCGTCATGATGTTCCATTCAGTGAAAGACGGTAGCCCATCAGATTACTGCTTTCGTGTGGTGAAACCCAACTGACACCTTAATCTGCGATGCCGATTGTAGTACTAAAAATATTGGTTGTACTACAATCTGGATCACATAATAGACAATCCATGGGCGCATAATTGAGCTCCGACGCAATCGAGCTGCGCATGGGTTGGGGCCTTGCCTATAAAGGATCAGTGCGTACTCGGCAGAAACTGAGAAGCTCGCTCGTTGGGTGATCATTCATGGTGTAGCAATGCGTACTGTGCGGAAACTGGACTGACCGTTCGCTGGTTCATCATTTGTGGAGTATGCATACACGTAAACCGGAACGATCATTCGTTGTGTCGGCATTGATGGTGACCGATGGGCATTTGCAGGATGAGTTCAGAGAGGCGGACAGCTGCGCGCTGCCCGCAAAAGAATGGATTACAGCACCAGCTCTTCAATGGCATGCGCGACGCCATCTTCCATATTGGTTTTGGTCACGAATTGCGCAATGTTTTTGACTGAATCAATGGCATTACCCATCGCGACGCCAGTTCCCGCGTACTCAATCATCGCCAGGTCGTTTTCCTGATCGCCAATCGCCATCACTTCCGACTGATGCAGGCCGAGTTTGTCCGCCAGCATTTTCACGCCGTAGCCTTTATTGACCAGTGGATTGAGAATTTCGAGGTAGTACGGTGCACTTTTCAGGATGGTGTAGCTGTCACGCGCACGCGCAGGCAGGCCAGCAATCGCTTTATCCAGCAAATGTGGCTTGTCGATCATCATCAGTTTCGGGAAGCGTGTGGCCGGGTCCATCTCTTCCACCGCGCGGTAGCGTACCGGAATGCCGGTCAGGCTGGCTTCATGGATGGTGTATTCGCTGATGTCTTTATTTGGCGTGTAGAGGAAAGATTTGTCGAACGCCTGGAAATGCACACCGAGGTCGCGCGCCAGCTGCTCAAGGTAGAGATAGTCATCAAAACTGAGCGTCTGTTCAGCCACCACGTCGCCGCTGTCCGCGCTGTGCACCAGCGCACCATTGTTACTGATGCAATACTGGCCGGGCTGCTGCATATCCAGTTCCATCAGGTAGCGCTCGACACCCACAAATGGACGGCCAGTCGCCAGCACGATAGAGACACCTTTATCGCGTGCACGACCAATGGCCGATTTCACCGCCGCCGTCACTTCGTGCTGCGGGTTAAGCAGCGTGCCGTCCATATCGATCGCAATCAATTTTATCGCCATAACATCCTCGGTTAAGTCAGAGTTTGTTTAATGCTAGCGCGATTCAGCTCACATTGACCAGTTAATCGGCAACGGAGGGGGAGGTTAGTTTGTGTTGTCGCTTCCACGTCAGCACTTAGACCTTTTACAATCGGGAGGCGACTTGACTATATAAGCTATTGCTTATAAATTTGTATAAGCAATCACTTATATGGAGATTGCGTAATGTGGCAGGTCCAATTAACCGAACCGTTTGAGGAGTGGTTGCTCCAGCAAGATAGCGGCTTAAGAAAACGCGTCGCGGCAGCATTATTAAACCTTCAGCATTATGGCCCATTGCTCCCCCGCCCCTACGCTGACACGGTGAGCGGATCGCGCTTTCACAATATGAAAGAGCTCAGGGTGCAATATGCGGGTCACCCTATTCGCGCGTTTTATGCGTTCGATATTCAGCGTAAAGCTATCGTGTTGTGTGCTGGAGATAAAACGGGTGATAAGCATTTTTATCAGCGCATGATTGAATCTGCCGATGAAATTTTTTCCTGCCACCTGGCTGATCTGGAGGGTAAAGCAAATGACTGACCTTAAAGACTTTTTGAATGACGCCTTTTCTGCCTCTGAACGTGCTGACATTCAGCAAATGGCTGATGAGCTGATCCTGGAAACCGGATTGCAGCTATTGCGCGAGGAGTTGGAGCTGTCACAAAAAACAGTGGCTGAAGCGATGGGGGTGAAGCAACCTCGTATCACACAGATTGAACAAGCGGGAGCCGATCAGCGCCTGATTACTATTAAACGTTATATTGAGGCGATGGGTGGAAAACTCAGCTTGTTGATTGAAATGCCGGACGGATCCGTAGGCAGGACGATTCGGGTTTAAACAGCTAAAAAAACCCTTCCAGGTATGGAAGGGTTTTTTTGTTCACATCAGATATCGATGTTAGCGGCTTTCAGCGCGTTCTCTTCGATGAAGGCGCGGCGCGGTTCAACCGCATCGCCCATCAGCGTGGTGAACAGCTGGTCAGCCGCGATGGCGTCTTTGATGGTGACGCGCAGCATGCGGCGGCTATCTGGATCCATGGTGGTTTCCCACAGCTGCTCTGGGTTCATTTCGCCCAGACCTTTATAGCGCTGGACTGACAGACCACGGCGTGACTCTTTCACCAGCCACTCAATTGCCTGCTCAAAGCTGGTCACTGGCTGACGGCGATCGCCACGTTCGATAAACGCATCTTCTTCAATCAGGCCGCGCAGCTGCTCGCCCAGACCACAGATTTTACGGTATTCCGGTCCATCAATGAACTCGCTGTCCATCGGATAGTCGGTATCAACGCCGTGCGTACGCACACGCAATACCGGTTCGAACACGTTCAGTTCGCTGTTGGTGCGTACGTGCGCCATATAGCTGCTGCCGTGCGCTTCGCGCTCGGTCAGGTATGCGACTAAACCTTCAATCCAGCCTTTAACTGCGGCTTCATTGCTGAGATCGCTCAGGGTTGGATGGTAGATCAGGCCACGCAGCATTGCCGTTGGGAAGCGACGTTCCATACGCTTGATCATGCGCTGGGTGCTGTTGAAATCGCCCACCAGATTTTCCAGCGGTTGGCCGCCGAGCGCCGGTGCACTGGCGTTGGTGTGCAGTGTTGCGCCATCAAGCGCGATAGCGATCTGGTACTGATCCATCGCTTCGTCATCTTTAATGTACTGTTCTTGCTTGCCTTTCTTCACTTTGTACAGTGGCGGCTGAGCAATATAAACATGACCACGCTCGACGATTTCCGGCATCTGACGGTAGAAGAAGGTCAACAGCAGCGTACGGATGTGCGAGCCATCGACGTCAGCATCGGTCATGATGATGATGCTGTGATAACGCAGTTTGTCCGGGTTATATTCGTCGCGTCCGATACCACAACCGAGTGCGGTGATCAGCGTAGCCACTTCCTGGGAAGAGAGCATCTTGTCGAAACGCGCTTTCTCTACGTTGAGGATTTTACCTTTCAACGGCAGGATCGCCTGGTTCTTACGGTTACGTCCCTGCTTCGCAGAGCCGCCCGCTGAGTCCCCTTCCACAAGGTAAATTTCAGACAACGCAGGGTCACGTTCCTGGCAATCCGCCAGCTTGCCCGGCAGACCAGCCAAGTCCAGCGCGCCTTTACGACGGGTCATTTCACGGGCGCGGCGTGCCGCTTCACGTGCACGCGCGGCATCGATGATTTTGCCAACTACGATTTTCGCGTCTGACGGGTTTTCCAGCAGGTATTCGCTCAGCAGTTCGTTCATCTGCTGCTCAACCGCCGATTTCACCTCAGAAGAGACCAGCTTGTCTTTGGTCTGTGAGGAGAACTTCGGATCCGGTACTTTCACCGAGACGACCGCAATCAGGCCTTCACGCGCATCATCACCGGTGGCGCTGACTTTGGCTTTTTTGCTGTAGCCTTCTTTATCCATGTAGGCGTTCAGCGTACGCGTCATTGCCGCACGGAAGCCGGCCAGGTGCGTACCGCCATCGCGCTGTGGAATGTTGTTGGTGAAGCAGTAGATGTTTTCCTGGAAACCATCGTTCCACTGCAGCGCGACTTCCACACCAATACCGTCTTTCTCGTTAGAGAAATAGAACACGGTTGGGTGAATCGGGGTTTTGTTCTTGTTGAGGTACTCAACAAACGCCTTGATACCGCCTTCGTAGTGGAAGTGGTCGCTCTTGCCGTCACGCTTGTCTTCCAGACGGATAGAGACGCCTGAGTTCAGGAACGACAATTCACGCAGGCGTTTTGCCAGGATGTCGTATTCGAATTCGATCACGTTGGTGAAGGTTTCGTAGCTCGGCCAGAAACGGACGCGCGTACCGGTGGCTTCGGTTTCACCGGATACCGCCAGCGGTGCCTGCGGCACGCCGTGCTGATAAATCTGCTGGTGGACTTTGCCTTCGCGACGAATCGTCAGCTCCAGCTTCTGCGACAGGGCGTTAACCACTGACACGCCCACGCCGTGCAGACCACCGGAAACTTTATACGAGTTATCGTCGAATTTACCGCCGGCGTGTAACACGGTCATGATCACTTCTGCCGCAGACACACCCTCTTCCGGGTGAATGCCGGTCGGAATACCACGGCCATCATCCTGGACAGACACAGAATTGTCCGCATGGATGGTGACGACGATGTCACTACAGTGACCCGCGAGCGCTTCGTCGATTGCGTTATCCACGACCTCGAATACCATGTGATGCAGACCGGTGCCGTCATCGGTATCACCGATATACATACCCGGGCGTTTGCGTACCGCATCAAGCCCTTTAAGGACTTTGATACTTGAGGAGTCATAAGAATTCGACATCAACGTTTCTCGCTCATTTAATCTTCAGGTTGAACCGCTATTTTACCCTGTTCCACGCGGAACATCTTGCCCTTTTCGTCACTCATGTCGATTACATGTTCGACACCAATGGCGCTGACAAATACCTGAGCCTGCGTGGCTTTCAGGCGCTCGGCAAGCAACCGACGACGCGAATCGTCCAGCTCCGAAGCAAAGTCATCAATCAGGTACAAACAGCGACGTCCGCTGCTGCGCGTCAGATATTCACCCTGCGCTAAACGCAGTGCACACATCAGCAGCTTTAATTGACCGCGTGAGAGTAAATCTTCCACCGGCGTGCCTTCCGCACGAATGCGAAAATCCGCTTTGTGCGGGCCGCTGGCGGTATAGGTGAGCGCGCGATCGCGCTCGAAATTACGTTCCAGCAGTTCGGCAAAGTCGCTCTCTTTATCCCAGCCGCGCTGAAACGAAAACGACAACTCAAACTCTGGTAAAAACTGACTGCAGGTAGCGATAATCTCTTTCGAGATCGCCGCACTGTACTCGGCTCGCCACTGGCTAATCTGTTCGGCCAGCGGCACCAGTTCCTGATCCCACGGGCGAATTTGGCTGTAACGCGAAACTTGTCTCAGCGCGGCGTTACGCTGTTTCATCAGACGCCGTAGATTATTCCAGGCATTGAAGAAACCGGGTGCGGAGTGAAAGCATCCCCAATCAATATAGGCTCTACGGTATTTGGGGCCGCCGTTGAGCAAAGTAAACCCTTCCGGCGTGATCAACTGCATCGGCAGCAACTGCGCCAGCTCCGCCACTTTATGACCGTCACTGCCGTCGATGCGCACTTTGCTATCACCGGCGCGATTTTTGGTCAGCCCCACGGCCAATTCGCGCTCGCTGCCTTCAATTCGTCCGTGCAGGACAAACGCATCCTGATCGTGACGAATCACGCGTCCAGCCTGCAAACTGCGAAATGCGCGGCCATGTCCGAGGGTGTAGATGGCCTCCAGCACGCTGGTTTTACCGCTGCCGTTAGCACCCACGAGGAAATTAAAGCCTGGTGCCAGCGTGAGATCGGCCTGCTCGATGTTGCGGAAATCTTTAATCAGGAGGCGGGTTAAAGCCATGAACGAATCCAGCTGCGCATTAAGAAGTGGTTTTCACCTAACCCTGCAATTGAGGGCGTTAACGGCGAAGCTAGTTTGCTCACGGCCAGCGCGCAGGCCCTGGGAGCATACTGAAGTATGTGACCAGGGACGAGCACTGCCCGGGGGCAAAATAGCGAGTAAGTTAGCCCGCTATAAGATCACAAGCGCATGGGCATGACGACGTATGCCGCCGCTGGGCTGGCAACGTCTTCAATCTGCACACTCGAAACCGAATCGGTCAGCAGCAACCGCACGTTTTCGCACTTCAGCGCATTCAGCACATCCAGCACGTAACTCACGTTAAAGCCAATCTCCAGTTCAGTGCCGCTGTACGACACATCCAGCATCTCTTCCGCCTCTTCCTGTTCAGGGTTATTGGCGGTGATCTTGAGCTGATTCTCGGTGATATAGATGCGAACACCGCGGAATTTCTCATTGGAGAGAATCGCTGCACGGGCAAACGCCTGTTTCAGCAGATCGCATCCCGCTTCCAGCGCTTTGTCCGGGTTTTTCGGCAATACACGGCGATAATCCGGGAAACGGCCATCAACCAGCTTAGAGGTAAAGATAAAGTCACCAACGTGGGCGCGAATGTTGCTGCTGCCGATCTGTACCTGCAGCGGAGTCTCGCCGCCATCAAGCAAACGGACTAATTCAATCACACCTTTACGTGGCACGATCACCGAATGGTTAGGCAACGCCTGGCCAATCGGCATGGAGCATACCGCCAGACGGTGACCATCGGTGGCGACGGTGCGCAACTCTTCACCTTCGGTCTCAAACAGCATGCCGTTGAGGTAGTAACGCACATCCTGATGCGCCATCGAGAACTGGGTCGCTTCAATCAGACGTTTCAGCGTGGCCTGTGGCAAGGTGAACTCCACCTCGCTCTGCCAGTCATCCAGATTAGGGAAGTCAGTGGCGGGCAGCGTCGATAAGGAAAAACGGCTGCGGCCAGAACGCACCAGCATTCTGTCACCTTCCAGCGTCAGGCTAATTTCCGCGCCCTCTGGCAAACCGCGACAGATATCGAGGAATTTACGCGCGGGGACGGTGGTCGCACCGGGCTCGTGGGGCTGCGTTAATGCAACGCGGGCCACCATCTCCATTTCCAAATCGGTGCCGGTCAGACGCAGTACGCCTTCACTCACCTGCAACAGTAAATTTCCGAGGATCGGTAAGGTCGGACGTCCACCAAGCGGGCCGCTAACCTGTTGCAGTGGTTTCAGCAACTGCTCACGTTCTACAATAAATTTCATATGCGTCAGGAAGATAATGTTCGAATGAGGTTAGAGAAATCTTCTTTGATGTCGTGGCTCTCTTCACGCAACTGCTCAATTTTACGGCAGGCATGGAGCACGGTGGTATGATCGCGGCCACCAAACGCATCGCCAATTTCCGGCAGGCTATGGTTGGTCAACTCTTTCGCCATTGCCATTGCCATCTGACGCGGACGTGCCACCGAGCGCGAACGGCGCTTCGACAGTAAATCCGCGACTTTGATCTTGTAGTATTCGGCCACCGTTTTCTGGATGTTATCGATGGTGACCAGCTTTTCCTGCAGCGCCAGCAAATCGCGCAGCGCTTCGCGCACGAAATCGATGGTGATCGCGCGGCCGGTAAAGTTGGCATTGGCGATGACGCGGTTCAGCGCCCCTTCCAGCTCACGCACATTGGAGCGCAGACGCTTGGCAATAAAGAAGGCGACTTCGCCCGGCAGACGAATATCGTTTTCATCCGCTTTCTTCATCAGGATCGCCACTCGCGTTTCCAGCTCAGGCGGCTCGATCGCGACGGTTAATCCCCAGCCAAAGCGCGACTTCAGGCGATCTTCAACACCATTGATCTCTTTTGGATAGCGATCCGAGGTCAAAATGATCTGCTGATTGCCTTCCAGCAGGGCGTTAAAGGTATGGAAAAACTCTTCCTGCGAGCGCTCTTTATTGGCAAAGAACTGAATGTCATCGATCAACAGTGCATCGACGGAGCGGTAATAACGCTTAAATTCTTCAATGGCGTTGTTCTGCAGCGCTTTTACCATGTCCTGCACAAAACGTTCTGAGTGCATGTAAACCACTTTGGCATTCGGTTTGCGCGCAATAATGCCATTTCCCACCGCATGTAACAGGTGAGTTTTACCTAAACCGGTTCCGCCATAAAGGAAGAGCGGGTTGTAAGCACCACCAGGATTATCCGCCACCTGACGTGCCGCCGCGCGCGCCAGCTGGTTAGATTTACCTTCAACGAAGTTATCGAAGTTATGGCGGTTATTCACATTTGAGCGGTAGGTGACATCCGCCGGGGCGGGCACTGAGTCCCAGCTTGGACGCAAGATTTGCGCCGGAGCAGGACGGTTTTCAACAGGAGCAGGGGTGCTGTAAGCCGCCATGGCAGGCTGGCTGGCTGCAACCTGTGCAGCCGGGCGCGTGCCTACTTCAAAACGCAGCAAAGGCACATTCGGACCGCAGAATTCATTCAGCAGCCCATTAATACTATTGAGATATTTATCCCGAACCCAGTCGAGTACAAACCGATTTGGTGCATACAAGGTCAGCGTATTGTCGTTTAATTCAGCTTGCAGCGGACGAATCCACATGCTGAATTCGGTGGCAGGAAGCTCATCCTGCAAACGGGCAAGACACTGTTGCCAAAGCGTAAGTGACACGGCGGACTCCACTCGTACAAAATCGATAAGAATTTCAGGCGCTAATAATAGAAACTGTCTTTTTTGACACAGGCGATCAGAAAGCGCCTGCGACCGCTATCCGCGGTAGTCATCCCCGGCGATCGCAGTGAGGATCGTCAGCGGAAGGGCGGATCATAGCGCAAAGCGGCACAGAGATCTTCCCTTTCTACACAGTTTTGATCCAATTTATCCACAGGCTAGTGAAGCGCTAATGAGTTTACGCTTTCTGTGGAAAAAGCGAGCGGGGATCTTGCTGAAATAGGTAATTTTTCTGGTCGCCTCTCGTTTCCGCGCAAAAAACTGCAAATTGATCGCAAGAAGATCCTGCGCGATCCTTGCGCTTTACCCTATAGCCCGTATAATTCCCCACCCGGCATTATTGCGTGAAGCCTTGATGCCCGGAATCAGCGGGCTGTATCTGGTTTCCAGGTGCCGCGAACTGCGAAGTAAATTGACTCTGGACTGTACAATTATTACAATCCCGCCTCTTTATTAAAGACACATTGAGGCGTAGGTCGATTTACTGGCCCGAAAACGCGTCACCCAGTGAAAATTTTCAAGTTTAGGTAGAAATCGCCATGAAACGCACTTTTCAACCGTCCGTACTGAAGCGCAACCGTTCACACGGTTTCCGTGCTCGTATGGCAACAAAAAATGGTCGTCAGGTTCTGGCACGTCGTCGTGCTAAAGGCCGTGCTCGTTTGACCGTTTCTAAGTAATAAAGCTAACCCTCGTGGTTAAGCTCGCATTTCCCAGGGAGTTACGTTTGTTAACTCCCACTCATTTCACTTTCGTCTTCCAGCAGCCACAAAGAGCCGGTACGCCGCAAATCACCATCCTCGGCCGCCTTAACTCGCTGGGGCATCCCCGCATCGGTCTTACCGTCGCCAAAAAGCATGTGAAACGCGCCCATGAACGCAACCGGATCAAGCGATTGACCCGCGAAAGCTTTCGTCTGCGCCAACACGAGCTGCCTGCGATGGATTTTGTCATCGTGGCGAAAAAGGGGATTGCTGACCTCGATAACCGTGCGTTAACGGAAGCGTTGGAGAAATTATGGCGTCGTCACTGTCGCCTGGCTCGCGGCTCCTGATCGCCCTGATACGCGTTTATCAACGCGCCATCAGCCCACTACTTGGACCTCATTGTCGGTTCCATCCCACCTGCTCGCAGTATGGGATTGAGGCATTACGTCGTTTCGGCGTCGTAAAAGGTAGTTGGTTGACGATAAAACGCGTATTAAAATGCCACCCTTTGAACCCGGGTGGTGACGATCCTGTGCCGCCAAAAACCTTTGATACCAGAGAACATTAACGATGGATTCGCAACGCAATCTCTTTCTCATCGCTTTTCTGTTCGTGTCTTTTATGATCTGGCAAGCCTGGCAGACGGACCACGCTCCGCAGCCACAGCAGACTCAGACCACGCAGAACACAAGCAGCGCAGCGGGTGATGCCGCCTCTTCCGGCGTGCCGGCTAGCGGTCAGGGCCAAACGATCACCGTTAAGACTGATGTCCTGTCACTCAGCATCAATACTCGCGGTGGCGATATTGAGCAGGCACAGCTGCTGACTTACCCAGACAAACTGGGTTCAGACGCACCGTTCCAGTTGCTGGAAACCACCCCTGCCTTCGTTTATCAGGCGCAGAGTGGCTTAACCGGTCGTAATGGCCCGGATAACCCGAACAATGGCGCTCGTCCGCTGTTCACCACCACTCAGGATCACTTCGAGATGGCCGATGGCCAGACCGAGCTGCGTGTACCACTGACCTGGACCGATGAAAAAGGTGTGGTTTATACCAAAACCTTCGTGTTCAAGCGTGGCGACTTCGCGGTTAACGTTGACTACAACATCAATAACGCCTCGCAGCAGCCGCTGGAAGTGTCGATGTTCGGTCAGCTGAAGCAGACCATTGATCTGCCGAAGCACCGTGATACCGGCAGCAATAACTTTGCCCTGCACACCTTCCGTGGCGCAGCGTACTCGACCAGCGAAGCGAAATACGAAAAATACAAATTCGATACCATCGCGGATAACGAGAACCTGAACGCGACCACCAGCAATGGTTGGGTGGCGATGCTGCAGCAGTACTTCGCTACCGCCTGGGTGCCGCGTACTCAGGGTAACAACACCCTGTACACCAGCAACCTTGGTAACGGCGTTGCGGCAATCGGTTATAAATCTTCACCGGTGACCGTGGCAGCCGGCGCACAGCAAGACCTGGGCGCAACCCTGTGGTTGGGGCCGGAAATCCAGGACAAAATGGCGGCTATCGCGCCTCACCTGGATCTGACCGTAGATTACGGTTGGTTGTGGTTCATCTCTCAGCCACTGTTTAAGCTGCTGAAGTTCCTGCACAGCTTTATCGGTAACTGGGGCTTCTCGATTATCGTTATCACCTTCATCGTTCGTGGCATCATGTACCCGCTGACCAAAGCGCAGTACACCTCCATGGCGAAGATGCGCATGCTGCAGCCGAAGATTCAGGCCATGCGTGAGCGTCTGGGCGATGACAAGCAGAAGCAGAGCCAGGAAATGATGGCGCTGTACAAGGCAGAGAAAGTGAACCCGCTGGGCGGCTGCTTACCTCTGGTTATCCAGATGCCAATCTTCCTGGCCTTGTACTACATGCTGTCAGGTTCGATTGAACTGCGTCATGCACCGTTCATTCTGTGGATTCATGACCTGTCCGCGCAGGATCCGTACTACATTCTGCCGGTTATCATGGGTATCACCATGTTCTTCATCCAGAAGATGTCACCGACCACCGTGACCGATCCGATGCAGCAGAAGATCATGACTTATATGCCGGTTATCTTTACCGTGTTCTTCCTGTGGTTCCCTGCGGGTCTGGTGCTGTACTACATCGTCAGTAACTTGGTGACCATCCTCCAGCAGCAGCTGATTTATCGCGGGCTGGAAAAACGTGGTCTGCACAGCCGCGACAAGAAGAAAGCGTAACGTCTGACTGCAACAGCAGCAGCGTATACTCAAGGGGCGGCATTTATGTCGCCCTGTTTTTTTTCAAAATTTGTACCCTAAATAATTCGAGCTGCAGCACAAAAGCGTCGTGAGGCGCTTTTGAACAGCGCTTGCGCTGGCCCGCAGGGTGAGGCCAATGGCCCAATCCCGTGGCAAGCGAAAGAATCCTCAGGAGCTTACTCAAGTCAGTGACTGAGGTGAATGAGCGCAGCCAACGCCGCTGCGGCTTGAAGTATGACGGGTAAGAGAGAGAATCATGAGCCACAGCGATACCATCGTTGCCCAGGCGACGCCTCCCGGCCGTGGCGGCGTCGGCATTCTGCGTATTTCCGGCGCCAAAGCCGCTGACGTCGCGCAAGCCGTGCTCGGTAAATTGCCGAAACCGCGCTATGCCGACTACTTGCCGTTCAACGATGCGGATGGCAGCGTGCTGGATCAGGGGATTGCGCTGTGGTTTCCTGGCCCCAACTCTTTCACTGGCGAAGATGTACTGGAGCTGCAGGGTCACGGCGGCCCGGTAATTCTGGATCTGCTGCTGAAACGCATCGTGGCGCTCTCGGGTGTACGCATCGCTCAACCGGGTGAATTCTCCGAACGTGCGTTCCTTAACGACAAACTCGATCTGGCGCAGGCGGAAGCGATCGCCGACCTGATAGACGCCAGTTCAGAGCAGGCCGCGCGTTCCGCCGTGAACTCACTGCAAGGCGCATTTTCCCTGCGTATCAATACACTCGTGGAAGCACTCACTCACCTGCGCATCTACGTGGAAGCCGCTATCGACTTCCCGGATGAGGAGATCGATTTTCTGTCTGACGGCAAAATCGAAGGTCAGCTAAATGCGGTGATCGGCGATCTTGATAACGTGCGCGCCGAAGCGCGTCAGGGCAGTTTGCTGCGTGAAGGAATGAAAGTGGTGATTGCTGGTCGTCCTAATGCCGGTAAATCCAGCTTGCTGAATGCCCTTGCCGGTCGTGAAGCCGCGATTGTCACCGATATCGCTGGCACCACGCGTGACGTTCTGCGTGAGCATATTCATATCGACGGCATGCCGCTGCACATCATCGATACTGCGGGGCTGCGTGAAGCCAGTGATGAAGTGGAGCGCATTGGAATTGAACGCGCCTGGCAGGAAATCGAGCAAGCCGATCGCGTGCTGTTTATGGTGGATGGCACCACCACCGACGCCACAGAAGCGGCCGCAATCTGGCCTGATTTTGTCGCACGTTTACCGGCACAACTGCCGATTACCGTGGTGCGTAACAAAGCCGATATGACCGGCGAAGTGCTGGGTCTGACAGAAGTGAATGACCACTCACTGATTCGCCTCTCTGCGCGGACGGGGGAAGGCGTGGATGCACTGCGCGATCATCTGAAACAGAGCATGGGCTTCTCTGGCAATATGGAAGGTGGCTTCCTGGCACGCCGACGCCATCTGCAGGCATTGGAGTTAGCAGCCACTCACTTACAGCAGGGTAAAGACCAGCTGCTGGGTGCATGGGCGGGTGAACTGCTGGCGGAAGAGCTGCGTCTGGCGCAGCAGGCACTTAGCGAGATCACCGGTGAGTTCACCTCCGACGATCTGCTCGGCAGGATTTTCTCCAGCTTCTGTATTGGTAAATAAACCCATCTACATTTTTTCTCTTCGCACGCTATAGCAGGTAAAAACAACCTTACCTGTTATAGCGGGTAAGACTGATTTTATCTGCTATAAAGCCTAGATGAGGTTATTGCGCGCGTGACGTCTCAATTGCCTGACGATTTTCCGACAGAAATTCAAACGACTATTCTTGATGGACTCAAAGCACGCTCTGCTCGCTTAACCCCATAGCCTAACAGATGTAAAACATGCATCTTTGTTATTTGGCACCCCCTCTCCTTTGCAGTATAACGATCGCTGGCCCGTGCTAAAGCGTACCGGCCTCACCCACGATTCATGCTAAACATTAGGCGCAAGTTGCTGCCTGAACAGGAGAGAAACATGAGTACACCGCTCGACAGCGTGGCGCTGAACGCGCTGTTCAATGACGCTCGCACCCACAGCTACTGGCAGGACAAACCGATTTCTCATGATGTGCTGCAGCAACTCTATAGCCTGACCGCGCTCGGCCCGACTTCAGCCAACTGTTCACCGGGACGGTTCGTGTTTGTCACTTCGCAGGAAGGCAAAGAGAAGCTGAAACCTGCACTCTCCTCCGGCAACGTGGACAAAACCATGGCAGCACCGGCAACGGTGATCGTGGCGTGGGATCCTGAGTTCTATGAAGCGCTGCCCAAACTCTTCCCGCACGGTGATGCACGCAGCTGGTTCACCAGCAGCCCGGATCTGGCGAAAGAGACGGCCTTCCGCAATAGCAGCCTGCAGGCAGGATATTTAATTCTGGCGGCCCGTTCGCTGGGGCTGGATGCCGGCCCGATGTCCGGTTTTGACCCATCAAAAGTCAATGAAGCCTTCTTTAGCGAAAGCAAATGGCAGGTGAATTTACTGATTAACCTTGGCTACGGTGAAGCCAGCAAACTGCATGCGCGTTTACCGCGCCTTGGCTTTGATGAAGCCAGCAAATTTGCCTGATTGATTCCAGGCGTCGGGCATTGCGCGACGCCTGTCACTCACATTAACCCAGCGAGTGAAAACCGCTATTGAAGTACACCATCGGCTCCGCCGCTTCACCTGGCAGTGAAATGCCAACGATGCGCGCCAGCAGCACGCTGTGCGTATTCCACTCCACCACTTTCTCCAGCTGGCAGTCAAAACTCACCAATGCATCAGCCAGCACCGGTGCACCGGTGTTCAGCGTTTGCCACTCACCGCTCTGGAAGCGTTCTGCGCGACGTGCAGACTGACTGAACTGCGCGCATAAATCGTCATGCTGTTCACGCAAGACGTTCACAGCGAAATGGCCAGCATTCACAAATGCGTCGTGGCTGGATGCACTACGGTTAACACACACCAGCAGGCTTGGCGGCTCGGCAGCCAGTGAGCTAACGGAGGTCGCAATCAGACCCAGCTTTTCGCCCTGAAACTCGGTGGTCACTAAAGAAACGCCTGCGGTCAGGCGGCGCATACCATGACGAAATTCATCAAGTGAGATTGATTCCTGGCGAGTAAGTGAAGTTACTGACATAAAAAAACTCCGACGTGCATGCTGCTGCGATGGGCACGATTATCTTGAGGTGGATTGTTCACGCACTTCGATGTGCTTTTGGTTGCCCAAATCCTACACTACCTCAGACTTTACGGCACCCTATCCGCGCAAAATCAGCAAAAGCGTTATATGCAAATTCATCGGATGGGATTAGCCGCCGCTTCGGTCTTATCTGATTTTTGGTCATTCCATGTTATGCCGGATGCAAACCTCTGAGAAAATTCCTACAATAGCCCTGATGATTATCTGACCATTTTCACGGAGCGACAGATGGCTAGTCATTTTGTACGTTGGATGGGTAACTCGCCGCTCTCTTCAGAGCAGTTGCGGGTTCCACAGGATGTGATTAACAGCGCCGAGCGCTTCCCTGACAAGCGCCGTAGCCGTTTTCTTGCCGCACGCGAATTGCTGGCTCAGCTCATGCTGCGTGTTTATGGCATTCGTGAACTCCCGCCGCTTGTGACCACCAGCAGCGGACGTCCTTGCTTTGCCGATCCAAACCTCCCTGACTTTAGTATTGCTTACGCCGGTAATATGGTTGGTGTGCTGCTGGCGGAAGAAGGCGGGCGGGCGGGATTGGATATGGAGATTGTCCGCGCCCACAGCCGTCAGACGCAGGACACGCTCACGCAGGATCTCTCATCCGGTGAAAAGGCGTGGATCAACGCGCAGCAGGATTTCATGGAAGCGGTGACGCAAATCTGGACGCTGCGCCAGAGCATCCTCAAATTAACGGGTGAAAGTGAGAACGGTGCCGGTTCGCTGCAGTTGCACCCTGCTGCCGGCCGTCTGCGCTCCAGCGTGTTTCCGGATATTCAGGCGGTATGTGATGCTGAGCCGATGCTGGTGTGGTCGTGCGCGCTCTCTCCGGGCACTGAGCGCTTATGCCTGTGGGAGATTGATGCACAGCAGCAATGGCAGCCATTGCGCGACGTTGAAATGAGCAAACCGAATATTGGCCCGCGCTCGCTGCGTCTGACCAGCCTCACTCCCACACCGCAAGAAATCGGACATCTCTAACAAAACAGGCCGCAATCGCGGCCTGTTATTTTTAGTGCGCGTCGATAAACGCGATTTTTAGCACAAACAACAGGGCAACAATCACCACGCACGGGCTGATTTCACGCCAGCGTCCTGTGCCAAGCTTCATCACACAGTACGAGATGAAGCCCAGCGCGATACCTTCGGTGATCGAGAAGCTGAAAGGCATCATCGCCGCCGTGACAAACGCCGGGACCGCTTCGGTAAGATCGTCCCAGCGCACGCGTGACAGTGATGCCGTCATCAATACGCCAACGTAAATCAGCGCTCCAGCTGCCGCATAGGCCGGCACCATCGCAGCCAGCGGCGACAGGAACATCACCAGCAGGAACAGAATGCCGGTGATCACCGCCATCAAACCGGTGCGGCCACCAATCGCCACACCTGAAGAGCTTTCGATATACGCCGTCACCGAAGAAGTGCCGATTAGCGAACCGGTCACCGAGCTGATGCTATCGACATACAGCGCCTGCTTCATGCGCGGGAAAGTGCCCTTTTCATCGGTCAGTCCGGCCTTATCGGTGACACCGATCAGCGTGCCGGAAGAGTCGAACAGGTTGACCAGCATAAAGGAGAAGATCACTCCCGCCATACCGATGTTGAACGCCCCTTTAATATCGACCTGACCCACCACCGATGTCACTGCCGGCGGCGCGGCAAATACACCGCTGAATTTCACATCGCCAATGGCTAAGCCAATCGCCGTAGTGACCACAATTGATACCAGCACCGCCGCGTGGATATTGCGTGAGGCCAGAATCGCGATAATGAAGAAGCCCAGCGCCCCCAGCAGTACGCTATGCGAGGTCAGATTCCCGACCGTCACAATGGTGTCGGCATTCGGCACGATGATACCGGCGTTTTTCAGCCCCATCATAGCGATAAACAGGCCGATACCGGCGGTGATGCCGACGCGCAGGCTCATTGGGATGTTGGCAATCATCCAGTAACGTACGCGCAGCAGCGTGAGGATCAGCAGACCGAGCGCCCCCCAGAAGATCGCCCCCATGCCAACCTGCCATGAGTAACCCATGGCGCCAACCACCACAAACGCGAAGAAAGCGTTCAGCCCCATCGCCGGTGCCAGTGCCACCGGCAAGTTCGCCACCAGCCCCATCAGGATGCTGCCAAAGGCCGCTATCAAACAGGTGGTGACAAACACCGCCTGGGTATCCATGCCTGCCGCGCCCAAAATTTGCGGGTTTACAAAGACGATGTACACCATCGTCAGGAAAGTCGTGAAACCGGCGATCACTTCGGTGCGCGCGGTTGTGCCGTGTTCCTGCAGCTTAAAGATGCGCTGCAACAAGCCCTGATTGTTCATTCAACTGTCCCGGAAAAAAATTTATCGCCGCGTATCCTATAGATTTTAGCCGGGCAAAACACTGATTATTCGCAAACGGTTGCCGGAGTCGCTTTCTGCGCTGAGTGCGCTAGAGTGTCAGCTGGTTGTTTAATAAAAGGATGATGTGCGATGTCAGTTGAATGTGTGTTTTTCGATTGCGACGGTACGCTGGTCGACAGTGAAGTGATCTGTACGCAATCTTACGTCAACACCTTTGCCCAATACGGTATTGAGCTCTCTTTGCAGCAGATGTTTGAGCAGTACAAAGGGGTTAAGCTCTATGACATCGTGCGGGATGTACTGGCGAAGCATCAAATCGACGTTCCCATCGAAGAATTCGAAACCGCCTATCGCGCTGATGTCGCCCGCCTGTTTGACCTCGACCTGAAGCCGATTACCGGTGCCAAAGCGCTGGTGGAAAGCGTGAAAGTGCCGATGTGCGTGGTCTCGAACGGGACAGTGAAGAAGATGCAGCACTCGCTGGGTTTAACCGGCATGCTGCCATACCTCGAAGGTCGGCTGTACAGCGGTTATGACATTAATCACTGGAAGCCCGATCCCGAGTTGATGTATCACGCGGCGGAGCAAATGCAGGTGCCGATTGAGAAGTGCATTCTGGTGGACGATTCAGAGGCTGGTGCGCGTGCGGGGATCGCGGCGGGCATTCCGGTATTTTACTACTGCGCTGATGCGCACAATCCGGAGTTGGATCATCCGCTGGTGACGCGCTTTGACGATATGGCGCAATTGCCAGCGCTGTGGCGCGCAAGGGGTTGGGATTTGGTGTAAACCCAGGGCGGCATGAATGTCGCCCCTGCAGAAACCGGCGCAGGATGTCCGGGCAATGCATGATTCAAATCGACTGACCACAAAAGTGTTACCTCTGTGGTCGGTCTGATCTGTTCCCTGTGTGCCCGGTGGAACCTGGTGCTGCCCCTACAGAGGCCGGTATGCGATTTTGAACAGTTCGCAGGTAAGATCTAATCGGGTGCGCATTTATGCGCACCAGGTAACCTAAACGCCTTAGCCAATCGCGCCCAGCGAATCCTCGTTACTCTGCTTCTTCGGCAGCAGGAACAACGTCGCCACGATATCCAGCAGGTAAATCAGCGCCAGCAGCGTGATCGCCGCGGTAAACGAGATTTGCGCCGCCAGCAGGCCAATCACCAGTGGACCAAAGCCACCTACGCCACGCCCAAGGTTGAACAACACATTCTGCGCGGTAGCGCGCGCCTGCGGTGGGAAGGTGTCGGAGATCAGCGCGCCGTAACCGCCAATCATGCCATTCACAAACATCCCCATGATCGCGCCGGTAAACAGCATAACGGTAGGATCGCGCAACTGCGCATACACCACCACCATCGCCACCGCGCCAAATTGGTACAGCAAGAAGATTTTCCAGCGGGCAAAGCGATCGGCCAGCACACCAAACAGCCAGATACCAAAGGTCATGCCCACCACGGTCACCGCTGTCCACAAGCCGGATTTGGTCAGGCTAAAACCAAAGCTGGATGAGAGGTAACTTGGCATCCAGATCATCAGACCGTAATAACCGAAATTCTGCACCGAGCAGAGAATAAAGATGCCCAAACTCGCTTTGCTGGTGGCGCGATCGGCAAACAGCAGTTTGATACGTGCGGCGAACGACAGCTGCGGTGTTTTTTCCACGTGACGCGTAAAGCCTTCCGGCTCGCCCATACTGCGGCGAATCACAAACGACACCAGCGCAGGCAGTAAGCCCACCAGGAACATGCCGCGCCAGCCAATCACGCTCAGCAATGGCGGCGTAATAAAGGCGGCCAGCAGTACACCGAGCTGCCAGCCGATGCCGACCCATGCCGAGGCGCGATTACGCTTCTCTTTCGGCCAGGCTTCCGCAATCAGCGCCATGCCAATACCAAATTCACCGCCCAGCCCTACGCCTGCCAGCGTGCGGTAGGCCAGCAAATCCCTGTACCCCTGCGCCACCGCGCACAGCCCGGTAAAGATGGAGAACATCAGAATGGTCACGGTGAGAATACGGATACGACCATAACGATCGCTGAGATGGCCAAACACAATACCGCCAATCACCGCGCCGATCAGCGTCCAGGTGACCAGCGAACCGGCCTGAGAGGGATCGAGCGCCAGCGAGACGCTGATTGCCGGTAACATAAAGCCCAGAATTAACAGATCGAAGCCGTCCATCGCATAGCCACTAATGGCAGCAACCATCGCTTTTGCCGGCGTCACGGCGTTTTTTTTCGTTATTGGGGAAGACATTTAACAGCACCTGGCAGAAAAAAGTGCGCCAAGTATAAAGAGAGGGAATCGCGGAGACCAATCAGAAATGAAGATGGCTGCCTGTTTGCCACAGTGGCAACAGGCAGCCGAAACGGCAATTAAGAGGGTTTATTGCTGCCGTCATCACCTGACAGCAGTTCATCCAGCTTGTCGCCGCCAACGTGACGGAAATCCTGACCTTTAACGAAATAGAAGATAATTTCGCAGATGTTCTGGCAACGGTCACCGATACGCTCGATAGCGCGGGCACAGAACAGCGCCGTCAGTACACTTGGGATGGTGCGTGGATCTTCCATCATGTAGGTCATCAGCTGACGCACAATGCCTTCGTACTCTTTGTCGACCTTCTTATCTTCACGATAGATCTTAATGGCTTCATTCAGATCCATACGCGCGAAGGCATCCAGCACGTCGTGCAGCATCTGCACGGTGTGGCGACCCAGAGACTCCAGGCTCACCAGCAGCGGCAGGTGCTGCTGGCTGAACTTCTCCAGCGCCGTGCGGCTGATTTTCTCAGCGACGTCACCGATACGTTCCAGCTCAGAGATGGTCTTGATGATTGCCATCACCAGGCGCAAGTCGCTGGCGGTAGGCTGACGTTTGGCGATGATGCGCACGCAGGCTTCATCAATCTCCACTTCCATCATGTTGACCTTCTGGTCACCGTCGATCACGCGACGTGCCAGCTCGCCATCCTGGTTGTGCATCGCGGTAATGGCATCGGTAAGCTGCTGCTCCACCATGCCACCCATGATCATCACCTGAGTGCGAATATGTTCCAGCTCCGCGTTGAACTGACCGGAGATGTGTTTGTTCAGATTCAAATTGTCCATGTGCGTCTCCTGAATCAGCCGTAACGACCGGTGATGTAATCTTCGGTCTGCTTCTGCGCGGGCTTGGTAAACAGTGTATCGGTGTCGCTGAATTCGATCAGCTCGCCCAGATACATGAAAGCGGTATGGTCAGAACAACGCGCGGCCTGCTGCATGTTGTGCGTCACGATCACCACGGTGTAATCCTGCTTCAGCTCGGTGATCAGCTCTTCAATACGACCGGTAGAGATCGGGTCGAGGGCTGAGCATGGCTCATCCAGCAACAGCACTTCCGGGCGAATCGCGATGCCGCGTGCGATGCACAGACGCTGCTGCTGACCGCCGGAGAGACTGTAACCGCTCTGATGCAGCTTGTCTTTGGTTTCATTCCACAGCGCGGCTTTGGTCAGCGCCCACTGCACACGCTCGTCCATATCGGCACGTGACAGCTTTTCAAACAGACGTACGCCAAACGCGATGTTGTCATAAATCGACATCGGGAACGGCGTTGGCTTCTGGAACACCATGCCCACGCGTGCGCGCAGCAGGGCGATATCCTGATGGGAAGCCAGAATATTGTCGCCATCCAGCAGAATGTCACCTTCAGCACGCTGCTCAGGGTAGAGCGAGTACATTTTGTTGAAGGTGCGCAGCAGGGTGGATTTACCACAGCCTGATGGTCCGATGAAGGCGGTGACCTGGTTCTTCGCGATATCCAGGTTAATGTTCTTCAGAGCGTGAAACTTTCCGTAATAGAAGTTCAGATTGCGAACCTGAATTTTACCGGCAGAAGTCGTTGCCATACTCATTGCTCATCTCTCATGTGCAGCGCCGCCGAAGCCGCGCCGGGAAATTAATGTTTGCCCTTGGCGAAAACCACTCGCGCGACAATGTTCAGCAGCAGCACGCACAGGGTAATGATCAACACACCCGCCCATGCCAGGCTTTGCCACTCGGCAAACGGGCTCATGGCGAATTTGAAAATCGTCACCGGCAGGTTGGCGATCGGCTGCATCATGTCGGTGCTCCAGAACTGGTTCGACAGCGCAGTAAACAGCAGCGGTGCGGTTTCGCCCGCGATGCGTGCCACGGCCAGCAGCACACCGGTGATAATCCCGGATACCGAGGCTTTCAACGTGATGGCAGAAATCATCTTCCACTTCGGCGTACCCAGTGCATAAGCCGCTTCACGCATGCTGTCTGGTACCAGACGCAGCATGTTTTCCGAGGTACGAATCACGATAGGAATCTGCAACAGGGCCAGCGCCACCACACCCGCCCAGCCAGAGAAGTGCTGCATCTGTGCCACCACGATGGTGTAGACAAACAGGCCCACCACAATCGACGGTGCTGACAACAGGATGTCATTGATGAAGCGAATCACTTCCGCCAGCCAATGCTTACGGCCATATTCGGCAAGATAAATACCGGCCATGATGCCCAGTGGCGTACCGATCACCGTTGACCACAGAATCAGTAATCCACTGCCCGCCAGGGCGTTAGCTAAACCACCGCCTGCGGTGTTCGGTGGCGGGGTTGATTCGGTGAACAGTGACCAGCTCAGGCCATCGATGCCTTTGGTGACGGTAGTGAACAGAATCCACACCAGCCAGAACAGGCCAAAGGCCATGGTCAGCATCGACAAGGTCAAAGCGATTTTGTTTTTGGTACTGCGCCACGCCTGCATTTTGCGGCGCGAGGCTTCCAGCTCAGCGCGAGCCTGCATTTCAATAGCTGTCATGAACGGGCTCCTTCACTCTTCGCCAGACGCAGGATCATCAGTTTAGAGATCGCCAGCACGATAAAGGTAATCACGAACAGGATCAGACCCAGTTCCATCAGCGCGGCCACGTGCACACCCGACTCGGCTTCAGCGAATTCGTTCGCCAGCGCAGAGGTGATGCTGTTGCCCGGCATAAACAGCGAGGCGCTATCGAGCTGGTAGGTGTTACCGATGATAAAGGTCACCGCCATGGTTTCACCCAAAGCACGACCCAGACCGAGCATCACGCCACCGATTACGCCGTTTTTGGTGAATGGCAGCACGATGCGCCAGATCACTTCCCACGTGGTGCAACCAATGCCGTAAGCGGACTCTTTCATCATTACTGGCGTCTGCTCAAACACATCACGCATCACCGAAGCAATGTACGGGATGATCATGATGGCGAGAATGACACCTGCCGCCAGAATACCGATACCGAATGCCGGGCCTGAGAACAGGGTGCCCACAATCGGAATGTTCGACATCACGTTGCCGACCGGCGTCTGGAAGTACTCAGCGAACAGCGGGGCGAAGATGAATAGGCCCCACATGCCGTAAACGATACTCGGGATCGCGGCCAGCAGCTCAATCGCGGTACCCAGCGGGCGACGCAACCAGTTTGGCGCCAGTTCCGTCAGGAACAGCGCAATGCCAAAGCTCACCGGCACAGCGATGATCAAGGCAATGATGGAGGTGACGAGGGTGCCGTAAATCGGTACCAGCGCACCAAATTGTTCGTTTGGCGCATCCCAGGTTTTGGTCCATAAGAAGGAAAAACCAAATTTTTGGATGCTTGGCCAGGAGGAGAAAATCAGGGAGACGATAATGCCACCCATCAACAACAACACGATAAGCGCGGAAAGTTTCACCAGCGCGCCGAAAATCATGTCACCTTGTTTACCTGGGGCTTTGAACGTCGGCTTAGTGGCAGCCATAAGTTTCTCGGTTCTCAGAGGAAGTTCAGGGCGGCATACCATGCCGCCCATCGGGTTGGTCAGTCAGGGGAGACTGACCGGGTCATTCACTTACTTGTAAATCGCTTTGCCTGAGCTGTCTTTGATGTTCGCTTTCCAGGCAGTACGAATCTGGTTAGCAACGCTTTCTGGCAGCGCGGCGTAATCCAGTGAGGTTGCAGTTTTGCTGCCGCCTTTGTAAGCCCAGTCGAAGAACTTCAGCACTTCAGCACCTTTCTCAGCATTCGCCTGGTCTTTGTAGATCAGGATGAAAGTGGTTGAGGTGATCGGCCATGCATCGTTGCCTTTCTGGAAGGTCAGGTCTTGAGCGAAAGACTCGCTCCAGTTTGCGCCTTTGGCTGCGTTAGCAAAGCTGGCTTCGCTTGGTGCAACAGATTTACCGTCAGCATCAACCAGTTTGGTGTAGGTCAGGTTGTTCTGCTTAGCGTACGCATATTCAACGTAGCCAATTGAACCCGGCAGACGCTGTACGAATGCAGCTACGCCGTCGTTACCTTTACCACCCAGACCGGTTGGCCAGTTAACGGTGTTACCTTTACCAATTTTGCTGTTCCAGTCTGCGTTGACTTTAGACAGGTAGCTGGTGAACACGAAAGAAGTACCTGAACCATCAGCACGGCGAACCACGTTGATGTTGGTGTCTGGCAGTTTCACGCCGGGGTTCAGTTTAGTGATCGCCGGGTCATTCCACTTTTTGATGTTGCCCAGGTAGATGTCGCCAACGGTTTTGCCGTCGAGAGTCAATTCACCTGATTTCACGCCTGGGATGTTAACGGCCAGCACCACGCCACCGATAACGGTAGGGAACTGGAACAGACCATTTTTTTCCAAATCGGCATCAGCCATCGGCGCATCTGACGCACCGAAATCAACGGTTTTAGCGATGATCTGCTTAACGCCGCCTGAAGAACCAATACCCTGATAGTTGATTTTGCTACCGGTAGCTTGCTGGTATTCTGCTGCCCACTTGGCATAAACCGGTGCCGGGAATGTACCGCCAGCGCCAGTCAGGTCGGTGGCTGCAAAAGCAGATACCGCGCTTACTGCGAAGGTGGCGGCGAGGATTCGGGCTACGGATGTACGCATCAGTGTCATGTTCCCTCCAGGGGATTTAAAAAAAATCAGGCTCAATGCCTTTTTTAGTAGGAGTCAGTGATTGCTGCTGGAGGGAAAATAGGACAGTTTGATGACAGTGAAATGTACGAAATATGACAGTTATATGACACCGATTAAAATACAAGCGGGCCCCTTGCAGGCCCGCCCTTTTTACTGATTATTCAACGGTAACCGATTTTGCCAGGTTACGCGGCTGGTCAACATCTGTCCCTTTAATCAGCGCAACGTGATACGAAAGCAGCTGCAACGGCACGGTGTAGAAGATCGGTGCAATCACTTCTTCAACGTGTGGCAGTGAGATGATTTTCATGCCCTCGCTGTCGCTGAAACCCGCATCCTGATCGGCAAACACATACAGCAAACCGCCGCGCGCGCGCACCTCTTCAATGTTCGATTTCAGCTTCTCCAGCAGCTCGTTATTCGGCGCAACGACAATCACTGGCATATCGGCATCAATCAGCGCCAGCGGGCCGTGTTTCAGCTCTCCGGCGGCGTAGGCTTCTGCGTGGATGTAGGAGATCTCTTTCAGCTTCAGCGCGCCTTCCATCGCGATCGGATACTGATCGCCACGGCCCAGGAACAACGCATGATGCTTATCCGAGAAACCTTCCGCCAGGCTTTCAATCACTTTGTCTTGTGCCAGCATCTGCTCAATACGACTCGGTAAGGCCTGCAGCGCATGCACGATCTCGTGCTCGGTTTCCGGCTTCATACCATGCAGACGACCCAGTTTCGCCACCAGCATCAGCAACACCGCCAATTGGGTGGTGAAGGCTTTGGTCGAGGCCACACCAATTTCGGTGCCGGCTTTGGTCATCAGCGCCAGATCGGATTCACGCACCAGCGAAGAGCCGGCAACGTTACAAATGGCCAGCGATCCAAGATAACCCAGTTCTTTTGACAGACGCAGTGCGGCCAGCGTATCGGCGGTTTCACCCGATTGCGACAGGGTGATTAGCAGGCTGTTTTTACGCACAGCGGATTTGCGATAGCGGAATTCGGAGGCGATTTCCACATCGCAAGGAATGTTGGCCAGCGACTCAAACCAGTAGCGCGACACCATCCCGGAGTTATACGAGGTACCGCAGGCGATAATCTGGATGTGCTCAACCTTGCTCAGCAAAGCTTCGGCATTGGCACCCAGTTCGCTGAGATCGATTTGCCCATGATTAAAACGACCGGTAATGGTGTTTTTAATCGCGTTTGGCTGCTCGTAGATCTCTTTCTGCATGTAGTGACGATAGGCACCTTTATCACCGGCATCGTACTGCGCGGTGGATTCGATTTCTGCGCGCTTGGCTGGCTTGCCATCACGATCGATGATGGTGACTTCACGGCGCGTAATCTCAGCAATATCGCCCTCTTCCAGGTACATAAAGCGGCGGGTCACCGGCAGCAGCGCCAGTTGGTCAGAAGCAATAAAGTTTTCACCCACGCCACGGCCAATTACCAGCGGGCTACCGGAACGCGCAGCCACCAGCACGGAGGGATCGCGGCTGTCCATGATCACCATGCCATAAGCACCGCGCAGTTGCGGGATCACGCGCAGTACCACTTCGCGCAATGTGCCGCCCAGCTTCTGCTCCCAGTGCACCAGATGCGCCACCACTTCGGTGTCGGTTTCGGAGGCAAACTGGTAACCGCGTTCGATCATCTGCGCACGCAATGGCTCATGATTCTCAATGATACCGTTATGCACAATGATAATGTGCTCAGAGACATGCGGATGCGCATTGGCTTCTGATGGCTCACCGTGGGTTGCCCAACGCGTATGAGCAATACCTGTACCACCAATCAGCGGTTGCTGCTCTGCGGCTTCGGCCAGATTAGCCACTTTGCCAAGACGACGCAGACGCGTCATATGCCCCTGGCGATCGACAACGGCCAGACCCGCAGAGTCATAACCGCGATACTCAAGACGACGCAGACCTTCCAGCAGAATTTCTGCGATATCACGCTGCGCTACTGCACCAACAATTCCACACATAATAGTTTCCTGACTTCATGGCTTTCGGCCATTGCGTTGTCTTCTGACCTGATTTCCCCGAGCCTTGTAGAGAGTGGGGGATCTACCCTTCATACTTCAAATTTCAGGTGCGTTGGCCAGGCGCATTCACCTCAGTCACTGACTGAAGTCAGTGACTGAGGATTCGCGCTTACCACCTTTCTGAAACTCGAATGATTTCGGGTAGTTTTTTTCACGGGCCGATCTTTGCCGACCCTTAAAATTTATTTTTCTTAACCGGACGCTGCCAGCCAGACTTCTGATTCTGTTCTTTACGGTTGTAGACCAAATCGGCTGCGGTGACATCTTTCATTACCGTAGTACCTGCTGCGATGGTCGCGCCAGCCGCGACGGTGACCGGAGCCACCAGCTGGGTATCGGAGCCGACAAACACATCGTCGCCGATAATGGTCTTCGATTTATTCGCGCCATCGTAGTTACAGGTAATGGTGCCTGCACCGATATTCACACCCGCGCCAATTTCGGCGTCACCGAGATAAGAGAGGTGGCCAGCTTTAGAGCCTTTGCCCAGGGTGGCCTTTTTCATCTCAACGAAATTGCCAACGTGTGCCTCTTCCGCCAACTCGCTGCCAGGGCGCAGACGCGCGAACGGACCTACGGTGCAGGCAGCGGCTAAAGAGGCATCTTCGATGACTGAATAAGGGCTGATTTCGCAATCATCGCCAATCACGCTGTTTTTGATGATGCACCCAGCGCCTATCCTGACGCGGTTGCCCAATGTCACCGTGCCTTCGATGATAACGTTGGTATCGATTTCGACGTCACGTCCATGTTGCAGCGTTCCGCGCAGGTCAAAACGAGCAGGATCGCGCAGCATGACGCCCGCCAGCAGCAGTTGTTCTGCCCGCTCGCTCTGATATGCGCGCTCAAGCGTGGCCAGCTGCAAACGATTGTTCACGCCATCGGTTTCACTGATACGAGCCGGGTGCACCGCATTGATCACGCGGCCTTCATGATGCGCCATGGCAATGATGTCAGTGATATAGAATTCACCCTGCGCATTGTTGTTATTCAGCTGTGCTAGCCAGCGTTTTAAGTCCCCACCGTTAGCAACCAGAATGCCAGTGTTGATCTCAGGGATTTTCAGCTGTTCGGCTGAGGCATCTTTCTGCTCAACAATGCCTGTCACCGTGCCATTCTCACGCACAATGCGGCCATAACCGGTTGGATTATCCAGCACCACCGTCAGCAAACCGATGCCGCCTTCAGGTTTGGCATCACGCAGGCGTTGCAATGTCGGTTGGGAGATCAGCGGTACGTCACCGTACAGCATCAAAATATCTTCGTCATCAGCAAAGAAAGGTGCCGCCTGCTGCATTGCATGACCCGTTCCCAGCTGTTCAGCCTGCAATACCCAGTTAAGGGTGTTATGTGCCAGCTTCTCTTTAAGCAGATCACCGCCGTGGCCATAGACCAGATGCACTTGCTGGGCACCAAGGCCGGTCGCGGCATCGATCACATGCTGAACCATCGGTCTGCCTGCCAGGGTATGCAGAACTTTCGGCAGATCGGAATACATTCGGGTGCCTTTGCCAGCGGCCAGGATCACCACACTCATCGCGCTTGTAGACATAACTATCCAGACTCAATTTAACTTTCGAAAGTGTAAGGTTTACCCCTGAGATTACTACATTTTTCTCGGGGCGAAATTAGCGGATAAAGATGAAAGGATGATCGGGGATAAAACCAGTTCCGGCCTGGACATCACACGATGCATTTTGCCGATGCAATCGGTCGGCTGAGCACGACAACATCGCACTCACCCAAAGCGGGGCGATTTATCGCGCGCAAAAAAAATGCCAACCCAATGGGCTGGCATTTCGTGACGCATAAAGCCTGATTACATCGCTTTCTTGGTCAGCTCGATTACACGCAGTTTCGCGATAGCTTTCGCCAGTTCCGCAGAGGCCTGAGCATAGTCCACGTCACCGTGGCTGCTGTTCATGTGCTCTTCTGCTTTACGTTTCGCTTCCAGCGCGCGCGCTTCGTCGAGGTCTTCACCGCGAATCGCGGTGTCGGCCAGAACGGTCGTGCTGCCCGGCTGTACTTCCAGCACGCCGCCAGAGAGGTAGATATACTCCTCTTCGCCGTGCTGTTTCACGATGCGAATCATACCAGGCTTGATGGCTGTCAGCAGCGGGGCGTGGCCAGGGTAAATACCCAGCTCACCTTCGCTACCTGACACCTGGATGCGCTCAACCAGACCGGAGAACATTTGTTGCTCCGCGCTGACAACGTCCAGATGATAAGTCATAGCCATACTATTCCTCCTGGGAAACCGTTATTACAGTTTCTTCGCTTTTTCTACAGCTTCTTCGATAGCGCCGACCATGTAGAACGCCTGCTCTGGCAGGTGGTCGAATTCGCCTTCCATGATGCCTTTGAAGCCACGAATAGTGTCTTTCAGGGTCACGTACTTACCTGGAGAACCGGTGAAGACTTCAGCAACGAAGAACGGCTGAGACAGGAAGCGCTGAATCTTACGCGCACGTGCCACCAACAGTTTATCTTCTTCAGACAGCTCGTCCATACCGAGGATGGCGATGATGTCTTTCAGTTCCTGGTAACGCTGCAGCAGAGACTGCACGCCACGCGCAACGTCGTAGTGCTCCTGACCCACGATCAGTGGATCCAGCTGACGGCTGGTTGAATCCAGCGGGTCAACGGCTGGGTAGATACCCAGAGAGGCGATCTGACGGCTCAGCGTAACGGTTGAGTCCAGGTGAGCAAAGGTGGTTGCTGGTGACGGGTCAGTCAAGTCATCCGCAGGAACGTAAACGGCCTGTACAGAGGTGATTGAACCGGTCTTGGTGGAGGTAATACGCTCCTGCAACACACCCATCTCTTCTGCCAGCGTTGGCTGGTAGCCTACCGCAGATGGCATACGACCCAGCAGTGCTGATACTTCAGTACCGGCCAGGGTGTAACGGTAGATGTTGTCGATGAACAGCAGAACGTCACGGCCTTCATCACGGAATTTCTCCGCCATGGTCAGACCGGTCAGTGCTACGCGCAGACGGTTACCCGGCGGCTCGTTCATCTGGCCATACACCAGCGCTACTTTATCGATAACGTTGGAGTCAGTCATTTCGTGGTAGAAGTCGTTACCCTCACGAGTACGCTCACCCACACCAGCAAATACCGAGTAACCTGAGTGCTCAGCCGCGATGTTACGGATCAGCTCCATCATGTTTACGGTTTTACCTACACCCGCACCACCGAACAGACCGACTTTACCGCCCTTAGCGAACGGACACATCAGGTCGATAACCTTGATGCCGGTTTCCAGCAGCTCTTGCGAGTTAGACTGATCTTCATAAGAAGGCGCAGCACGGTGAATAGAGGAAACCTCTACGGTGGTGCCGTCGTCATTCTGCAGGTCGCCTTTCATGTCGATTGGTTCGCCCAATACGTTCATGATACGGCCGAGGGTTGCTTTACCAACCGGTACCTGGATCGGTTTTTTCAGGTCGGTAACTTGCAGACCGCGCTTCAGGCCGTCAGAAGTACCCATGGCGATGGTACGAACCACGCCACCACCCAGCTGCTGCTGAACTTCCAGCACCAGACGAGCGTCACCATTTTGAACCTCAAGCGCGCTATATACCTGCGGTACCGCGTCCTGAGGGAATTCGACGTCAACTACGGCGCCGATAATCTGGACAATCTTTCCAGCTGCCATCTTGAATCCTCTACCTAATACGAGAATATCCGGCCGCGCTCGCGCGACAGGATATATGCCTGGTTAAACCGCGGAGGCTCCCGAGACGATCTCGGTAAGTTCCTGGGTGATGCTGGCCTGACGAGCTTTGTTGTAAACCAACTGCAGCTCTTTGATCAGGTTTCCGCCGTTATCGGTTGCAGCTTTCATTGCCACCATACGTGCAGCCTGCTCACTGGCCAGGTTTTCCACCACACCCTGATAAACCTGCGATTCGACATAACGGCGCAGCAGGGTATCCAGCAGCGCTTTCGGATCGGGTTCGTACAGGTAATCCCAGGTCTTCGCCTTCATCTCTTCTTCACCTTCCGCTGGCGGTAACGGCAGCAGTTGGGTAATGGTCGGAGTCTGAGACATGGTGTTATTAAACTTGTTGCCGACGATATACAGCTTGTCGATGCGGCCTTCATCATAAGCCTGCAACATCACTTTTACTGGGCCGATAAGATCAGACAGTGCAGGCTTGTCGCCCATACCAGTGACCTGTGCCACGATGTTGCCACCGACAGAGCCGAAGAATGAATTGCCTTTAGAACCGATAATGGCCAGATCGCTCTGCACACCTTTATCAGCCCAGCTCTTCATATCTGCCAGCAATTTTTTGAACAGGTTAATGTTCAAACCACCACAAAGCCCGCGGTCAGTCGAAACGACCAGGTAGCCGACGCGCTTAACGTCACGCTCATCCAGGTAAGGGTGCTTGTATTCCAGATTACCGAGAGCAAGGTGACCAATCACTTTGCGCATGGTATCTGCATACGGACGGCTGGCCGCCATGCGTTCCTGCGTTTTACGCATTTTGGAGGCGGCGACCATTTCCATCGCTTTGGTGATCTTCTGCGTATTTTTTACGCTTCCAATCTTGGTACGTATTTCTTTTGCACCGGCCATTAGCTTCTCCTCAAAGCCTTGCGGCCTGCCTTTTCAGACAAGCCGCCAGACATTACCAGGACTGGGTTGCTTTAAACGTTTCGAGCAGGCCTTTCAGCTTCGCTTCGATGTCGTTGTTAAAGTTGCCCGCTTGGTTGATTTCAGCCATCAGCTCAGCGTGGTCGCGATCCGCGAACGCCAGCAGGGCGGCTTCGAAGCTACCGATTTTCGCCAGTTCAACGTCGTTCAGGAAGCCGCGCTCAGCAGCAAACAGCACCAGACCCTGTTGCGCGACAGACATCGGCGCATACTGTTTCTGTTTCAGCAGCTCGGTCACTTTCTGACCGTGGCTCAGCTGTTTACGGGTTGCATCATCCAGATCAGATGCGAACTGAGAGAACGCAGCCAGTTCACGATACTGTGCCAGCGCGGTACGGATACCACCGGACAGTTTCTTGATGATCTTGGTCTGTGCAGCACCACCAACACGGGATACAGAGATACCCGGGTTAACGGCTGGACGAATACCGGAGTTGAACAGGTTTGATTCCAGGAAGATCTGACCATCAGTAATCGAGATTACGTTGGTCGGAACGAACGCAGAAACGTCACCCGCCTGAGTTTCGATGATTGGCAGCGCGGTCAGAGAACCGGTCTGGCCTTTCACTTCACCGTTGGTGAAGCGCTCAACGTAGTCAGCGCTAACGCGTGATGCACGCTCCAGCAGACGAGAGTGGAGATAGAACACGTCGCCTGGGAATGCTTCACGACCTGGTGGACGGCGCAGCAGCAGTGAAATCTGACGGTAAGCAACAGCCTGCTTAGACAGGTCATCGTATACGATCAGCGCGTCTTCACCGCGGTCACGGAAGTACTCACCCATCGCACAACCGGCGTAAGGTGACAGATACTGCAGTGCTGCAGACTCAGAAGCAGAAGCCACAACCACGATGGTGTTAGCCAACGCGCCGTGTTCTTCCAGCTTACGTACCACGTTAGAAATGGTTGACGCTTTCTGGCCAATCGCAACGTAGACACACTTGATGCCTGAATCGCGCTGGTTGATGATGGCGTCGATTGCCATTGCGGTTTTACCGGTCTGACGGTCACCGATGATCAGCTCACGCTGGCCACGGCCGATTGGAATCATTGCATCGACAGATTTGTAACCGGTCTGAACAGGCTGGTCTACTGACTGACGGTCGATAACGCCCGGTGCAATCACTTCAACAGGCGAGAAGCCGTCGTTTTCGATTGCGCCTTTACCATCGATCGGTGCACCCAGGGTGTTCACCACACGGCCCAGCAGGCCACGGCCAACTGGAACTTCAAGAATACGGCCAGTACATTTAACCTTCATGCCTTCGGCGAGGTCAGCGTACGGGCCCATCACTACTGCACCAACCGAGTCACGCTCGAGGTTCAGTGCGATAGCGTAACGGTTGCCCGGCAGGGCAATCATCTCACCCTGCATCACATCGGCCAGGCCGTGTACGCGGATGATACCGTCACTTACAGAAACAATAGTACCTTCGTTGTGAGCTTCGCTCACCACATTGAACTGAGCAATGCGCTGCTTGATCAGTTCGCTGATTTCGGTGGAATTCAGTTGCATATGCTCCAGTCCCCTTAAGACTGCAAGACGTCTGCCAGACGATCAAGACGGCCGCGTACGCTACCATCAATGACCAGGTCACCCGCACGGATAACCACACCTGCCATTACAGACTTGTCAATTTTGCAATTCAGCTTAACTTTGCGTGACAGACGTTTTTCCATCGCGGCGCTGATTTTACTCAGCTGGCTGTCACTCAGGGTACTGGCAGAAATCACATCCACTTCGGCGGTCGCTTCATAAGCGTCGCGCAGTTGGATGTACTGTTCCAGTACCGCTGGAAGTGCTGTCAAACGTCCGTTTTCCGCCATTACCTTAATCAGGTTCTGAGCGGGTTCATCAAGTTGATCGCCACATACCGCGTTGAAAGAAGCAGACAAAGCTTCCGGCGCGAGCGCACCGGAAAGAAGATCTGCCATCTGTTCGTTGCGAGCCACTTCAGCGGCAAACGCCAGCATAGTCTGCCAGCGATCGATACTTTGATGCTCAACAGCAAAGTCAAAAGCTGCTTTGGCGTAGGGGCGAGCTACAGTAATCAGATCAGACATCAGCCCCTCCCTCCTTACAGTTCAGCGACCAGTTTATCAACGATGTCGCTGTTAGCAGCTTCATCCACGGAACGTTCGATGATTTTCTCGGCGCCAGCTAATGCCAGCAACGCGACTTGCTTACGCAGCTCTTCACGGGCACGTGAACGCTCGGCTTCGATTTCTGCCTGCGCTTGTGCCACGATGCGGTTACGTTCAGTCTCAGCTTCGGTTTTCGCTTCGTCCAGAATCTGTGCACGGCGTTTGTTCGCCTGCTCGATAATGACCTGAGCGTCTTCTTTCGCTTTTTTCAGCTGGTCGGTCGCATTGGCCTGCGCGAGATCTAAATCTTTCTTCGCGCGCTCAGCAGAAGCAAGGCCATCAGCAATTTCTTTCTGGCGCTTTTCGATGGCAGCCATGATCGGCGGCCATACATACTTCATGCAGAACGCGACAAACAGAATGAACGCGATGGCCTGGCCGAGGATTGTTGCATTAATGTTCACAGCACAATGCCTCTTATTAAGTTAACTTGCTCTGCCGCTATCAGCGATAAACGGCAGAATCCGTTCCTCATCACACCGGGTGCCATGAGTGAACAAGGCTACCAGGTTTAGGCGACCGCAAACATCACGTAGAGACCCAGACCTACAGCGATCATTGGGATTGCATCCACCAGACCCATTACAACAAAGAACTGCGTACGCAGCAGAGGAATCAGATCCGGTTGACGCGCAGCGCCTTCCAGGAATTTGCCTCCGAGGATGCCGATACCGATCGCAGCACCGATTGCCGCCAGGCCCATCATCACAGCGGCAGCCATGTACAGCAGATCCATATTCAGGTTTTCCATGACAGTCTCCAGTTTGTTTCAGTTAAAAGCTTAGTGTTGAGATAAAAAAATCAATGTTCTTCAGATGCCATCGACAGATAGACAATCGTGAGGACCATGAAAATGAAAGCCTGCAGCGAAATGATCAGGATGTGGAAAATGGCCCATGGCACATTCAACAACCACTGCGACCACCACGGCAGCAAGCCGGCAATCAGGATAAAGATCAGTTCACCCGCATACATGTTGCCGAACAGTCGCAGACCGAGTGAAACCGGTTTAGACAGCAGGCTAACACCTTCAAGAATCAGGTTGATTGGGATGAAGATCGGGTGATTAAAAGGCTGCAGCGTCAGTTCTTTGGTGAAGCCGCCAATGCCTTTCATTTTGATGCTGTAGAACAGAATCAAAATAAAGACGCCCAACGCCATAGACAGCGTGATGTTCACATCTGCAGACGGCACAACGCGCAGCGCTGGCAGGCCAAGATAGTGCTCACCGATAAACGGCAGCAAATCGATAGGCAGCAGATCCATGAAGTTCATCAGGAAGACCCAGACAAAAATTGTCAGAGCCAGCGGGGCGATAAGTTTGCTTTTACCGTGGTACATGTCGCGAACGTTGTTATCAACGAAACCGACAACCAGTTCGATAGCCGCTTGAAGTTTCCCTGGCACACCGCTGGTGGCGCTTTTTGCCACTTTACGGAACAACACCAGGAAAAGCAGTCCCAGTACCACAGAGAAAAACATGGAATCGATATTTAATACCCAGAACGTCGCAGGAGCGTCGTGCGGATTCACCAACTCGAAAGTACGCAGGTCCAGCTGAAGGTTATTCAGGTGGTGACCTATGTATTCTTGCGGAGTAGAGATTTCTCCAGCAGCCATGATGCCTCTTACCCTTTGTTGTTAATTACAGCCGGCGCGACGATCTGCACCACCAGCACCGATAACCAAGTGATTGCGAGTGGCCAGAAGACCGCTCCAAACACACCTAACGCCACCATGAGAAGAATGACTGTCGTGAAGACCTTCAACACTTCACCGAGGGCGAAGCTCCAGGCCACACGACCTTTGGCAGGCGTTTGATCCTGCAGGCGCCAGGCTAAAAACATAAACAACACATTCGGCAGCCAGGCTGCCGCTCCACCCGCGATGGCGGAGGCGCCCCAGATAACATCTTTCAGAGTAAAGAGTGCACCGATGATGACAAACGTCACCAGCTGGATCACCAGCACGGTCCGGGCTAATTTCACACTGTAAAGAGACACTGACATGGCGTTGAACTCTCCTGCCCCGAACGGGGTATGTCGCGTGTCGTATAAGACTGCCTTTACTCATTTGAGTCAAGCAGCAAAAGCCGTGCAAATTATACGGGCGCCACCTGCGATTTCAATCGGTAAGTAGCGAAAAGGTGAACAATTATTTAAATTTCTTTCTGGAGGGCTATTTTTCAAAACATCATCTTCCACTATGACTCAGCTAAATCGCTGAAATTGCCTTGTTGGCTTGCTTTTAAAGCGTGCTTTAGATCACATAATAGGCAATGCGCTGGCGAATGAATTTGTTTTAAGCATGAATTTTAAGATTTCAAAAGTGATGAAAGCTGTTTTTTATCATAACGATAGAATTACACATCCGACATCAGGTCATGATTTTCGATAAAAACACTCTATTGACATCGTACATCGCAATAAAAACGTAAAACTGATATTACGCACGCCGATTTATTGCAGAGTTATATTTTCTGACGTGACTATTTGCGCAGGTAAATACAGCCAATAAAGTGATCTAAGTGATAATGAAATGTGAAATGTTCGTTAAATGTAACAGAGCTTTTCGGATAATTTCCGTGGCGCTTGTTAACCGTCTCACCCTGCCCTGCCGAATAAAAGCTTTTGACTAAAAGTGTTCAACTGCTGTTTTTTTATTCAGCACGTTTTCACTGACTAAAGGTGCGGCGGGTGTTAAATCCGCACCTTTTTTATGGCTATTGGCGAGACAGCACCACTAAATGACGTTCACCATCCAGTTCTGGCACATGCAGAGATTCAATCTTCTCCACCACAAAGCCCGCAGGCAAGGCTGAAATTTCATCATCCGGACGCACCCCCTTCAGTGCGTAGAAGCGGCCTGAGGTGCCCGGCAAATGATGGCACCAGTTCAGCATGTCTTCCAGCGAAGCAAAGGCACGGCTGATAACGCCATCAAACGGTGGCTCTGCAGGGAACTCTTCCACACGACTTTGTACCGGGGTGATGTTAGTGAGCCCTAACTCATGTTGCACCTGACGCAGGAAACGGATGCGTTTTCCCAGGCTATCCAGTAGCGTGAAATGCGCCTGTGGACGGACAATGGCTAACGGAATCCCTGGCAGACCCGGCCCGGTGCCCACATCAATAAAGCGCTCGCCTTGTAAATGCGGTTCGACGACCACGCTGTCGAGAATATGGCGCACCAGCATCTGCTGCGGATCGCGCACCGATGTCAGGTTGTACGCCTTGTTCCACTTATGCAGCAATTCTACATAGCCGACGAGCTGCTGTTTTTGTTGATCGGTAAGAGAAATATTTGCCGCATCGAGCAGCTGGGAGAGTTTGTTAATCACAAGGAACGTTCCATAAACGGGGGCGAGTGACCTCGCCCCAGGGTCGATCAGGCACTTTTACGCAGCAGGCCCTGTTTTTTCAGGTAAATCAGCAAAATGGAGATCGCTGCTGGTGTAATGCCTGAAATACGCGAGGCCTGCCCAATGGAGGTAGGTTTGTGATCGTTGAGTTTGGCGATCACTTCATTCGACAAGCCATTAACCTGACGATAATCGAGATCGCCAGGCAGCAAGGTGTTTTCGTTGCGTTGCTGGCGGTCAATTTCTTCCTGCTGGCGTGCAATGTACCCTTCATACTTCACCTGAATCTCAACCTGCTCTGCAGATTGCTCGTCAGATAATGCCGGGCCATAACTCGGTAACGTCATCAGCAGCTCGTAGGTCATTTCCGGGCGACGTAACAGATCTTCACCGCTGGCTTCTTTCGTCAGTGGCGCACTGATTACGCTATTCACTTCGCCCACATTGTCTGATTTCGGATGTACCCATAGATCGCGCAGACGCTGGCGCTCTTGCTCAATCAATTCCAGCTTCTGGTTATAACGCGCCCAACGAGCATCATCGACCAGACCCAACTCGCGGCCTTTTTCTGTCAGACGCAGATCGGCGTTGTCTTCACGCAGCATCAAACGATATTCCGCGCGCGAGGTAAACATGCGGTACGGCTCTTTGGTGCCGAGCGTGCAGAGATCGTCAACCAGCACACCGAGATAAGCCTGATCGCGACGGGGCGCCCAGCCCTCTTTGTCTGCTGAAGCACGTGCAGCGTTCAAACCGGCCAGCAAGCCCTGCGCCGCAGCTTCTTCATAACCGGTGGTGCCGTTGATCTGTCCGGCAAAGAACAGGCCGTGGATAAATTTACTTTCCAGCGTCGGCTTCAGATCGCGCGGATCGAAGAAATCGTACTCGATGGCATAGCCTGGGCGCACAATCTTCGCGTTCTCCAGACCTTTCATTGAGCGGACGATCTGCATCTGCACATCAAATGGCAAGCTGGTGGAGATACCGTTCGGGTAGATCTCGTTGCTGGTGAGCCCTTCCGGTTCAAGGAAGATCTGATGCGCATTACGATCGGCAAAGCGCATCACTTTGTCTTCGATCGATGGGCAGTAACGTGGTCCGATCCCTTCGATGATCCCGGCATACATTGGGCTGCGATCAAGGTTATTGCGGATCACATCGTGCGTTTGTTCGTTGGTATGGGTGATCCAGCACGGCACTTGTTGCGGGTGCTGTGTAACATTGCCCATGAACGAGAACACTGGCATTGGCGTATCGCCATGCTGCGGTGTCAGCACCGAAAAATCGATGGTGCGTGCGTCAATACGCGGCGGCGTACCGGTTTTCAGACGATTTACGCGCAGCGGCAAAGCACGCAGGCGTTTCGCCAGAGGAATGGATGGCGGATCGCCTGCACGGCCACCGCTGTAGTTATCCAGACCAATATGGATTTTGCCATCGAGGAATGTCCCAACCGTCAGCACCACACTTTTGGCACGGAATTTCAGGCCCATCTGCGTGACAGCACCGACGACGCGATCGTTCTCCACAATCAGATCGTCAACGGCCTGCTGGAAGATCATCAGGTTCGGCTGGTTCTCCAACGCCGTACGCACGGCCTGGCGATAGAGCACGCGGTCTGCCTGAGCGCGGGTTGCCCGCACGGCAGGACCTTTGCTCGCGTTTAGTATCCTAAACTGAATGCCGGCCTGGTCAATTGCCGTCGCCATCAAACCGCCTAAGGCATCCACTTCCTTCACCAGGTGTCCTTTCCCAATGCCACCAATCGCCGGGTTGCAGGACATTTGTCCAAGCGTATCAATGTTATGGGTGAGTAACAGCGTTTGCTGACCCATTCGGGCAGCGGCCATCGCGGCTTCTGTGCCCGCATGACCACCACCGATTACGATGACGTCAAAAGGATCTGGATAAAACATGAAGTGGGTCCTCGTTAATGTTCGGACAGGGATCGTTGCCCTGGGCGGTGGATTCTACTGAAATTCTGTCGACTGCGAAAGCCGCGGGATCCTGCGGTTTAAAAGAAAGGATCTTTATTCTTTTATATGATCTCTCTGTTAGATCTCTTATTAGGATCGCCCTGGTCTGTTGATAACCCGGAAAAGCAAAGTATTAACAGAGGATTAGAGAGGATCGTTTGCTGTGAATGATCGGTGATCCTGATCCGTATAAGCTGGGATCTAAATGGTCACTTATACACAGCTGAAAAAAGCAGCATGGGTTGTTATTGGGATAACTACCGGTTATACGCAAGATTAAGGCTATGTTATCCACAGAGAACGGCGTAAAAAAAACAATAAAACAGCGAAATAAACTGGGGATCGTTCACTTTTCCCGATCCCCCACCATGCTGGATCGTCTTAAATCTGCGTTTTCCAGGTCTCAACCCACACTTCAGCCGGATCTTCAGGAATCTCATGTTCGAGAACATCGATCTCCAGGCGATCGCCAATACGTTTGGCGCCTAATTGGTTGAGTTGCTCTTCCAGCAGCTTAATGGCCCCGCAGAAAAGGTCGTATTCATGGTTACCGATACCCACTGCGCCATAACGTACGGCAGAAAGGTCCGGCTGCGTCTCCTGCAATGCTTCATATAAAGGAAGCAAATTGTCAGGCAGTTCGCCCGCACCGTGCGTGGACGTCACAATCAGCCAGATCCCATCCTGAGGCAGTTCATCCAGCTCTGGCCCGTGCAGCACCTCGGTTGAAAAGCCCGCTTCCTGCAGTTTTGCTTCCAGATGTTCAGCGACGTATTCGGCGCTGCCAAGGGTACTGCCACTGATTAAGGTAATATCGGCCATGATGTTCTCCCGCACTAAAGGCGAGCATTGTACGCTGTGATCAAGCCGTGATCCACCTGTGGAAAACAGGGTTAATAACAGAAAGCATCAGGCGACAAGGCGCATCACGCAAGTGATCCGCCTGGGAAAAGGTTGTGCACAGGAAAGAGAGGGAATTACGGCTTGATGGTACGCATGATCGGGTTTTGCAACGAGATCAGGGTTTCGGTGGACTGGATTTCGTCTATGGTCTGGATCTTATTGATCAACACCTGCTGCAGTGCATCGATGGAGCGGCACATCACCTTAATAAAGATGCTGTAGTGGCCGGTGGTGTACCAGGCTTCTACCACTTCATCCAACGCCTCCAGCTTGCTGAGTGCTGCGGGATAATCGCGGGCGCTTTTCAGAATGATGCCGATAAAACAGCACACATCAAAACCCAACTGACGAGGATCGATTTCTACGCGAGTGCCCAGGATAATGCCTGCCTGGCGCATTTTTTCTACGCGTACGTGAATGGTGCCGGGGCTGACATTGAACTGTTTGGCCAGCTCGGCATATGCGGTGCGCGCGTTTTCCAGCAGCGCATTGAGAATGCCGCGATCAAGGTTATCCAGTTGCAGTTGTTCTGCCATCATCCATCCTCTTTAAGTTCTTCTTCTATGAACAGTGGAGAATGTGCAGCAAATTAGCAGTACAGGCAAGGTGCAGACCGCGTGGTAGCCGCCGTCTGCACGCTTTTTTTATCGCTTACGCCAGATTGTGAGCTGCGCTTCGGTATGTTGATACTTGCGCGCCGTCTCGCGGATCACAAATGGCACATCCTGCGGCGGCACCACTTCTTCAAAGGCATCACGCAGCAAACGCTGCAATGCCTGATAGGTCGTCAAAGCTTCACCGTTCTCACGCACGCCGCCCAGCCAGTTCTCCTTCGGCGTGAATTCCTCCAGCCAGGTATATGGCGATGAAAGCACCAAAAGCCCGCCAGAGCGGATCATTGGGATGACGTCCTGCAGGAAACGTTTTGGTTGACGCAGACGATCGATCAGGTTTGAAGCCAACACCAGATCGTAACGATCCGGCTGCGGTTTAAGATTACAGGCGTCGCCCTGCACAAACTGAATGCGCGCCGCTTGCTCGTCACTAACATTGACGTCCTTCAGGCGCACCTGGCGATATTCCACCAGCTCGCCCTCTTCCGGGACCACATAGCGGAAGTCCTCTCCGGAGGTCAGCTGCAGCGCTACATCAATAAAGCGCGCGGAATAATCCATGCCTGTGACCGTCGCGAAATGGCGTGCCAGTTCAAAACTGGCACGGCCGGTAGCGCAGCCGAGATCCAGTGCCACACCACGTTGTTTGCAGTGCGGCAGCAGTTTTTCCACCAGCGCCACGGCGTAATTCGGCACGTTGTAGTAGCCAGGTCCGTACTGGAAATCGAGATACTGCGACACCATGCTGTCCGTTTCATACGGATTGAGTGCCATGGTCTCTTCATGTGAGGAGACCACATAGCGGAAACCGGCGTGCTGGAAGAAATGACGGCGGAAGGCATAACGAGCCGATTTCAACGCCTCGTTGCCAGTGGAAATCCAGCTGCCGCCTTTGATCAGCGCGTGTTTGCCATCAAAGGTCGGCGTCGAGAAATCGTCATACAGCGGATGGACCTTGAAACCCTCGAAGCCGTTGGTCGGCGTCGTGGTCCACTGCCAGACGTTGCCAACAATGTCGAAAAACTCGCCCTGCGCAAAGCGATCCACCGGACTGGATGAAGCCCAATAGGCCAGATTGATATTGCCGGGCGCGTCGATCCAGTCGGGCTGATCGCCGCTCACCTGCTCGCGTAACTGCATCCATTCGGCTTCACAAGGGAGTTGAATAGATTTGCCCGTCTCTTCCGCCAGCCAGCGACAAAACGCGGCGGCTTCAAGCTGATTCACTTCCGCTGGCCAGTCCCACGGCAGAGCGACTTCTTCAGCCATTAAGCGCAGTTTCAGCTGATCGGGTTGCGTAATCTCGCCGACCCAGAAGGTGGGCATTTGCGCGCCAGAAAATTCACGCCAGCCCCAGCCTTCCTCATCCCACCAGCGTTGATCCTGATAGCCGTTAGCAGCGATAAAGCGATAAAATTCAGCGTTGCTGACCAGCATTTTACTGGCCTTAAACGGCTTAAGCTCGGTTAGCTGACTGCCGTATTCGTTATCCCAGCCGTAGGTGTCATCCGTTTTTCCTTGCTGCACGCGACCGCCAGGCATCGCAATCAGCGAGTTATCCGGAACCGATGCGCGATCGTGGCGCGCCTGTGGACAAACCGGCCAATGCGCTTGCGGTTTTACCCATTCGATCGGTAGCTGGCGGATCAGCACGCTGGAGGTTTCCAGATGGATACGCTCATGTTCAATGCCCATCAATACCACCCACGCCGGGCTTTCCCAGGTGATCGGCAGTTCCAGAGGCATAGTACGGATAAACTCACTGACCAGATTTTTGACTTTGCCGCGGTAGTCGCGCACCTCTTCGACAGTCGGCCAGGCGTAATGGCTGTCGTTGAGATCGTCCCAGCTCATCTCATCCACGCCGATTGCCATCATCGCTTCGATACGATCGTCCACGCGATCATCCAGATAGCGGCCTGCCATTAGCTTATTCATGTAGAACGTAGCGGTGTGGCCAAAGTAGAAGATCAGCGGATGGCGCAACGAGATCGCTTTGTTGAAATACGCGCGTTCGTCGGCAAGGCAATCAAACAGGCTTTCGTACAGCTCCCAGGTTTGGGTGAAATACGCCAGCAGCTCGCTCCGTTTTTGTTCGGCGTTTTGGCCGGAGAGCTGCAAAGTGCGGGTCGGTGCAGGAAGTTGGGCGGTGTTCACAAGATGCTCCAGATGCTCAGTGTGCGAACTATTCACTATAGCAAATAAGCATTTCTGTCAGATGAATTAGCGTTTCCAGCGGCGCAGCAGGCGGCTTTTCAGCCCGGTGTCGAATCGCCAGATATGATCGAAGATGCGCAGAATGCCAGGTTTGCCGTGGAGCGACATCGCCACCGCGTGGAAACGTTGTTGATGCTGGCGTTGACGTTGCTTGATGGCATTGATGGTGTCATCCGGCAACCGCTGGGCGATGAAGTCCGAGACGATCACCGCATCGGCCTCATCCCAGATACTCCCTTCCATACGTTTAACCACCGCAGCAAGACAAGCAGCCAAATCGGTGCCGCCGCGAAAACGCTGGCTAAGGAAACGGATAGCCTGTTCGATACCGCTATCGGCAGTCAGTTCGTAACCAATCACTTCGTGGGCGAACAACATGATGTAGCAACGACGTTTATCGGCTAATGCCACCTTTAACAGCGCAAGGCAGAAGGCTTTGGCGCAGCGTTCGTTGAATCCTCCCATTGAACCCGAAGTATCGACGCAGACGATAAATGGCCCGCGCGGTTGCTCTTCATGCTGCTGATGGCTCACCGGGCGCAGTGTGACTTTCTCGTGCCACGCATCGCCTTGTAACTGGTAAGTCAGCAGGCGCTTTTCCACCAGACGGCGATAAAACTCCAGCTCCAGCTCACTGATGCTCAGCGCCGCCAGCTCCGGCGGCAACAAACGCAGTACGTCATCGCTCTGATGAATGCCGCTGACCTCTTCCGGCACATGATCAGGCTCGCGCACCAGTTGGTGGAATGCTTCCAGCGGTGCATCCTGCGACGGCACCGATTTGGCTTCGCGGCTGCGGCCCAACTGCTGCGCCAGTTTCATTAATTCCGGCTGCTGTGCGAGGAAATCGCCATATTGCACAATCAGCTCATAATCACCGTGCTGAAGTGACGCTTTGCTCATATCCCACAAACGTCCGGCTGCGGCTTCATCATCGTCGGTAAGGATTGGCGCCAGCTGGCCACTGATTGCCATCCGTTGCTGCAGCTCGGCCATCAGACGTTCGCGCTGCTCATCAAGAAGGGTTTCGTTGAGCGTGAGCGTTTGCAGCGTCAGGCTGAGTCGCCAGCGTTGCAAAAACAGTGTGTGCTGGGCATTGCTCAGTTGTTCTATTTCGTTGTGCAGCAGCAGTTTGCTGGCTTCTTCGAGAAATGGCGACGGCAGGCCTTTTAGCTGCGACATGATGTGGGGAAGCTGGTGGCTGAAATCCTGCGTGCTGATCAATTGCATTTGCTGAAACAGCTGAAACTCCTGCGCCAGCGCTTCCGGCACCGGGGTGGTTTTCATCTGTTCAGCGATCTCGGTACGCCAGCGAGGTAAATCGCGCATCAACGCTTGTTTCATGCGCGGAAACTTTTCAAAAAACAGCGCCAGCTGTGGCGACGCGAGCAGTGCCAGAATCAACTCTTCGATTAACTCCGTTTCGCCAATCGATAGCAGCGTGCTCAGCGTCTCCAGTGAGATCATTTACGCGCCTGTTTCAGCTGTTCCGCCACGTCCTGCAGGCTGGTTTCAATACGTGCCAGCCAGTCATCGCTAATAAACAGGCAGCGCTGATGCTGGCTAAACAGCGTGCGCTGGGCGCGCAGCTGGGTATCCAGCGCATCATACTCATCCAGAATTTCCTGCGGCATGTCGCTGCTGCTAGTGGCTCCGGGAAGGGTTAAGCGCGTGGATTGCAGGCTGACATCGCGCAGCGTCAGGCAATGATGCGCGTCCACCAGCAGATCGAGCGTCTGGCCAAAACCGATACCGTTCAACTTTCCGCGGATTTCACCGCCTTTCAGCAACCATTGATTAAGCGCCTCATGGCCAATCAGCACATGCGTCACCTGCATATCGTGCAACGTCAGCGGCTGTTGCAGCATCAAAGTTAGTTGTTCGTCGGTGATGGCAGCAGGCAGTTCGTAATGCGGTTTGCGGCTAAACATGCCGCTGTGTTTTTCCAAAGTCAGCGCTTGAGCCACGCTCTGCTGCTGTTGCAGTGCCAGACGACGGGCTTTGATTTGCTGCAGCTTATGCAGCAGTGGCTGCTGCTGCCAGGCGTGTTGCGTCATCAGCACATCAATTTCACGATCTAACAGCTTCATCGAGGCGACGTCGTGCCACAGGCAATCTTTCAACAAGATGATATCGATGGGCGCAATGGTCACGCGACCGCTGTAAAAGGCGCTGGCTTGCAGCAGGTGTATGGCTTTTTTCCAGCGACGATCGGAGATGTAAGGCGCGTCAGGCAGCGTTTCCAGCTGCTGGCGCAGCTGATAAATCAGCTCAAACACATGATCGGGCAAACTCACCTGGCTGATGCCTTTCTGCCACTGGTGATACTCTTCATCACTGATGCGCAGTGCTTCCGTCACCGGATTATCGTTTTCATCTTGCTGGTGGGTGAGCATGCTGCGGAAGTTCTGCTTCTCATGCACGTTATCCAGCCATAGGCGAATCAACATGCGATCATACAAGGCTTCCAGCCCGCTATCGGCTTCTGGCAATTCGTTGGAAGCGGTCACCAGCAGGCGCATCGGAATCTTTTCTTCGCTGTCGCCATTGCGAAAGCGGCGTTCGTTGATGGCGGTGAGTAAGGTGTTCAAAATCGCCGGACCGGCTTTCCAGATTTCATCAAGGAACACGATTTCGGCATCCGGCAGATAGCCTTTGGTTAATCGCTGATAACGACCTTCATCTTTTAACGCCTGAATCGACAGCGGGCCAAACACTTCTTCAGGGGTGGAAAAACGGGTCATCAGGTATTCAAAGGCGCGGGCGTGTTGGAAGGCGTATTTCAGGCGGCGGGCAATTAAGCTCTTGGCAATGCCGGGCGGCCCCAGCAAAAATACGCTCTCGCCACTCAGTGCAGCTAATAAGCACAGGCGGATCGCATGATGCCGTTCATACAGCCCTTTCTCCAGGGCGTTACTCAGGCGAGAAATTCTTTCTGCCAAAAGATGGGGTTGAGCCATAATCACATCATTGTCCTTCTGATCCTGGAGCCGTCATATTCTGGCGAGCGCAATACTCTACTGGTTATCATGCTTGATTGCGTTGATAGCCGTCAGCTTTTTTGTTTCAGAAGGTTGAGGCGAGAGAACTCGCTGCTTCAGGCGGTTTTTGGCGCCTAATTTCGGCGAAAAACCGCCTCACTGACGTCATGATGACATGTTGTAAGAGTAGGTTTTTTTGGGAATATGTGCATACTGTGCGCTTTTTGATGGCCTGAGCGGTAGGCAAGTGCCTCATCGGCTCCAACAAAAGACAACTTATGAGCTCGGATAAGAAGCAGTCCCTTGGCGCAGTCACACTCGCCGCGATTGGCGTAGTGTATGGCGATATCGGTACCAGCCCGCTCTATACTTTACGTGAATGTCTCTCCGGTCAGTTCGGCTTTGGCGTTGAACGCGAAGCGGTATTTGGCTTTCTCTCGCTGATCTTCTGGCTGCTGATTTTAGTGGTGTCACTGAAGTACATCAGTTACGTGATGCGTGCCGATAACGCCGGTGAAGGCGGGATCCTGACCTTGATGTCACTGGCCGGGCGCAATACCGGTGCACGCGCGACGGCGATTCTTGTCATCATGGGGCTGATTGGTGGCAGCTTCTTCTATGGTGAAGTGGTGATCACGCCCGCTGTCTCGGTATTGTCGGCGATTGAAGGGCTGGAGATTGCGGCACCGAGCCTGGATGCGTATATCGTTCCGCTTGCGATTGCAGTGCTGACGCTGCTGTTTGTGATCCAGAAGCACGGTACCGGCATCGTGGGTAAGCTGTTCGCGCCGGTGATGCTGGTGTGGTTTATCATTCTGGCCGTGCTGGGCGCGCGTAGCATCATCAGTAACCCTGATGTGCTGCATGCCATGAATCCTTACTGGGCGCTGCACTTCTTTATCCAGTACAAAACGGTGTCGTTCTTCGCGCTCGGCGCGGTGGTATTGGCCATTACCGGTGTGGAAGCGCTGTATGCGGATATGGGCCACTTTGGCAAATTCCCGATTCGTCTTGCCTGGTTTATCGTGGTGCTGCCCTCGCTGGTGCTGAACTACTTTGGTCAGGGCGCGCTACTGCTTAAACATCCCGAAGCGATCAAAAACCCCTTCTTCCTGCTGGCGCCAGACTGGATGCTGATTCCCATGCTGATTCTGGCGACGCTGGCCACGGTTATCGCCTCGCAGGCAGTGATCTCTGGTGTGTTCTCCTTAACGCGTCAGGCGGTGCGTTTAGGCTATCTCCCGCCGATGCGCATCGTGCACACCTCGGAAGAAGAATCGGGGCAGATTTACATTCCGGTGATCAACTGGCTGCTCTACTTCTCCGTGGTGATCGTGATTGTCGGCTTTGAGCACTCCAGTAACCTGGCGGCGGCTTACGGCATCGCGGTAACCGGCACCATGGTACTGACCGCGATTCTCTGCTCCACGGTGGCAATTCAGAACTGGCACTGGAACCGTTATCTGGTGGTGCTGATTCTGATTGGCATGCTATGTATTGACGTGTCCTTGTTCTCGGCTAACCTGGTCAAAGTGTTCTCCGGCGGTTGGCTGCCGCTGACCCTGGCGCTGATGATGTTTATCGTCATGACCACCTGGAAAAGCGAGCGCTTCCGCCTGTTGCGTCGTATGCATGAGCACGGCAATTCGCTTGAAGCGATGATCGCCTCGCTGGAGAAATCTCCGCCGGTGCGCGTGCCGGGCACCGCAGTCTATATGTCGCGTGCCCTGAACGTGATCCCCTTTGCCATGCTGCATAATCTCAAGCACAACAAAGTGCTGCATGAGCGTGTAGTATTGCTAACGTTGCGTACCGAAGATGCGCCTTACGTGCATAACGTGCGTCGCGTTACCATCGAACAGCTATCGCCCACCTTCTGGCGCGTGGTGGCGAGTTACGGCTGGCGTGAAACCCCGAACGTGGAAGAAATTTTCCACCGCTGCGGGCTGGAAGGTCTCAACTGCCGCATGATGGAAACCTCATTCTTCATGTCCCATGAATCGCTGATTATTGGCGATCGCCCGTGGTATCTGCGTTTGCGCGGCAAACTGTTCCTTGCACTGCAACGCAATGCGCTGCGTGCGCCGGATCAGTTTGAAATCCCACCTAATCGCGTGATCGAGCTGGGCACGCAAGTCGAGATTTAAGGATTGAGCGCGTCACCAGCTTAAGGTGACGCGCAAGCCTTGAGGCTGCACATGGCTGAATGCGATGCGAATACCGTGCAGTTGCGCAATGTTTTTCACAATCGATATTCCTAAACCGCTGCCCGTTTGCGTTTGCCCCGGCGGTCGCCAGAAACGCTCACCAAGGCGCGCAAGTTGCTCATCACTAACGCCTGACCCGTTATCTTCAATAATTATCGCCCGCGCGTTTAACGTGAACTGAATCTGGCTGCCCGGCGGCGCATAGCGCAGCGCGTTATCCAGCAGGTTACGCATCAGCAAATTCAACAGCAGAGGATGACCGTTCATCACCGGTTCGGCCTGTGCATGCAGTTGTAGATCCATTTTCTGCGCTTCCGCCTGCGGGAAATGTTCCACCAGCAAATTTTGCAGCAGCGGTGCCAGTGGCACTGGCTGGAATTCGCTGCGCAGATCGTCTGCTTCTACTCTTGAAAGCGTTAAGAGCTGATCCACCAGCCGGGTGGCGCGCTGGATGCCGCTATCAAGCTGCTGCAATGCCCGTTTGCGCATTGCTTCGTCATCATCCGCCAGCTGAATCACTTCACTCTGCACGCGCAGTGCCGCTAACGGGCTGCGTAGTTCGTGCGCCGCATCGGAGGTAAAACGGCGCTCGCGCTGCAGGAGTTGCGCCATACGGTGAAACAGCCCGTTTAATGCCGCCACCAACGGCTGCACCTCTTTGGGCAAGCGTGCTTCTTCGAGCGGTGTGGCGTCATCGGGTGCTCGCAACCGGAGTGATGCCGTCAGGCGCTTCAGCGGGCGCAATTCGAACCACACCAATGCCAGCAGCATCAGCAGCATAAAGGGCATGGCGTAAAGCCACGGCATCAAACTCGCCAGTGCCAGATCGCGCGTCATATCGTCGCGGTATTCCCACTCCTGTCCCACTACCACGCGATATTGTTTATCAGCAGAAGTCAGCCAAAGCAGCCGCCAACTGTCATCGTCGCCGCGCAGACGACCCTCGCGAAAACCGTCACGCTTATCATCAAACTGCATATCGCGCCCGTTCTCGCCATCGTTAAGCAATGGCTGGCCGTCCGCACGGAAAATGGCAAACGCCAGTGCATCATCATCCTGATCGCCGCGGTGATGGCGCAAAATGGATTTGGTTCCTGGCAGTGAGGCGGCGTGCAAGCTAGTGGGATCGAGTGACAGCAGGCGTTTGGCAAACAGCATTTGCTGGGTATCGAATAGCTCATTAACGGTGTCGCGGGTCTGATGCCAGGCACTGTAACTGGCCACCCCGCCGCACAGCACAATCAGCAGCACAAAGCCGATGGCGAGTCGTAGAAACAGACTCATTCTGCCGCACCGAGGGTATAACCCACGCCGTGCACGGTACGAATAAACGCGGTGCCGAGCTTTTTGCGCAGATGATGAATATGCACTTCTACTGCGTTGCTGGAGACATCGTCATCCCAGCTGTAGAGTTTTTCCTCCAGCTGGCTGCGGGTTAGCACGCGACCCGGATTGCGCATAAACAGCTCCAGCAGCGCCAGCTCCCGGCTCTTCAGGCTGATGGCTTCACCATCAATCCAGACGCTGTGGCTGCCAGGCGACATCACCACCTTGCCGTGTTTCAACTCGGGCTGTAGTTGTCCATGACGGCGGCGAATCAGCGCCTGTAAACGCGCGGCGACTTCAGCGAGCGCGAAGGGCTTACACAAATAGTCGTCAGCGCCTGACTGTAATCCTTGTACGCGCTGATCGAGCGCATCACGTGCGGTGAGGATCAGCACGGGTACATCTGCGCCCTGCTCACGCCATTGAAGCAGGATCTCCAGCCCATCGCGCCCGGGCAGCGAAAGATCCAGTACCACGGCATCCCACGGTGCGGCCGATAGAGCCTGAAATCCCGCTTCGCCTGACACGAACCAGTCAACGCTGAAGCCGAGTTTCGTTAGCCCGACTTTCAGACCATCGCCAATCAGCGTGTCGTCCTCGATCAATAATATGCGCATGCGTTTCTCCTTAAGTGCAAGAGTCGTTATACGAAGCAAAAGTCGGCTTGTACAGCGTCAATCGCCGCAGATTGGCTATTTTTCGTGTTTTTTTACCCCTTAAGATCCTGTTAAGAACCCTATGCTGTAATAACCTCCGTATCCCACACATTCATGGAACAGAGGTGAAAAATGAAAAAGAGTGCAGCGCTAATCGCAATTGTGATGTTGGCCTCCACGCCGGTTCTGGCCGCACAACAGGGTGGCTTTGTTGACCCGAATGCGCCCAAGGCTCAGGTTCACGCAGGTGGCTTCCAGGCAGATAACACCAGTGTTGTGACTGTGAAGCAGGCAGAAGAGATGAAGGATGATAGCTGGATTACTGTGCGCGGTTATCTGGATAAGCAAATCGGTGATGAGGATTATCTGTTCCGCGACAGCAGTGGCAACATGAAAGTGGAAATCGACCATAAGCGTTGGCATGGACAGACCATCACGCCGAAGGATCAGGTTGAACTGACCGGCGAGCTGGATAAGGATTTTAATTCCATCGAGCTGGACGTTAAGCAGGTCCGCAAGCTGCCATAACACTCTTCAGAGCCGCTCAGGCGGCTCGCATCCCCCCAAACTCAAATTATCCCCGGCACAAGCGAAACGTTTCGATGGCGATCACATTTCCGTGATGACGTCATTGAGTTGCCGCGCACATTTAATACACTCCCGCTCAGCGAAACGTTTCGCTGTGGAGTGGAAGAAATGAAAAAAGGTCGCTTGTTAAACGCTGAACTCTCTCATGTGATTGCCCGCCTGGGGCACACCGATACGCTGACGATTGCGGATGCGGGCTTGCCGATTCCGGCCGGACCACAGCGAATCGATCTGGCGTTGACGCCGGGAACGCCCGAATTTTTACAGGTGGTTGATGTTGTCACTCAGGAGATGCAAGTCGAAAGCGCCCTGATGGCGGAGGAGATTAAGCAACACAATCCGCAACTCCACAGCGCACTGCTCGCCGTGCTCGATGCCTTGCAACGGCACCAGGGGAATGTCATCACCATCCGTTACACCAGCCATGAACAGTTCAAACAAGAAACGCAGCGTAGTCAGGCGGTCATTCGCAGCGGAGAGTGTTCTCCGTATGCGAATGTCATCCTGAGCGCTGGCGTAACCTTCTGAGGTCGTTATGCAACCGTTATTGCAACTCAAAGGGATTGAAAAGTCGTTTCCCGGCGTGAAAGCGCTAAATGGCGCTTCACTGGCTGTTTATCCGGGGCGCGTGATGGCGCTGGTGGGTGAAAACGGCGCGGGGAAATCCACCATGATGAAAGTGCTAACCGGCATTTACAGCATGGATGCGGGCTCACTGCAGTGGCTGGGCAAGGATGTGGCTTTTTCTGGACCGAAAGCGTCGCAGGAAGCGGGCATTGGCATTATTCATCAGGAACTTAACCTGATTCCGCAATTGACCGTTGCGGAGAATATTTTCCTCGGTCGCGAATTTGTTAACCGCTTTGGCCGCATCGAATGGAACCGGATGTACGCCGAGGCGGATGCCTTATTACATCGTCTGAACCTGCGCTTCAACAGCCATAAGCTGGTGGGCGATTTATCGATTGGCGATCAGCAGATGGTTGAGATCGCCAAAGTACTTAGCTTCGAGTCGCAGGTCATCATTATGGATGAACCGACCGATGCGCTGACCGATACCGAAACCCTGTCGCTGTTCCGCGTGATCAATGAACTGAAAGCGCAGGGCTGCGGCATTGTTTATATCTCTCACCGCATGAAAGAGATCTTCGAGATTTGCGATGACGTCACCGTGTTTCGTGACGGGCAATTTATTGCCGAGCGCGCGGTGAGCGATCTCAGCGAAGAGAGTCTGATCGAGATGATGGTGGGTCGTAAGCTGGAAGATCAATACCCGCATATCGATCAGGCGCCAGGCGATATTCGTTTAACTGTTGAAAATCTCAGCGGGCCGGGCGTGGATAACGTTAGCTTTACTCTGCGCAAAGGGGAAATCCTTGGTATTTCCGGTTTGATGGGCGCGGGACGCACCGAATTGATGAAAGTGCTGTACGGCGCACTGCCGCGCAGCAAAGGCACGGTGACACTTAATGGCCGCGAAATCATCACCCGATCACCTCAGGATGGCCTCGCCAACGGCATTGTTTACATCTCCGAAGACCGTAAGCGCGATGGCCTGGTGCTCGGCATGTCAGTGAAAGAGAACATGTCGCTGACCGCATTGCGTTACTTCAGCCATACCACCGGTAATCTCAAACACAGCGAAGAGCAGTTAGCCGTCGGTGACTTCATCCGTTTGTTCAACGTTAAAACCCCTTCTATGGAGCAGCCGATTGGCCTGCTGTCTGGCGGTAACCAGCAGAAAGTGGCGATTGCGCGTGGCTTAATGACGCGCCCGAACGTACTGATTCTGGATGAGCCGACGCGTGGCGTGGACGTGGGTGCGAAAAAAGAGATTTATCAGTTAATTAACCAGTTTAAAGCCGAAGGGCTGAGCATCATTTTGGTGTCATCGGAAATGCCGGAAGTGCTGGGCATGAGCGATCGCATCCTGGTGATGCATGAAGGCCATCTGAGTGGCGAATTTTCCCGTGAGCAGGCTACCCAGGAATCCCTGATGGCGGCGGCAGTCGGTAAGCAACACAGCGAGGAGTTAGTTGTATGAGCACCCAAACCTTACCCGCCAGCCGTCGCTGGTTTAGCAAAGCCTGGCTGCTGGAGCAGAAATCGCTGATTGCGCTGATCGTGCTGATTGCCGTGGTGGCGAGCCAAAGCCCGAACTTCTTCACCGTTGCCAACATGTTCAACATTCTGCAGCAGACCTCGGTTAACGCCATTATGGCCGTCGGCATGACGCTGGTGATTCTGACTTCGGGTATTGATCTGTCGGTGGGCTCGCTGCTGGCACTCACTGGTGCGGTCGCAGCTTCGATTGTCGGTTTGGAAGTGAATGCGCTGGTGGCAGTAGCGGCTTCGCTGGCACTGGGTGCGGCAATTGGCGGTATTACCGGCGTGATTGTGGCGCGCGGCAAGGTACAGGCGTTTATCGCCACGCTGGTCATGATGCTGCTGCTGCGCGGCGTCACCATGGTGTACACCAACGGCAGCCCGATCAATACCGGTTTTAGTGATAACGCCGATCTGTTTGGCTGGTTTGGTATTGGTCGTCCGCTGGGCATCCCAACGCCGGTGTGGCTGATGGCAGTGGTGTTCGCGCTGGCGTGGTACATGCTGCATCACACGCGCCTCGGTCGTTACATCTATGCGTTAGGCGGCAATGAAGCGGCGACACGTCTGTCAGGTATCAACGTTAACCGCGTCAAAATCATCGTCTATTCGCTGTGTGGTCTGTTGGCGGCGCTGGCGGGCACCATCGAAGTCGCGCGTCTTTCCTCTGCGCAACCGACGGCAGGCACCGGTTATGAACTGGATGCGATTGCGGCGGTGGTATTAGGCGGAACCAGCCTGGCGGGCGGCAAAGGTCGCATTATGGGCACGCTGATTGGCGCGCTGATCCTGGGTTTCCTGAACAACGGCCTGAATCTGATGGGCGTATCTTCTTACTACCAAATGATTGTTAAAGCCGTTGTCATTCTGCTGGCGGTGCTGGTGGATAACAAAAGCAGCAAATAACTCTGACCTTCACACAGGACTCTATAAATGAAAAAGTTAACTGCATTGGCCGTCATCCTTGGCGCCACCCTCAGTGCTGGCGCGATGGCTAAGGACACCATTGCGCTGGTTGTATCAACGCTGAATAATCCGTTCTTTGTGTCTCTGAAAGATGGCGCACAGAAAGAAGCCGACAAACTGGGTTATAACCTGGTGGTGCTGGATTCGCAGAATAACCCGGCGAAAGAGCTGGCGAACGTACAGGATCTGACTGTGCGTGGCACCAAGCTGATGCTGATTAACCCAACGGATTCTGATGCCGTGGGTAACGCCGTGAAGATGGCCAACCAGGCCAACATTCCGGTGATCACCCTGGACCGCGTGGCGGCACAGGGCACCGTGGTGAGCCACGTGGCTTCTGACAACCGCTTCGGCGGCAAAATGGCCGGTGACTTCATTGCGAAGAAACTGGGCGATGGTGCAAAAATCATCGAGCTGCAGGGTATTGCCGGGACTTCCGCAGCGCGCGAGCGTGGCGAAGGCTTCAAGCAGGCTGCTGATGCGCACAAATTCAATATCCTGGCGAGCCAGCCAGCAGATTTCGACCGTACTAAAGGTCTGAACGTGATGCAGAACCTGCTGCAGGCGCATCCGGATGTACAGGCGGTATTTGCTCAGAACGACGAAATGGCGCTGGGCGCACTGCGTGCGCTGCAGACTGCCGGTAAAACCGATGTGCTGGTGGTGGGCTTTGACGGTACCGCTGACGGTGTGAAAGCAGTAGAAGCCGGTAAACTGACTGCCACAGTGGCGCAGATGCCTGATAAAATTGGCGTGATTGGTGTGGACACTGCCGATAAAGTGCTGAAAGGCGAAAAAGTACAGTCGGTTAATCCAGTTGACCTGAAGCTGGTCACCAAATAAAAAACAAAGAAAAGCATGGCAACGCGCCACCGTCCTGGTGGCGCAACTTTCTGGATCACTCCCTATGAACACAAGCGCAAAATTGGCGGTACTTGGCAGCATCAATGCCGACCACATTCTGAACCTCACCCATTTTCCGCGCCCGGGCGAAACGGTGATCGGCAAACAGTATCAGATTGCCTTTGGTGGCAAAGGGGCTAACCAGGCCGTGGCGGCCGGTCGTGCTGGTGCGGATATCGCTTTTATTGCCTGTGTAGGTGCAGATGACATTGGCGAACGTATCCGCCAGCAGCTGCAGCAGGACCGTATTGATACTGCTCCGGTAGAAATCGTGGCAGACGAAGCCACCGGCGTGGCGATGATCTTCGTGAATGGCGAAGGTGAAAATAATATCGGCATCTATTCCGGTGCTAACGCGGCGCTGACGCCAGCCTGTGTCGATCGCCATCAGCAAGTGATTGCTGATGCGGAGGCCTTGCTGATGCAGTTGGAATCGCCGCTGGAAAGCGTGTTGGCGGCAGCGAAGATTGCGCGTGCCAATGCCACGCAAGTGATTCTGAATCCAGCGCCTGCCACTCATTTGTCTGATGAGCTGCTGGCCTTAATCGATATCATCACACCGAACGAAACCGAAGCCGAAATTCTGACCGGTATCGCGGTGAAAAGTGATGAAGATGCGGCACGTGCGGCGCAGGCGTTGCATGATAAAGGCATCTCTACCGTTTTGATTACCTTAGGTCGTCGTGGTGTGTGGTTGAGCGAGCAGGGCGCAGGCGTGCGTATTCCGGGCTTCACCGTGCAGGCTATCGACACCATCGCAGCAGGCGATACTTTTAACGGTGCTTTTATTACCGCGCGTCTGGAAGGTGTCGCAATGCATGATGCCGTGCGTTTTGCCCATGCCGCCGCCGCGATTGCGGTGACGCGTCCAGGTGCACAGCCCTCAGTGCCGTGGCGCACTGAGATCGATAACTTCCTGCAGCAACAGGGTTAAGCCTTTGGCGACCATGAAAGATGTCGCCCGCCTGGCGGGCGTCTCCACCTCCACTGTTTCCCACGTCATCAATAACAATCGCTTTGTTAGCGAGCAGGTGCGGGAAAAGGTTAAGCAAGCGATTCGTGAGCTGAACTACGCGCCTTCCGCTTTGGCGCGCAGTTTGAAGATCAATCAGACGCGTACCATCGGTATGCTGCTGACGGCCAGCAGTAACCCGTTCTATTCCGAAGTGGTGCGTGGCGTGGAGAATAGCTGCTACGAACGCGGCTACAGCCTCATTCTGTGTAACACCGAAGGCGATGAAGAACGCATGAATCGCAGCCTCGAAACGCTGATGCAAAAGCGTGTTGATGGCTTATTAATGATGTGCACCGAGACGCACCTTCCCTCTGCGGAGATCCTCAATCGTTATCCGTCCGTACCCATGGTGATGATGGACTGGGCGCCGTTTGAAGGGCGTGGCGACATCATTCAGGATAATGCGCTGCTAGGAGGCGAACTGGCAACGCAGCATCTGATCGATCGCGGATACACGCGTATTGCCTGTATTGCCGGTCCGCAGGATAAAACTCCGGCGCGTTTGCGTCTGGAAGGTTTCCATAAAGCGATGAGCAACAGTGGATTACCGGTGTTGCCCGGCTATGTGGTCGACGGTGATTTCGAATTTCAGGGTGGGTTTAATGCGATGAACCAACTACTGACCCTTGAGTTGCTACCCGAAGCGGTTTTCACCAGTAATGATGCGATGGCGGTGGGCGTTTATCACGCGCTATTCCAGGCTGGTTTACGCGTGCCGCAAGATATTGCGGTGATGGGCTATGACAATATCGAACTGGCGCGTTATCTCACGCCGCCGCTCAGCACTGTCCATCAGCCTAAAGATGAATTGGGTGAACTGGCGATTGATACGCTGATTCACCGTATGAGCGATCCCGACGCCAGTCAGCAAACGCTGGTACTGACGCCGGAGCTGGTGGAACGGGGTTCGGTTTAAGCGGTTTTCTTCTTTTTCTCACGATTGGCGATTAGATTGCGGCCATCGCCGGGACGCAACATCAGGAAAGCAAACGCGGACAGCACGGTAATCACGCCCATCGTCAGGAAGGTGGCGTGGAATTGCTGCACGGTTGTGCTCTCGAAATCCTGATAAAAACGCAGTACCGCCGCACTGACGGCCACGCCAAAGCTGATCGATACCTGCTGCGTTACCGCCAGCACGCTGTTACCACCGCTGGCATTCTCATCATTCAAATCGGCCAGGGTGATGGTATTCATCGCGGTGAATTGTGTCGACATCGCCATACCTAATACAAACAGTGCGGCTAACAGCATCAATACACTTTCACCCGGTGTCTGCAGTGAGAAGCTGGCGACAAGAATGCCGATGATGATGGTGATACTGACCAGCGTTTTACGATAACCGAAGCGACGTAGCACTTGTGTCACGGTGGATTTGGCCAGCAGCGAGCCAATCGCCGTTGGCCCCATCATGCAACCCGCTATCAGCGCGGGATAACCAAAGCCCACCTGTAACATCAATGGCATCAGGAACGGAATACAACCCGTGCCCAGACGTGCCGCGATATTACCAATGATGCCGACCGAGAAGGTTCGGGTCTTAAACATCGGTAAGTTGATCAGTGGTGCAGGATGGCGGCGTGCATGCACTATATATAGAAGCAATAGCGCGACACCGGCTAACAGCACCAGCACCGCCTGCCACGGCGACACGATACGCTCTCCGAACAGTTCGATACCGACGGATATCAGCACCAGACCTAAGCCAAACAGAATGAAGCCGCCAAAATCAAAGCGGCGCTTAGGCGTGGTGAAGTCCGGCATATATTTACGTGCATAGAAGATGCCCGCGATGCCGATGGGAATGTTGATCAGGAATATCCAGTGCCAGCTGGCGTAGGTGACCAGCAGGCCACCGAGCATCGGCCCCAGAATTGGTCCGACTAATCCCGGCATGGTCACAAAGTTAAGTACCGGCAGCAATTCACTGCGTGGATAAGCGCGCAACAATGCCAGGCGCGCGACCGGCATCATCATCGCGCCGCCAACACCCTGAATAATGCGCGAGATAACCAGCATGCTCAGCGAGCCCGAAAGTGCACAAGCTAAAGACCCCAACGTAAACAGTGAAACGGCCACGATAAAGACTTTGCGCGTGCCGAAGCGATCGGCCAGCCAGCCGCTGACCGGGATCAGCATGGCGACAGTGAGCGTATAGCTGATCACAGCAGATTGCATGGCAAGAGGGGAACGGTCGAGACTGGTGGCGATAGCAGGAAGCGCAGTATTGAGGATGGTGGCATCGAGGGCTTGCATGAAAAACGCCATTGCGGCGATCCAGGGCAAGCCGGCCATACTGCGCGCGGAGCGAATCATTGAAAGTCCTTCTTTAATAATTGTTCAGTCTGCAACAAAGAAAACGGCGTTGGACTAACAGAATAGCATTGGTGCTTATACGCGTGACGCTGATTTGTGCCGCTTAACGGGGGCTTTTGACTGATTATTGATCGAGAAATGTCTGTTTTTAGCCTGTTCGGTTAAAAAAGTAGCGCTCAGTCAATTTTTTGTAATAAACCCTTGTCAGCTCCGAATAACTCCCTATAATGCGCCACCACTGAG